>NZ_JBEYWV010000030.1:0-123369 GCF_040644575.1 Streptomyces sp. NPDC046939
GCAGTCGGGCCTGCTGCTCACCGCGGGCAGCACCGCCGACCGGTACGGGCGCAAGAAGATGCTGGCGGCGGGGCTCGTCCTGTTCGGGGCGGGGTCGCTGGTCGCCGGGCTCGCCCAGTCCACCGGGCAGTTGATCGGCGCCCGCGCGGGGATGGGCGTCGGCGGCGCGCTCCTGATGACCACGACGCTCGCCGTCATCGTGCAGGTCTTCGACGACGCCGAGCGCGTGAAGGCGATCGGGCTGTGGGCGACGGTCAACTCGCTCGGGTTCGCCGTCGGGCCGCTGCTCGGCGGGTTCATGCTCGACCACTTCTGGTGGGGCGCGATCTTCCTGATCAACATTCCCGTCGCGGTGATCGGGCTCGTCGCCGTGCTCGTCCTCGTACCGGAGTCGAAGAACCCGCGCGGCGACCGGCCGGACCTGCTCGGCGCCGTCCTGTCCACGATCGGTATGACGGGGGTCGTCTACGCCATCATCTCCGGGCCCGACGAGGGGTGGACCTCCGCCACCACGCTTGTCTCCGCCGCCGTCGGTGTCGTGATCATGGGCGCCTTCGTGGTGTGGGAGCTGCGCATCCCGTACCCGATGCTCGACATGCACTTCTTCCGGAACCAGAAGTTCACGGGCGCGGTGGCCGGGGCGATCCTCGTCGCGTTCGGCATGGGCGGGTCGTTGTTCCTGCTCACGCAGCACCTCCAGTTCGTGCTCGGGTACGGGCCGCTGGAGGCGGGGCTGCGCACCGCGCCGCTCGCGCTGACCGTCGTGGCGCTGAACCTCACCGGTATCGGAGCGCGGTTGCTGCCCAAGCTCGGTACGCCGCTGACCATCGCGTCCGGCATGACGTGCCTGGCGGCCGGGCTCGCGGCGATCGCCCTGCTCGGCGGGGACAGCTACGGCGGCATGCTGGCGGGCCTGATCATCATGGGCGCCGGGATCGCCCTCGCGATGCCGGCCATGGCCAACGCCATCATGAGCGCGATCCCGCCGGAGAAGGCGGGCGTCGGCGCGGGCGTCAACGGCACGCTCGCGGAGTTCGGCAACGGCCTCGGCGTCGCCGTGCTCGGCGCGGTCCTCAACGCCCGGTTCGCCGCGCTCGTCTCGGTCTCCGCCGCCTCGCTGCCCGCGGCGCTCGCGGCGGCGACGTCGGACGCGGAGCGGGCCCGGATCTCCGACGCGTTCTCCTCGGGCCTGGAGACCAGCCAGTTGGTGGGGGCCGTCGCCGTGCTCGTGGGCGGACTGCTCGCCGCCGCGTTGTTGCGCCGCGCGGAGAGGGCAGACTCAGCGGTGACCACCGCTTCCGTATAGCGGGTGGTGGCTTCCGCATAGCATCAGGGCGGGCGGACGGGCGGATTCCGGGTCTCCTCGGGTGCGCCCGTCCTCGTCCGCGTACGAGCGACTTCTGGGAGGGTGCGCCATGGCGAAGGCAGCGCGGCGGATGAGCGTCTGGCTGGAGGAGCCCGCGGTCAAGACCCCGCGCACCAGGCGCAGCGAGCAGCCGAGCGGCCTCGACCGGGACCGCATCACCGAGGCCAGTGTGCGGCTGCTCGACGCGGAGGGGCTCGCCAAGTTCTCCATGCGGCGCCTCGCGGCCGAGCTCGGGGTGACCGCGATGTCCGTCTACTGGTACGTCGACACCAAGGACGACCTGCTCGAACTCGCCCTGGACCGGGTCTTCGGCGAGCTGGAGGTGCCGGGGCCCGAGGACGTGGACGCCGGGGACTGGCGGGTGCATCTGCGGGGGCTGGCCGCCGGCTACCGCGCCCTGATGGTGGGTCACCCGTGGGTGTCACCGCAGATCGGCAACTACCTCAACATCGGCCCGAACTCGCTGCGGTTCGCGCGCGCCGTCCAGCGCGTCATCGCCGCCACCGGGCTGCCGTTCGCCGCGCAGCGCGGCGCCATCGCCTCCGTCTTCCAGTTCGTGTACGGCTACGGCACGATCGAGGGCCACTTCCGGCAGCGGTGCGCGGAGGCGGGCATGTCCCAGGACGACTACTTCCATGAGGCGATGGCGGCGTTCCGGGTGCCGGAGGAGATGGCCGAGGACTTCCGGCACGCGGAGCAGATGGCGGCGGAGGCGGGCAGCCGGACGGTCGAGGAGATGCGCGACGCGGACTTCCAGGTCGCCCTGGACCTGCTGGTCGCGGGCATCGAGGCGCTGGTCGCCGCGCGGACGCCCTGACCCGGGGTGCGGCTCAGCTCTCCTCGGCGAGCCGTGCGGGGAAGCCGCCCGTCGCGATCGGCCCCCACCTCTCCGGCGTGACGCGGATGATCGACTTGCCCTGCTTGACCATCGCCGCGCGGTACTCGTCCCAGTCCGGGTGCTCGCCGGAGATGTTGCGGAAGTACTCCACGAGCGGCTCGACCGAGTCCGGCGCGTCGATGACCTCAGCGGTGCCGTCGACCTGGACCCAGGGACCGTTCCACTCGTCGCTGAGGACAAGGACGCTGACGCGCGGGTTCCGCTTGGCGTTGCGCGTCTTGGCGCGCTCCGGGTAGGTGGAGACGACGATCCGCCCGGAGTCGTCGACGCCGCAGGTCAGCGGGGACGCCTGCGGGGTGCCGTCGGCGCGGGCGGTGATCAGGAGGGCGCGGTGGCGGGGGCGTACGAAGTCGAGCAGCTCGTCGAGGGAGACGCGGGTGTTCGTCGCGATGTTCGAAGCCATGCGCCCAGCCTATGCCGCACCCTCGCGCGCCCGACCTATGCCGCACCCTCGCGCCCGGCCTGCGCCGCCCCGCACGCCCTGCCTGTGCCGGGGCTTACCCCTCGCACGCCCGTAACGCCTCCTCCACGCTGTCGTGCATCGGCACGTCCCGCCGGACCTGCGACAGGGTCAGTACGCGCCGCGCCGCCCCGTCGGGCGGGGCCGCCACCCGCATCGAGGCGCCGTAGAGCCGCAGATAGCGGCGCAGGTCGAGGAGGAGGCGCACCCCCTGCGAGTCCAGGAACGTGGTGCCGGTCAGGTCCAGGACGAACGCGCGGCTGGACTCGGCCCGCTCGTCGGCCAGGGTGCAGGCCTCGGTGAGCAGGACCGGGGCGTTGCCGAGGTCGATCTCCGCCGGGAACGTGATGACGGTGCGCTCGGCGATGTCGAGGGGTGAGAGATGGAGGGGAGTGGCCACAGGGCACACCTGCCAGACCGGTCTCGTGGTCGGTCGGTGGACGACGAGCCGCTTCCTGACCCGGCTTCCATTGCACCACCCATGGGGGCTCCGCGTCGCTCTCCTTGCCAAATCCACTTCTTCCAAGGGAAACGGCTAGAGTTCTGTCCGTCCTGCGCTCGCAGTCGGGAATGTGCTGCGGAGCTCTCCCCGCGCATGGCCGTACGGTCATGCTCGCTGAAGAGGTTCGTGGTGGTTGCGCCAAGTTTTCCCGAAGTTCCGCCGTCTTCTGCTGCCGATTTCCGGCTGGCCGAGGCATTCACCGTGGCAGCTCGTCAGCTCCACGAGCAGACGAACCCGCGTGCCACTCTGCGCACCGCTGTTCGTCTCGCCGTGCACCTGGTGCCCGGGGCGGACCACGCCGGCATCGTCACGGTCGGGCGGGACCTCGTACCGGAGTCGGTGGCCTGGAGCGACGACGTGGCGCGCAGCGCCCAGGCGCTGACCGGGATGCCGGGCCACCGGGCCTTCTGGGAGCGGCTGTGGGAGGCGCCCGTCGCGGTCCTGGAGGACACCGCGGAGATCAAGGGGGCGGGGCAGTCCCTGCCCGTCCTCGGGGTGGGCTGTGTGCTCGCGCTGCGGCTGCGCGCGGAGCGGCGGCAGTTGACGGCGCTCGTGCTGTACGGGCGCAAGCCGGGCGCCCATGACGAGCGCAGCCTGCGCGTCGGCCGGATGCTCGCGGCGCACGTCTCCATCGCGCACGACTCCGCCACCGTGCAGGAACAGCTCACGGAGGCCATGCGCACCCGGGACCTCATCGGCCGGGCCACCGGCCTCCTGATGGCCCGTGAGGGCGTCGACGCGGCCGAGGCGTTCGACCATCTCGTACGGGCGTCGCAGCAGCAGAACATAAAGCTCAGGGAGTTGGCGCAGCGGTACGTGGACGCCGCGGCGCCGCCCCGGGAGGCGTGAGCGCTCGATTCCGGGACACTTGTAGGAAATGACCAATCCTGCCGAATTCCCGGTCCCTGATTCGGAAGACGGTCGGCCCGACGCGCGGACGCTGGACACCGGCGCCCTCTACCGGGCGCTGGCCGAGTGCGACGGCCTCGACGGGTTCCTCCAGGAACTCACCGTGCGGGCGGCGCAGGTCGTGCGGCCCGGCGGGTGCAGCGTCACGCTGCACCGCGCCCGCAGGCTGCGCACCGTCGCGGCGAGCGAAGGCGTGGTGAGCGGGCTCGACGAGCTGCAGTACGAGGCCGACACCGGCCCGTGCGTGACGGCCGCCCGCGAGTGCGTCGAGCAGCACACCCCCGACCTCGCGACCGAACAGCGCTGGGGGCCGTTCCCCGCCGAGGCGTGGCAGTGCGGCATCCGGTCCATGCTGGCCCTGCCGCTCACCCTGAACCACGGCGTCTACGGCGCCCTCAACTTCTACGCGCGCACCCGCGACGCGTTCCGCGACCGGCGCGAGAGCGCCCGCAAGCTCGCCGCACAGGCGTCCGGCGCCGTGGCGGTGGCGCTGCGGATCGAGCACGAGCGCGAGGTCGGCCTCGACCTGCGCACGGCGATGCTCTCGCGCGGCGTCATCGACCAGGCCATCGGCATCGTGATGGCGCGGCGCCGGTGCGACGCGGACGCCGCGCTCGGCCTGCTGCGCCGCCGCTCGCAGGAGGAGAACGTCAAGCTGCGCGACCTGTGCGCCCGGATCGTGACGCAGGTGGGCGGCGTGCCGCCACGCCGGGGCGACTTCACCGCACGCCTCCCCGGCTGACCCCCCGTACTCGGTGCCGCTCTAGACCTGCGGGAGGGCGTCGCCCTGGACCGCCTGGATGTCGAGCTCCACCTTGAGCGTCGCGCCGATCGCCGCGATGCCGGCCTGGACGACCTGGTTGTAGTTCATCGCGAAGTCCTCGCGCTTCAGTTCGGCCGTCGCCTTGAACGCGGCGCGGGTGCCGCCCCAGGGGTCGGCGCCGGTGCCGAGGTAGCTGAGGTCGAGGTCGACCTGGCGGACGACGCCGTGCAGGCTCAGCTCGCCGTGGACGGTCCAGCGGTCGGGGCCCGCGGGAGTGAGCCCGGTGCTCCTGTAGGTGATCTCCGGGTACTGCTCGACGTCCAGGAAGTCCGGCGACTTCAGGTGGCCGTCGCGCATGCCGTTGCCGGTGTCGATCGACGCGGCCTTGATCACGGCCTCGACGCGGGACTTCTCCACGTCCTGCGCGATGTCGATACGGGCGGTGAAGTCGGTGAACCGGCCGTGCACGCTGGTGATGCCCAGGTGCTGCGCGGTCGCCGCGACGGTGGAGTGGACCGGGTCGACGGTCCACGGTCCGGGCGGCGGCAGCTCGGCGCCGCCCTGCCGCGCGAGCACGACCGTGCCCACCTCGGCGCGGCCGGTCGCCGTCACCAGCGCGGTCGAGGCCGCGGGGGCGTATCCGACCGCCGTCACGATCACGGTGTACGGGCCGGGGGTGAGGACCGACGCGTCGTGCACGGCCCCCTCGTCGTCGGCCTCGGCCCGCAGCACCTGCGCGCCGGTCATGTCGGTCACCGTGACGACGGCGTGCGGCAGGGCCCAGCCGTCCCGCGTACGGATCCGCGCACTCAGTCCCATCAGTCACAACTCCTAGCTCAAGTACTCACACACGTAAGGAAATCAAGGTGGTCGCGGACGCGGACGGGCCCCGGACCGTGACGTCTCGGCCGTCCCCTGCCGTTGACGACGCCACCGGGTCCGGGGCCCATCTCCCACCACCGGTCCGGGAGGCCCGTGTCTCCGCTCGAAGCGCGGGCCGCCCGGTCCGGGGACTGCGCGAACTACTCGCCGGGGTGCGAGAGTTCGATGTCGTGGCCGTCGACGCCACTGCCCTGCACACTGAGGTGCGTGGCCACCGGCGGGTAGCCGGTCGCGATGACCGTGTAGTCGCCGCTGTCCAGGTCGGTGAAGGCGTACGCGCCGTCCTCACCGGTGGTGGACGTCGCCACGACGTTGCCCGCGGCGTCGATGAGCGTGACCCGGGCGTCGTTCAGGGAGCGGCCCCCGGCGCGCACGGTGCCCTGCACCTGCGAACCGGCGTTCAGCTCGATCTCGACGCGGGTGACACCCGTGCCGCCGACCTCGACGGGCAGCGCGAGCGGCCGGTGTCCGGCGGCGTTCACCGCGACGGTCACGGCGCCCGGCACCAGCTCGGCGAAGGTGAACTCGCCGTCCTCACCGGAGAGCCCGGTGGCGAGGACGTCACCGCGGACGTCGGTCACGATGACCATGGCGCCGACGACGGCGGCCTTGGTCTCCGCGGCCTTGACCACACCGCTCAGGCCGCTGGTGCCGCTGAGCAGGATGTCGTACGCGACCGGCTCCTCGCCGACGACGACGGTGGAGGCCTGCGGCTGGTAGCCGTCGGCCGAGGCGATCAGCACGTAGGAGCCGGCGCCGGGGGCGTCGATCCCGTACGAGCCGTCGCCCTGGGCGACCGCGCGGCCGAGCTGCCGTCCGCCGAGGGAGATCAGCGTGACCGCGGCCCGGGCGACCGGGGCGGACTCGGCGCCGCGGACGAAGCCGCGGACCGGGACGCCACCGCCGACGGCCTGCGCCGGGGCGTCCCCGGACGAGACGGACGCGGTCGCGGCCAGCGGCTGCGTCTGCGTGTCACCGACGGGCTCACCGGCGCCGACCAGGCTCGGCACCCGCTCGTCCTGGGCCTGGCCCTGGACCGGCTGGGCGGCGGCGGGGGCCGGGGCACCCGCGCCCTGGGCCTCGCTGGCGGCCTGCTCGAGGGCTCCGGACGTACGCAGCGGAACCTCCTTGATGAAGATCGTGACGATGAACGCCAGGAACGCGATCGGCGCGACGTAGAGGAAGATGTCGGCGATGCCGTGCCCGTAGGCGCTCTCCAGCCAGGTGCGGATGTGCGGGGGCAGCAGGTCCATGTCCGGGATGCCGCCGCCGGTCATCGCCTTGCCGGCCGCCATCTGCTCCTTCGGGTCGAGGGAGCCGATCGAGTCCTTGGCGTAGTGGGTGATGCGCGTGGTCATCACGGAGCCGAGCGCCGAGACGCCGATGGCACCACCGAGGGAGCGGAAGAACGTCACCGTGGAGGAAGCGGAACCGAGGTCCTTGGGGGCGACCTGGTTCTGCGTGCTCAGGACGAGGTTCTGCATCATCATGCCGACGCCGAGACCCATCAGCGCCATGAAGATCGCGATGTGCCAGTACGGGGTGTCGTAGCGCATGGTGCCGAGCAGGCCGAGGCCCGCGGTCAGCAGGACGCCGCCGGCGACCAGCCACGCCTTCCACTTGCCGGTCTTGGTGATGACCTGGCCCGACACGGTGGACGAGAGGAACAGACCACCGATCATCGGGATCGTCATGACGCCCGACATCGTCGGCGACTTGTCGCGCGCCAACTGGAAGTACTGCGAGAAGTACACGGTGCCCGCGAACATCGCGACACCGACGAACAGCGAGGCGACCGAGGCGAGCGTGATGGTGCGGTTCTTGAACAGGTGCAGCGGGATGATCGGCTCGGACGCCTTGGACTCGGCCAGGACGAAGAGGAGCGCGAGGACGATCGCGCCGCCGACCATCGTGTAGGTCTGCCACGACAGCCAGTCGTACTTGTCGTCGGCGAAGGTGACCCACAGGAGCAGCAGGCAGGCCGCGGCGGTGATGAAGAAGGCGCCGGCCCAGTCCACCTTGACCTTCCGCTTCACGACCGGCAGGTGCAGCGTCTTCTGCAGCACGATCAGCGCGATGAGCGCGAACGGCACACCGACGTACAGGCAGTAGCGCCAGCCGAGGAAGCTCGTGTCGGTGATGACACCACCGATCAGCGGACCGCCGACGGTCGCGACCGCGAACGTCGCGCCCAGGTAACCGGAGTACCGGCCACGCTCACGCGGCGAGATCATCGCCGCCATGACGATCTGCGCCAGGGCCGAGAGACCACCGGCGCCGATGCCCTGGATGGCACGGGCGGAGATCAGCATCGCCGGGTTCTGCGCGAGACCGGCGATGACGGAGCCCGCCACGTAGACGATCAGGGCTATCTGGACGAGCGCCTTCTTGCTGAAGAGGTCGGCCATCTTGCCCCACAGGGGCGTGGTGGCCGTCATCGCGAGCAGCGAGGCGGTGACGACCCAGGTGTAGGCGGACTGGCCGCCGCCCAGGTCGCCGATGATCTCCGGGAGGGCGTTGGTGACGACCGTGGAGGAGATGATCGCGGCGAACATGCCGAGCAGCAGCCCGGACAGCGCCTCCATGATCTGCCGGTGCGTCATCGGAGCGCCGCCGTCGGAAGGCGCGCCTCCGTGCTTGGCGGCATGGCTGCCCCGCACACCGGACGGTGTGGATGTTGCCATGGGATTCCTTTTCTTACGTTTACGCGGGTGTACGGGTGGTCTGCACTGACGCCGCGGGCTGTGCGGCGACGGGGAGCGAGGTCCGGGACGCCGTCGTCCGGCAGTCCCCGAAGCTGTCGCGCAGGCGCGTCATGAGGGTGATCAACTGGTTGACCTCGTCGTCCGACCAGTCGCTCAGCCGGTCGGCGAGCAGCTCCGTCGTCCGGACGTTCAGGTCGTCCATCTGCGCGTTCCCCTCGGCGGTGAGGGTGAGGATGCGCGAGCGCTTGTCGGCGGGGTCGGGGCGACGCTCGATCCAGCCGCGGTCGGCGGTGTGGGCCACGTGGCGGCTGGCCACGGACATGTCCACCGCGAGGAGCTCGGCCAGCCTGCTCATGCGCATGTCCCCGTACCGCTTGAGGAGCGTGAGGACGGCGGCCGAGCCGGCCGGGCACTCGGGGGGCAGGATGCGTGCCATATCCCTTTTGACGGCGCCGAAGGCACTGAGCTGACGGGCCAGCTCGTCGTAATGACGCTGTGCGGCCACAGCACCTCCTGACCTCGGATCTATTCGTTGCTTAGGGCAACCATAGAAGCAGTTGGTTGCCGCAGGCAAACTAAAAGGGACGCATGAAGATAAAATGACGGCAAAGAGGTTCGCTTGCTCTTGTAAAGACCCAGCTCACGTGGGTGATCAGCGGACTGTGGCGCCCGTCGCGCCGATTCGCTAGGGTCCTGGCCCATGGCACACAACCCCCAGGGCCCGAACCCCGAAGGCAACTACGACCCCGCGGGCAGCACCCAGATGTTCCGCGCCTTCGTCGACGAGGGCGGCACCCCCACCGTGCGCGCGCAGGCGGCTCCGGTGAAGTCCGGCCCCGGCGTCGGCGTGATCAT
This sequence comes from Streptomyces sp. NPDC046939, assembly GCF_040644575.1. Lineage (NCBI taxonomy): Bacteria > Bacillati > Actinomycetota > Actinomycetes > Kitasatosporales > Streptomycetaceae > Streptomyces > Streptomyces sp. NPDC046939. Next base: position 9,341 of record NZ_JBEYWV010000030.1, read on the forward strand.
CGGCATCGTGGTCGCGGTCGTCGTGGTGGCGGCGGTGGCCTGGCTGGCCCTCAAGTAACACCCTTCAGACAACGATCCCTACGTCCAGTCGACGGAGACGTCGCGGGTCTCGATGTGCATCCCCAGCGGGACCCGCCAGGACGCGACGCACACGGTCCACGTCTTCCTCTTCTCCTCCCCGGCGCCGATCGGCACGGGGAGTTCTTCTGTGCTGCGCACGGTCGCCCAGTCGATCCCGAGCGAGCCGACGATGTGCGTTCCGAACGTCACCGTGCCCGAGCGCACCGCGCTGCCTCCGGAGTTGCGCAGCGCCAGCGTCACCTTCTGGCACCAGCGCTTGTCGGCGGCCCGGAGGACGGGTTCGCCGACCTTGAGGGCGGCGGGGCTCGCGGGCGCCGGTGCGGAGGGGGTCCCAGAGACCGGGGCGGATGCTGTCGGGCCCGGGGCGGTTCCGGGGTCGGCCCCCGCGGAAGCGCCCGAGCCGGAGCCCGTACGGGTGTCATGGCCGCCGCCGCTCCTACCGGCACCCCGGGCGGCGTCCTGACCGGGGCCTTGGCGGCTGCTCCGGGCGGCACCCGGAGTCTCGGCCGAGGGCGAGCCGTCGTCCCGGCCCGCTGACGCGTCACCGGGCGACTTGGACCCCGTAGAGCCGCGCGAGGCGGAAGGGGGCTGGGTCCCGGCCGGGTCCAGCGGTACGAAGCGGACCTTGCCGCTGGGCGCGGTGCTCGGCGTGGGGCCACCGGAGCCCGTACCCACGGCCGTGTAGCCGTCGGGCCCCGCCCCTCCGCCGAACGCGGCGGCGGCGCCGAGACAGGCCACAGCCGCACAGGCGGCACCGGCGGCCGCCCCACGACGCCCTCGCACCCATGTCCGCGACATCGCGCCAGTGTGACTGACGCCCCGTCAGTTGGGAAGGGGGCGGTGTCAGTCCGCGATCAGGCCGTCACGCAACTGCGCCAGCGTCCGCGTGAGCAGCCGGGAGACGTGCATCTGCGAGATGCCGACCTCCTCGCCGATCTGCGACTGCGTCATGTTCGCGAAGAAGCGCAGCATGATGATCCGGCGCTCGCGCGGCGGCAGCTTGGCGAGGAGCGGCTTGAGCGACTCCCGGTACTCGACGCCCTCCAGCGCCGTGTCCTCGTAGCCGAGCCGGTCCGCGAGGGAGCCCTCGCCGCCGTCGTCCTCGGGGGCCGGGGAGTCGAGGGAGGACGCCGTGTACGCGTTGCCCACGGCCAGGCCGTCGACCACGTCCTCCTCCGAGACGCCGAGCACCGCGGCGAGTTCGGGGACGGTGGGCGAGCGGTCCAGCTTCTGCGCGAGCTCGTCGGAGGCCTTGGTGAGGGCGAGCCGCAGCTCCTGGAGGCGCCGGGGCACCCGGACCGACCAGGAGGTGTCACGGAAGAAGCGCTTGATCTCGCCGACGACGGTCGGCATCGCGAACGTCGGGAACTCCACCCCGCGCTCGCAGTCGAACCGGTCGATCGCCTTGATCAGACCGATCGTGCCGACCTGGACGATGTCCTCCATCGGCTCGTTCCGGCTGCGGAAGCGCGCCGCCGCGTACCGCACGAGCGGCAGGTTCAGCTCGATGAGGGTGTCGCGTACATAAGCCCGCTCGGGGCTGTGCTCGTCGAGCGCGGACAGCCGCAGGAACAGGGAGCGGGACAGGGTCCGGGTGTCGATGGACGCCGACGACACCGAAGCCATCGAGGACGCGGCCTCCTCCGGCGCCTCCGTCACCTCCGCCATCTCGGCGGGCGGGGAGTCGATCGGCGCGGCGGTCGTGGACGCGCTCGCGTCATCGGACACACCGGGCGGGAGCGTGAGCACCTTCGAGCTGCCCTGGTCTGCGGACATGCCACCCCCTTGAGGTCGCGGACGGTCGCGGCGGACGCTCCCGTCAGGTAAGAGCGCAGCCTCCACCTGAATACCGGACGTGGAGCCGCGCCAAACGCCGTTCCAGCAGAATGTCACATGTCGGCAACACGCTGTAGTGACATGTCGACATGGAAGGGACGAATCACCGCAGGACGCAGGGGGTGTGGCCAAAGTGGGCGGGGTTTCTGTCGGAAAAACCCCGCTGAAGTGGTCTACCCGTTCCAGCTACGCATCGATCCTGTTTGCGGATCGAAGTCGCGCGAAACTGCGGGCGAGGAGCCTTGACACATGCATCTGGGAGACGCCCAGTTCGGCGCTGATCTGCGACTGCGTCAGGTTGTTGTAGTAGCGCAGGAGCAGGATCCGCTGTTCGCGCTCCGGCAGTTGGACGAGGAGGTGCCGGACGAGGTCGCGGTGTTCCACGCCGTCCAGTTCCGGGTCCTCGTAGCCGAGCCGGTCCAGGAGCCCGGGCATCCCGTCGCCCTCCTGCGCGGCCTCCAGGGACGTCGCGTGGTACGAGCGCCCGGCCTCGATGCAGGCGAGCACCTCCTCCTCCGGGATGCGGAGGCGTTCGGCGATCTCACCGGTGGTCGGGGAGCGGCCGAAGGCGGTGGTCAGGTCCTCGCTCGCGGCGTTCACCTGGACCCACAGCTCGTGCAGGCGGCGCGGCACGTGCACGGTCCGCACGTTGTCGCGGAAGTACCGCTTGATCTCGCCGACGACGGTCGGCATGGCGAAGGTCGGGAACTGCACGCCGCGCTCCGGGTCGAACCGGTCGATGGCGTTGATCAGCCCGATCGTGCCGACCTGGACGACGTCCTCCATCGGCTCGTTGCGGCTGCGGAAGCGGGCCGCCGCGTACCGCACGAGGGGAAGGTTGGCCTCGATGAGCGCGCCGCGCACCCGGGAGTGCTCGGGGCTGCCCGGCGGAAGGTCCTTCAGCTGCGCGAACAGGACCTGCGTGAGGGCCCGTGTGTCGGCGCCGCGCGTGGACTTCGCGGGCGGCGCCTGAGGCGCAGTACTGGCCGGCACGGTCAACCCCACCTCTGTATTCATCAACTCATCGGTCAACTCATCGGTCAAAAGCGGTCATAGCATCACAAGACATGTGCACTGTGTGCAAGCACCTTATAACTACGTGTTGCAGGGCAAGTTGGGACAGTTCCGAGTGGAGACACGAAAAAGCCCCTCGCCGTTCCAGCGAGGGGCCGTTTGGCCGTACGGGTCTGTCGTGCGGGTCCGCCGTGCGGGCCGGTCAGAACTCGTAGTCGGCGATCACCCACGTGGCGAACTCGCGCCACAGGGCCACGCCCGCCTGGTGCGCGGGGTGTTCGAGGTACCGCTTCAGGGCGTCCGTGTCCTCGACCGCCGAGTTGATCGCGAAGTCGTACGCGATGGGGCGGTCGGTGATGTTCCAGTCGCACTCCCAGAACGTCAGCTCCGGGATCTGGCCGCCGAGCGCCCGGAAGGCCTCGACGCCCTGGACGACGCGCGGCTCGTCACGGCTCACACCGTCGTTGAGCTTGAAGAGGACCAGGTGGCGGATCACGGCTGTGCTCTCCCTGAAGGGCTCGGGGCTGCTTCGCCTACTTGCCGCCGTTGGCGACCCAGGTCATGAAGTCGCCGACCGACTGCGCGGCGGTCGAGACGCCCTCGAAGCCTATCTGGACGTAGTCGGCGGCCTTGGCGGGGTCGGTGATGATCACGTAGAGCACGAAGACGACCACGACGAACAGACCTATCTTCTTCGGCTGCACTACGTTCGGCCTCCCCATGCCCGCGCCCTGTTGCCGCGCGAGTCTATCTCGGTCACTTGTTCACACCGAGGAACAGGAGAACCACATCCACGAAACCTGCGCGGGACATGCAGAACGCCCCTCTTCCTCGGTGAACCCGTGGAAGAGGGGCGTTGTCAGCGGTAGCGGAGGGATTTGAACCCTCGGTGAGTTTCCCCACACTCGCTTTCGAGGCGAGCTCCTTCGGCCGCTCGGACACGCTACCGAGAGGAACTCTAGCCCAAGGAGTGCCGTGGATCGAAATCGGTATCGCGGAAGAAGCGCGTGAGGGGCCGCGCGCACTCCTCGGCGAGGACCTCGGAGACGACTTCGGGGCGGTGGTTGAGGCGGCGGTCGCGGATGACGTCCCACAGGGAGCCGGCCGCTCCGGCCTTCTCGTCGCGGGCCCCGTAGACGACGCGGTCGAGGCGGGACTGGACGATGGCGCCCGCGCACATGGTGCACGGCTCCAGGGTGACGACGAGCGTGCAGCCGGTCAGCCGCCACTCCCCGAGCACCCGCGCCGCCCGCCGGATCGCGAGAACCTCGGCGTGGGCGGTGGGGTCGCCGGTCAGCTCGCGCTCGTTGTGCGCGGTGGCCAGCACGGTGGCCCCATCCGGCCCGAGCAGCATGGCGCCGACCGGTACGTCACCGGCTGCCGCGGCGAGCCCGGCCTCGGCCAGGGCCTGCCGCATCACCGGCCGCCAAGGGTCTCGTACGGGATCGAAGTCGGAGGAATCGGAGAAGTCAGTGGGAAGGGAGGGACGGGAGGACTCAGGGGAATCGGGGGGCGTCACGGGCAGGAATGTAACCCCGCCCGTCGGCCCCCTCCGCTCAGCGCACCGTCTCCAGCACCTCCGCCGCCCCGAGCGCGTCGGCGATCTCGCTGAGCGCGTCCGTCCCGTCGAGAGCGAGCAGCTCCTTCTCGGGGAAGCCCAGGTCGGCGAGGATCTCCGTGTCGCCGAGCGGTCCGGCGGGCAGGGCATCGGCGCCCGCGCCGACGCCCCCGTCGGTATCCTCCTCGTCCTCGTCCCCGTCCGCCTTGGACTCGCCGTCCTCCGTACCGTCCAGGTCGAGGGAGTCCAGCTCGTCGGTGACGGCGTCCGGATCCTTGCCGAGCAGTTCGTCGGTGAGCAGGATCTCGCCGTAGCTGCTGCGGGCGGCGGCGGCCGCGTCCGAGATGAAGATGCGAGGATCGTCCTCGCCGTCCACCCGGACGACGCCGAACCACGCGTCCTCCTGTTCGATGAAGACGAGGACGGTGTCGTCCTCGGCGTCGGTCTCTGCCAACGCCTCGCGGGCCAGATCGGACAGGTCCGACAGGGTCTCCACGTCGTCGAGCTCTGTGTCGCTCGCTTCCCACCCGTCTTCGGTGCGCGCGAGCAGTGCGGCGAAGTACACCGTGACTCTCCCACTGGTCTCAGGTGCCGGTCGGGGGTCCCCCCGGCGGAGTCGTGAAGGCGGGGAGTGCAGTTCAAGCCCCGCCCACTCGGAATCGTGGCAGAAAGTCGGGCTCCAAGAGAGGTCTTCCGCGCGCTGTGTTCGTGGCGCGTCCCGATCAGGTGGGTCCGATGTGAGGCCGGTCACCTGTTCGTCACCTGTGTGTCACCGGCGAAACGCGGACGTCACCACCGAAACGTACGCATCCGCATCTGGCGCCGCATCCGTGCGGCCCGCGCGCGTCGCGGCTGGACCCGGGCGCGCAGCTCACGCGCCTCGGTCAGCTCGCGCAGGAACACGGCGCGCCTGCGCCTGCGTTCGGCGTCCGCCTCCACCGGCTCCCCGGGCGCCACGTCCGTCGCGGGCCGCCCCCGCCGTTCCTCGTCGGGCATCGCCGCACCACCACCCCAGTCCTTCGCGTCCCCTCCACTTTCCCCCGGTCAGGGCTGCCCATGCCACCGCGCGGGGGAGCCCGGGCCCTGGGCCCCGGTTACTGTTGAGGACATGCGGATCCACGTCGTCGACCACCCGCTGGTGGCGCACAAACTCACCACGCTGCGCGACAAGCGCACCGACTCCCCGACCTTCCGGCGCCTCGCCGACGAGCTGGTCACCCTGCTCGCGTACGAGGCGACCCGGGACGTGCGCACCGAGCAGGTCGACATCGACACCCCCGTTTCGCGTACGACGGGCGTGAAGCTGTCGTACCCGCGTCCGCTGGTGGTGCCGATCCTGCGCGCCGGTCTCGGCATGCTGGACGGCATGGTCCGGCTGCTGCCGACCGCCGAGGTGGGCTTCCTCGGCATGGTGCGCAACGAGGAGACGCTGCAGGCGTCCACGTACGCCACCCGTATGCCGGACGACCTGTCCGGCCGCCAGGTCTACGTTCTGGACCCGATGCTCGCCACGGGCGGCACGCTCGTCGCGGCGATCCAGGAGCTGATCAAGCGCGGTGCGGACGACGTCACCGCCGTGGTGCTGCTCGCCGCGCCGGAGGGCGTCGAGGTCATGGAGCGTGAGCTGGCGGGGACGCCGGTGACCGTGGTGACCGCGTCGGTCGACGAGCGGCTCAACGAGAACGGGTACATCGTGCCGGGTCTCGGCGACGCGGGTGACCGTATGTACGGGGCCGCCGAGTAGCGGGCCCCGTCCGGAAGAAAGAAGCCGCAGACGCGTCTGCCCCCTTGCTGAGCAGTCGCGGCCGCGGCTTTTTCGTGGGTGCTCGCGCCGTTCCCCGCGCCCCTCAGGAGCAGGTCGGCGATGCGGAGGGGGCGGGTTTCGGGGCGTTCAGGTCCTTCAGCGCCTTGTCCGCCGCCGGCTTCGGTGCCAGGGACTTGAAGGCCGTGCCGATGATCAGGTCGACCTCGGCCGGCTTGGCGCGGGTGTCGGTCTTCTGCTCGGCCCCGGTCAGCTGCGTGCCGAGGACCGGGAGCGCCGCGTCGGTCGCCGCCTTGGCGCCGAGCAGCAGTCCGACGCCTTTGACCTTCTTGTCGTACTCCTTCGTCGCGTTGCCCACCTCGCCGATGGTGAAGCCGCGCTTCTTCAGCTCGTCGGCGGTCTTCTTGGCCAGGCCGCCGCGGGGCGTGGCGTTGAGGACGTTCACCTTGATCTGCTTCGGGGTGGGCAGCTTCTTGGCCGTCGTCGACGCGGGGTCGGCGGAGGCTTCCGGCCGTTTCGCGCAGTCGGCGGGGGCGGCGCCCGCGGCCTTGGCCTTGCCGCCGCCGGTAAAGACGTCTACGAGCTGGAGCGAGCCCCAGCCGATCAGCCCGAGCACGGCGACGGACGCGACGACGGCGAGCACGATCCTGCCGCGGGGGCGACCGCGGCGCATCCGGGGGTACTTGTCCCCCGTGATGCGGTACTTACCGCCCATGCCGGGGGGAGTGAGCATGCTCATGAGCGCAGCGTAGTGCCGTGCGGCGGTGATGCCTATTAAATGATCACCACATGGGGTGCAGGCCAACCCAAAAGGGCCAACGCGGGGCCGGGGGGCGGACGTGCGGGGCGGGTCAGCCCAGTTCGAGGACGCGGGCGTGCAGCACCTGGCGCTGCTGGAGCGCGGCGCGGACCGCGCGGTGCAGGCCGTCCTCCAGGTAGAGGTCGCCCTGCCACTTCACGACGTGCGCGAAGAGGTCGCCGTAGAACGTGGAATCCTCGGCGAGCAGCGTCTCGAGGTCGAGCTGGCCCTTGGTCGTCACGAGCTGATCGAGGCGGACCGGGCGCGGCGCGACGTCCGCCCACTGCCGGGTGCTTTCCCGGCCGTGGTCGGGGTACGGCCGGCCGTTTCCGATGCGCTTGAAGATCACACGGAAAGCCTACCGGGCCGGGCTCGCCGGGCGCAGCCATGGAGACGCAGGACGAGTCCGGTAGATACCCCCTGGAACCGGTGCGAACCGGGAGGGCACCGGCCCGGGAGGGGGCCGGAACCAGGCAGCGCGGGGGCTGCCGCCGGTCGGACCGGGATTCGGGGCGTCCGGCGGCTTGAGAGGGAGCGTACGTCTGGAGTGACGAGGGGAACGCTCGTACGGGGGAGGGGGAGGCGCCGGGTTGACGGGGCGGGAGGGCCGTTGTTGTGGCCCCCCCGGCCTCCGTCCCCCGGCCTCCGTCCCCCGGCCCCCCCTTCCTCAGTGGTCGTTCTCGTCCCTCGGCGTGGCCTGCGTGCGGCGCGGGGCCGTCGGCGCCGGTGCCGGGGTCGGCTTCTCGCTCGGGGAGGTGTCGCGGGGGAGGCGGGCGCGGGTCGCTTCCGCGCGTACGAGGGCGCGGAGCAGCGCGTGCGGGTCCTTGGGCATGGGGGTGTCCTTCCGTGTCCTGCGGAGGTCGTGCGGTGCGTCGGTGCGGGCGGCCGGGGGCCGGTGACCGTCAGCAGCGCAGGACGACGGAGCGCGGGGCGCGGGGGGACGGGGGCGTGCGGTGTGCGGCGGCGCCGGTGCCGACGGCCTCGCGCGCGTACGGGGCCGGGCGTGGGTCCCTCGGCAGTCGCGTCGGGTGGCCCGTCGGGAGGCGGAGGGTCGCCTCCGGGGTGTCCTGGTGGAGTTCGCCGGTCTCCAGGGAGGACGCGGCGGCCGGGAGCGGGGCGGCGGCCTGCGCGGGCGTCGCGGCGAGCGGCGCGGCCACCACGGCCAGCAGGAGGACGAGGACGGGGATGAGGAGCGGGGCGAGGAGCGGGGTGAGAAAGGGGAGGGCGGCGGGGGTGAGCGCGCGTGCCCCGGTCCGGGTCCCGGTCGCCCCGGTCCGGGTCCCGGTCCGGGTCCCGGTGCGCCGTCCGCACGGGCCCGCGGGCGGCCCGGTGTGCGGGACGCGCGGGGCGGACGTGGCGGCGCTCATACGGGGTCTTGTCCCCCGGACCCGGCCGTGACCTGCGCCGGGGCCGCCAGAACCGCCCTTGTGGGCTACGCCCGGCGTGCCGCCTTGACGTCGGCCGGGAATTGGCCGGTCCTCGCCGGTCCGCCTCTCCGACTCCTGTGCGAATTAGGTTAGGGTCACCTAAGAACTGTGGAGAGCGAGTGGAGGACGCGTGACCGTCGTCGGCGCAACGGGCGTGGCGGACTTCGAGGTCTTCCGTGACGCGTGGGGGATCCCGCACCTGCGGGCGGACGACGCCTCATCGCTCGCGTACGCGCAGGGGTACGTGACCGCCGTCGACCGCGCCTGGCAACTGGAGGTCGAGCGGCACCGCCTGCTCGGCGACTCGGCCAAGCCGCTCGGCCCGGACGCCCGCGCCTGGGACGTCTTCGCGCGGCAGGCCCGCCTCGCCGACACCGCGCGGCGCTGCCTCGACGCCCTGGACGAGGCCACGCGCGCGTGGGTCACCGCCTATGTCGACGGCGTCAACCACGGCCTGCGGGAGCGCGGCGCCGACGCGCCGGAGTTCGCGCGGGCCGGGGTCGCGCCGGGCCGCTGGGAGCCGTGGACCCCGCTCGGCGTGTGGCTGTCGACGCACGTGCTGTTCGCCGGGTTCCCGGCCAAGCTGTGGCGGGACGAGGTCGCGCGGCGGCTCGGCGCGGACGCGGTCGGCCGGTTCGCCACCGACGGGCCCGCCACCGCGGGGAGCAACGGCTGGCTCGTCGACGGGGCCCGTGCGGCGGGCGGCGGCGCGCTGATCGCCGGCGACCCGCACCGCTTCATCGAGGACCCGGGCGTCTACCAGCAGATCCGGCTCGCCTGCCCGGAGTTCGACGTCGTCGGCCTCGCCGTGCCCGGCATCCCCGGCATCGGCCACTTCGGCCACGCCGGACCGGTCGCCTGGGCGATCACCAACGCCATGGCCGACTACCAGGACCTGTACCGCGAGCGGCTGCGACGTACGCCGGACGGCGGCGTGGAGGCGTACGGCCCGGACGGCTGGCGTGCCGCCCACGCGCACACGGAGGACGGCGTCGAGGTCGTCGAGACCGAGCGCGGCGTCGTCGTCATCGGCGGCCCCGACCACGAGGGCGGCGAGGGCATCAGCCTGCGCCAGCCCGCGCGCGTGTACGAGGACCTGGGCTTCGCCGCGCTCCCCGACCTGCTCCGCGCCCGTACCGTCGCCGACGTGGACCGCGCCTTCGACCGCTGGGCCGAGCCGGTCAACGTCGTCCTCGCCGCCGACACCGAGGGCGGCCTGCTGCACCGCGTCGCGGGCACCGTCCCCGTGCGCGACCCGGAGAACATGCTCCGCGTGGTGCCCGCATGGGAGGAGCGGTACGCGTGGCAAGGACGCCACGAACCCCTGCCGCGCGCCGGGGTCGAGGGCGTCGCCGTCATGGCGAACGAGCGCTCGTTGGCCGCCCCGCTCGGCGTCGAGTTCGCCCCGCCGCACCGCGCCCGCCGCATCCGCGCCCTGCTCGACGAGCGGGAGTCGTGGCAGGCCGAGGAGATGAGCCGCGTCCACACCGACACCGAACTCGCCTCCTGCAAGCCGCTCCTCGACCTGGTGGCACGGCTCGACGACCTCTCCCCGGCGGCGGCCGGGCTGCGCGAGAGCCTGCTCAACTGGGACCGCCGCATGGTGGCCGGCAGTGTGCGGGCGGCCGCCTACGCGCGCGTGCGCTCGCGCGTGGCGCTCCGCCTGGCCCGGCACGAACGGTTCGCCGGCCTCACGGACCTCACCCCCGCCTACCCGGAGGTGTTCCGGCCGTGGCTCGCGCTCGTACCGCGGGTCGCCTTCGCCCTGGAACACCTGCTGGCCGATGACTGGCTCCCGTACGAGGACCGCATCGCGGCCGTCCGCGCGGCGGTCGAGGAGGCGGCGGGCGACCCGGACACCACTTGGGGCGAGCTGCACCGGCTCGCGCCCTGGCAGGCGCTGCCGGACCCCGCCACCGTATGGCCGGCCCTCGACGGCGACCACGACTGCGTCCTGTCGACGTCGAGCGTGCCCGGACTGACCGACCTCAGCGTGCGCGGACCCGCCGCCCGCTACGTGTGGGACCTCGCACGGCGCGACGACAGCCGCTGGGTCGTGCCGCTCGGCGCGTCCGGGGTGCCCGCCTCCGGGCACCACCGGGACCAGCTGCCGTTGTGGCTGCGCGGCGAACTCGTCCCCGTGACCACCGATTTCACCCGCCTGATCAAGGAGCCGCGCCCCGTGACCGAAGCACTGCCCGCCACCTCTGTCGCGTACGAGGAGACCATCGAGGGGTTCGGCACGTTCCGGGTCGAGCGCCTCGACCCGGCCGGCGCCGACATCGACGTACTGCACTCCTGGGTGAGCGAGGAGCGGGCCCGGTTCTGGGGCATGACGGGGCTGACCCGGGACGAGGTGCGCGAGATATACACGCACCTCGACTCCCTCGACACGCACCACGCCTGGCTCGTCCGGCTCGACGGCACGCCCGTCGCGCTGTTCCAGACGTACGAGCCCGAGGCCGACCGGGTCAGCGAGTGCTACGAGGTGCGCGACGGCGACCTCGGCGTGCACCTGCTCGTCGGCCCGGCGGGCAAGGAGGGCGCCGTGCACGGGTTCACCGAGGCGCTGACGCGCGTGTTCGTCTCGTTCGGGTTCGACATCCTTGGCCGCAAGCGCCTCGTGGCGGAGCCGGACGCGCGCAACGACAAGGCGATCGCGGTGCTGCGGCGCGCGGGCTTCGAGTTCAGCGGGGAGATCGTGCTGCCGGAGATCGACCTGCCGGACGTGAAACTGGCGGAGAAGCGGGCGCAGTTGGGGTTCTACAGCCGGTAGGCGATGTCCTCCGGCCCGCGGGCCTGCGGCGTCTTCATGAGCGCACGATCAGGAGCACCGAGGCCGTCACGCCGACCGTGACGATGACCGCGCGCATCGCGGCCGGGGGCAGCCGTCGCCCGAGCCGCGCGCCGAGCAGGCCGCCCACCGTGGACCCGGCGGCGATCAGCGCGGCCACCGTCCAGTCGATGTCGGCGGCGATGACGAAGACGATCGCGGCGACGCCGTTGACCAGCGAGGCGAGGACGTTCTTGGCGGCGTTCAGGCGTTGCAGGTCGTCGCGGAGCACGGCGCCGAACATGCCCATGAGCAGTACGCCCTGGGCCGCGCCGAAGTAGCCGCCGTAGACGCCGGTGCCGAGGACGCCGAGCCACATCGGCACACCGCCGTCGGCCCGTGAACCGGCCCGCCGCCGGTCCTTCGCCCAGCGGTTCAGGCGCGGCTGGAGCAGGACGAGGGCGCAGGCGGTCAGGATCAGCACCGGCACGACGGCGCGGAACGCGGAGTCCGGGAGGCGCAGCAGGAGCAGAGCGCCCGCGAGCCCGCCGAGCAGGGAGGCGGCCCCGAACCGCATCAGGCGGCGGCGCTGGCCGCGCAGCTCGCGCCGGTAGCCGTACGCGGCGCTGAGCACGCCCGGCACGAGCCCGACGTTGTTGGAGACGTTGGCGACGACGGCGGGGTAGCCGAAGGCGAGCAGCGTGGGAAAGGTGATCAGCGTCCCGGACCCCACGATGGCGTTCATGCCGCCCGCGGCGATCCCCGCGCCGCAGACGGCTACGGCTTCCCCTACGTCCACGAGCCCTCCGGCGCTTCCACGGATCCGTCCGACGGGTCGGCACCCGACGGGTCGGCACCCGACGGGAGTTCGCGACCTCCGCGACGGGTTGCCGCCCTGGGGATCGACCCGAAAGGGATCGTGCTCCGACTCCCGAGCCAAGTCAATCCTCGGGTGCCCTTGCACACCCCCAAGCGCTAGCTTGGGTCCATGACCCTCGACGACCTCCGCGTCTTCGTCGCCGTCTGCCGCGCGGGCAGTCTCAGCGCCGTGGCCCGCGAACTGTCCTGCACCCAGTCCGCGGTCAGCCAGCACGTGAAGCGCCTGGAGAAGGAGGTCGGCATCGGCCTCATCGAACGGCACGCGCGTGGAGTCGTGCCCACCCCCGCGGGCCGCATCCTGCGCGCCGCGGCCGCCGACGGCCTCGGCGCCCTCGACCAGGCGCTGCGCCGCCTCGACGACCTGGCGCGCGGCGAGAGCGGCTCGGTGCGGGTGGCGACCGGCGCCACGTCCGTACGGCACTTCATGGCGGCGGCGATCGTCGCGTTCCGCCGGACGCATCCCAAGCTCAGCCTGGAGTTTCAGACCGTCAGTTCGAGCCGGAGCTGCTTCGAGGCGCTCGCCGCGCACGACCTCGACCTGGCCTGGATCACCCTGGGCCCGCCGGAACGCGGCATCGAACTGCGCCCCGTCGTGGAGCTGCCCTGGGTCCTCGCGGTGAGCGAGGACGACGCCCTCGCGGCGAAGAAGACCGCCACCCCCGAGGACCTGGGCGCCTCCGCCCAGCTGATCCTCCCGCCCGCGCACGCGACGTCCCGCGCCCACCTCGACCACCACTTCGCCGAACTGGGCCTCGGCAAGGGCCCCGCCTCGGGCACCGGCATCGCCGACTGGGACACCGCGGTCCACCTGGCCGAACTCGGCCTCGGCCACGCCCTCGTCCCCGACCTCCCCGGCCTGCGCACCGCCCCCCACCACTCCCTGACCATGCTCCCGGTCCCGTCCCTGCCACCCCTCCGGGTCGGCTGGGCGGTCCGCCGCTGGTCCGCCCTCTCCCCCCTGGCCAGGGCTTTCGCGGACACGGTGGACGAGAACTGCCCGGGACGCCGCCCGGCGCGGCCTGAACCGATCGGCTGACACCACGTCGCGCTCCGCAGCCGTACGGGCCACCCTGGGCCCATGACGACGACGTACGACCTCCCCGCCCTGGCCGACGAACACCTGGCCGCCGCCCACCGCGACGCACACGGCCGCAGCGCCGAAGTCCTGGTCCGCGAGGACCCCCTGCGCCAGAGCGTCATCGCCCTGACCGAGGGCAGCGCCCTGGAGGAACACAACACCCCCCAGTCCGCCACCCTCCTCGTCCTGCGCGGCCGCGTCCGCCTCACCGCGGTCTCCGGCGACGCGGACCTCACCCAGAACGAACTCCACGCGATCCCCCAGGAACGCCACGGCTTGGTGGCGCTGACGGACGCGGTGGTGCTGTTGACCGCGGTGATGGCCTGACCGGGGTCGCGTGAGCGCGCCGCGCCGGGCGGTCAGGCCGGTACGGTCGACGTGGTCGTCCGTGGCCGTCGCGTCGTACGGCGGTTCAGCTCGGCGAGGTGCGTGACCACGGTCCCGTAGAAACGGTCCACCGAGTCGTCGACACTGCGGATGAACCCGGACTCGGCGTTGCCACGGGCTCCGCCCGCACTCTTGAACAGGGACAGCCGGAAGCCCGTGATGGTGGCGCCGTCCTTCGGCAGCAGGTCACCGGGTTCCGGGCGCAGACGTTCAAGAGTGCTTCGCGGCCCTCCTCCACCGTCGGTCAACGTCTCCACGTGCAGGTCGGCGGGGGCCTCCGCCAGCGCCTTGATCAGCCGCTTCGCGGAGGACAACGGATAACTGCCCTCGGGCGGATCCACGTCGACCGATGTCCGCAGCCTGCCGGTGCGCAGGTCCGCCGTGATCGTGAGCGTGCCGGGCGCTCCGTCCACACGCAGCTCGGCGGAGAGACGTCCCTCCTCGCACAACCGTTCCGCCTGCGCCGCCCGCCGGGCCTGCGGGTCACTGCCACGCCTGCTGCGCTGGACGGGAAGTGCCTTCTGCCCGAGCTCTCCGCCGAGGCGCAGACAGACCTGCCGGATCAGCCGTTCCCAGCTCTCCACGACCTCGACCGCCCGCGCGTCCCCCTGGCACAGGGTCTCCGTGTCGATGGCGCCCCGCACCGGTAGCCAGGCGGGCCCCATGTTCTGGAAACCGTGGCAGCCGGAGTTGTCGTGCTGCAGGTAGTGCAGCAACTCCTGCAACAGCCAGGCGTGCGCCGCGTTCGCCACGCCCTCGTGGCGGATCAGCATCTGGGCCTGGTGCGCCACCTCGGCCCACGACAAGTGCCAGAGGGACACCTTGTGCTTGCGACGACCGTCGATCTTGACGTCGACCAGAGGGCTGCCTTCGAGGGCCACATCGTTGGAGAGGGTGATGACGGCTTCGTAACCCCGGCGCGCGGCGATGTCGACGTAGCTCTGGACCTGCTCGGCCTTCAGCGGGTTCCCGTTGGTCTTCGTCTCCAGAAGGGCCGTCCACAGCCTGCCCGCACGCTCCACGCGGATCACGCCGTCGGGGCGCTTCGGGGAGTCCCCGTTGGGCATCGAGACCTCGGTGAAGGTCTGCATCCGACCGGCAGGCGCGCCGAAGCCGGCCATGAGCCGGCGCCCGAACTCCGGGACCTGCTCCATCACGGCCAGCAGTACCGAGGTCGCACGCACCTCCCGCTCCTTGTCGCTCTTGAAGGACGGAACGGGGAACAGCCGGGCGGGCTTCCACGCGTCGTTCTCCGCGAGGGACTTCTTGGCGGTCCTGGGCAGGGTGACCTTCTTCTTCGCCGTACGGGCCGCGCGTTTGCGGGGAGGGGCGGCGGCCGGTGCCACCGTTGCGTCGACCGGTCCGGGCTGCGCGGGCACGGCCGGCATCGGCGACGGCGCGACCGGGGGCACGGGCACGGCGTCGGCAGCCCGTGTGCCGGTGATCCCTGCGGCATCCGCCGGACGGGCGTCCGTGCCGGCGTCATGGTCCGTCCCGCCGCCGGTGTCGCTGTCGCCGTCAGTGTCAGTGTCATCGACGATGTCGATACCGAAGTCGGTGGCCAGTCCCGCGAGCCCGGTCTCGTAACCCTGGCCGACGGCACGGAACTTCCACTCGCCCGCTCGCCGGTACAACTCGCCGAAGACGAAGGCCGTCTCGACGCTCGCGTCAGTGATGGAGAAGCCGATGAGCGGCTCTCCCGACCGGTCGGAAAGCGTCAGCCGGAGGTCGTCCAGATCCCCGAAGACAGTGGACCCGTACTGACTCGCCGCGATGACGACGCGGGACACGTCCGCGGACATCGCCGCCAGATCGAGGCCGATCCGGTCCTCGTTGCCGTCTCCCGTGGGCGACTTCCCCAGCAGGTGAACCGTTCCGTCAGCTGCCGACGGATGGTTGTAGAAGTAGAAGTCCTCGTCGCCGCGCACCTTGTCGTCCGGACCGAGCAGCAGCACGGAGACGTCCGCGTCCCCGTCCCCCGACGTGCTGCTCCAGCTCAGGCTCACGGTGACGGACCCCGTGGTCTCCCCCAAGGACGCCAGACCGACGTTGGCTCCTTTGGACATCTCGTGCACGTGCCCAACCCCCCCTCGCGCATCACCGCCACACGAACGCGGTGCATATGACGCACCGTAGACCTCCGCGCGGTCACGTGAGGAGGTGTTGTGAAGAACTGATCCACGTCTTGACCAATGGCCGGTTGCTGACAGCCTCGACCGGGAATCGTGTACCACCCACGACAGCGCGGGAGTGCGGATGAGGTCGGTCGGTACGTCGTACGAGGAAGTCTTCCGCGCGAGTACGCAGGACCCCGAGGGGTTCTGGCTGGCCGCCGCCGGGGCCGTCGACTGGGACGTGATGCCCGGGCGGGCGCTGGATGCGGGGCGGGCGCCGTTCTACAGGTGGTTTCCCGACGGGCGCCTCAATGTGTGTCACAACGCCCTCGACCGGCACGTGGCGGCGGGGCGCGGGGAGCAGGCGGCGCTGATCTACGACTCCCCGGTGACCGGCGCGCAGCGCACGTACACGTACGCCGAACTGACGGACGAGGTGGCCACGTTCGCGGGGGCGCTCGTCCGGCTCGGGGTCGGGCGCGGGGACCGGGTCGTGATCTACATGCCGATGGTGCCGGAGGCGGTCGTCGCGATGCTCGCGTGCGCGCGGATCGGGGCGGTGCACTCCGTGGTGTTCGGTGGGTTCGCGGCGCCCGAGCTGGCCGTGCGGATCGACGACGCGGCGCCGAAGGTCGTCGTCTCGGCGTCCTGCGGGATCGAGGGGGCGCGCGTCGTCCCGTACAAGCCGCTTCTCGACCGGGCGGTGGAGCTGGCGGTTCACAAGCCCGAGGCGTGCGTGATCCTGCAACGGCCGCAGGCAGAAGCCGACTTGGGTCCGCGCGACGTCGACTGGCGGGAGGCGATGCGCGCGGCGGCCGGAAGCCCGGCGGCGCCCGTGCCCGTCGCCGCCACCGACCCGCTCTACATCCTCTACACGTCCGGCACGACCGGGAAGCCGAAGGGCGTCGTCCGCGACTGCGGCGGCTACGCGGTCGCGCTGCGCTGGTCCATGGAGGCCGTGTACGGCGTCGGGCCGGGGGACGTCATGTTCACGGCGTCCGACGTGGGCTGGGTCGTCGGCCACTCGTACATCGTCTACGGGCCGCTCCTCGCGGGCGCGACGACCGTCCTGTACGAGGGGAAGCCGGTCGGGACGCCGGACGCGGGCCAGTTCTGGCGGGTGGCGCAGGCGTACGGGGTGAAGGCGCTGTTCACGGCCCCGACGGCGTTCCGCGCGATCAAGAAGGTGGACCCGCAGGGAGAACTGGCGCGGCGGTACGACCTCAGCCGCCTCACCCACCTCTTCCTCGCCGGGGAACGCCTCGACCCGGAGACGTACCACTGGGCCAGCGACCTGCTGCGCATCCCGGTCGTCGACCACTGGTGGCAGACCGAGACCGGCTGGCCGATCGCCGCCAACCCGGTCGGCATCGAGGCGGCGCCCGTGAAACCGGGCTCGGCCACGTATCCGCTGCCCGGCTGGGACGTACGGGTCCTGGACGCGTCCGGCAAGGAGGCCCCGGCGGGCGAGGACGGGGCGATCGTGGTCAAGCTCCCGATGCCACCCGGCTCGCTCCCCACCCTCTGGAACGACGACGACCGCTTCGTCGCCTCCTACCTCTCCGCGTACGACGGCTACTACCTGACCGGCGACGGCGGCCACATCGACGAGGACGGCTACGTCTTCGTCATGGGCCGCACCGACGACGTCATCAACGTCGCTGGCCACCGGCTGTCCACCGGCGCCATGGAGGAGGTCCTGGCGTCCCACCCCGCGGTCGCCGAGTGCGCGGTGATCGGGGTGGCGGACGCGCTGAAGGGGCAGGTGCCGCGCGGCCTGGTGGTCCTGAAGTCGGGCCAGGACGCCGACCCGCGCGCCGTGGAGGCGGAGCTGATCGCCCTCGTACGGGACCGGATCGGCGCCGTCGCCTCGCTCAAGGACGTGGCGGTGGTCGCCGCACTGCCGAAGACGCGCTCGGGAAAGATCCTGCGCAGGACGATGCGGGGCATCGCGGACGGGCTCGACGAACCGGTGCCGTCGACGG
The DNA here is from genome assembly GCF_040644575.1 of Streptomyces sp. NPDC046939. Classification (NCBI taxonomy): domain Bacteria; kingdom Bacillati; phylum Actinomycetota; class Actinomycetes; order Kitasatosporales; family Streptomycetaceae; genus Streptomyces; species Streptomyces sp. NPDC046939. The sequence goes on from NZ_JBEYWV010000030.1 coordinate 27,034, forward strand.
TCGACGACGCCACCGTCCTCGACGCGCTGCGTCCCGTGCTCACGCGCGACCGCTCACTTGGCGGAGGGTCCGGACAGGAGTGAGCGGAGCGCGACGCGGTCGACGTTCGTCAGCCCGCGCACGAGCAGCGGCGTCAGGAACACGAGCACGAACCCGATCGCCGAGACGCCGGCGACCTGCGCGGGCGACTCGATGTAGTAGGCGTGGTGCACACCCGCGTCGGTCGTGAAGTCGTAGACGCGGTAGCCCGGCCAGTCCAGGTAGCGGTGGAACACCCAGGAGTACGTCGGGAACAGCGCGACGGCCCACCCCGTGACCAGGAACGTCACCGACACGACGAACGACATCACCCGCCACGGGAACATCACCGTGTGGAACAGCAGAGCCTTCCACCCGGCGGCATCCAGGAGCCGCCCGCGCAGACCGGCCGCGGGCGCGCTCCGCGGACCGGGGACGTCCAGGTCGAGGAGGGCGCGGGCCCGGTTCCGTTCGGCCCCGCCGAGCCCCCGCGCCCCGGCCAGCGCCCCCGCCAGCAACGGCAACCCGACCCAGACCACCAGCGTGCTCAGCCCCAGGGCCACCATCGTCACGGAGAAGACGAACCCGGCGACGGCCACGGGCAGCGAGGTCAGCGTGTGCCCGATCTCGCGGTAGGTCGAACCGGCGAAGGGGGCGCGCCAGAAGGGGGCGTGCGGCCGAGGCCGGTCGGGGGTGTGCTGCCGGCTGCCGGCGCCGAGGAACGTCGTCGAGGTCATGCCACCAGCGTCCCGCCTGGAACGGGGCGGGAACATGGGGGGACTTGGGGTTTTGGGGGTGGGGTTATCCCCCGGGAGGGGAAGTGGTTGGGGGTGGGTGGGGGTGGTCGGTGGGCTCTGCTGGACGACCTGAGGCGAGACGTCGGGGCCGCCCCGCTCCGCCCGACCCGACCCGCCGGGCCCGCAGGCCGGACGCTGAAGCGCCCGGCGAGCGCCCGGCGAGCGACCTGCGAGCGCCCTGCGAGCGACCTGCGAGCGTCCTGCGAAGTGATGCACGGACCCCGCGTACCAACCCCACAAGCGAAGCCCCGCGTACCGACCCGAAGCGAACCAGCAGTCGACCCACCAGAGAACCCGAAGCGCCGCCCCGCAGTGTGTTCAGGGCCGGACAGAACGCACCGGCTACCGGAAGACACCAGGCAGGGAGCGAGCCGATGACCACGACCACTGCGCCGCACACGACCACCACGACCAACGCGCCGCACACGACCACCACGACCAACGCGCCGCACACGATTAGCGACACCCGCGCGCCGAAGCCCGACCCCGTGACGGGCCCGCACGCCACGACTCCGGCCGCGCCCCTGCCCGCCCCCGCGCCAGCGCTCCCCACACCACCACCCTCCCCCCTCCTCAACCCCACCCACCTGGGCACGCTCCCCCTCCCCAACCACCTGGTCATGGCCCCCATGACCCGCAACAGAGCCCACCCCGACGGCACCCCGACCCCCCTCATGGCGACCTACTACGCCCAGCGCGCCACCGCGGGCCTGATCATCGCGGAGGCGGCGACCCCGAATGCGGTGGGCCGGACGTACCCGAACATCACCGCCCTGCACACCGACGCGCACCAGGCCGGCTGGCAACAGGTGACGAGGGCGGTGCGCGAGGCGGGCGGCCGGATGTTCGTGCAGTTGCAGCACGGCGGCCGCGTGGGCCACCCGGCGACAAGCGGTCTGACCCCGCTGGCCCCGTCCCCGGTCCCCCTCCCGGGCGGCATCCACACCCCGAACGGCCATGAGGAGTCCGTCGTCCCGCGCGAGATGACCCGGGACGACATCAGGCAGACGATCGCGGACTTCGCGGCCGCCGCCCGCCGCGCGATCGACGCGGGTTTCGAGGGCGTAGAGGTGCACTCGGCCAACGGCTACCTGCTGCACCAGTTTCTGGCGGCCAACACGAACCGGCGTACGGACGCGTACGGCGGCCCGGTCGCCCACCGCATCCGTTTCACGGTCGAGGTGGTCCGCGCGGTGGCCGAGGCGATCGGCCCGGAACGGGTGGGCGTCCGCCTCTCTCCCGGCCTGACGGTCAACGGCATCGAGGAGGGCGACACGGAGTCCCTCTACCCGGCGCTCGTGACCTCCCTCACGTCCCTGGGCCCGCTGGCCTACCTCCACCTCGTCCACGCGGACCCGTCCTCCCCGCACTTCCAGCACATCCGGGCGGCATGGCCCGGCCCCCTCATCGCCAACCCGATCTCCCCCGCGGACACCCTCCCCCCGGACGGCGGCCGCGCCGCAGGCGAACGACTCCTGGCCGCAGGAGCCGACCTGATCTCCCTTGGCCGCCCCTTCCTCGCCAACCCGGACCTGATCGAACGCCTCCGCAGGTCAGCTCCCCTGAACCCGATACGGGACAAGTTCCTGATGTACGTGGGCGGCGCGGAGGGCTACACGGACTACCCGCCCCTGCCCTCGCCGGAGTGACCGACACGACGGCCCCATCCAACTGACCGAAACCGCTGCTGTCGGTGAGGGCGCCCATACCTACCGTCATACATGTGCGGTCACATACAACTGTCGTGGGGTCGTGCCTGAGGAGCAGGCCGGGACGGGGGTTCCTATGGTGCTGACGCTGAACGTCGCGGTCCTGCTCGCCGTCATCATCTACGTCCGCATACGCCGACGAGTACAGGCCCGCAGCAGAGCAGATCAGTGGCTGACGGTGGCGATCGTCATGGTCTTCGGCGTACTGATCGCCCCTACGGACTTCGGCCAGGGAGTACTGAACGCCGTAGGACAGGTGGCGCAGGGCATCTCCCAGGCGGGCACCAACCCCTGAGCCGGACGAGAACTGAGACGGACAACGTCGAAGGGCCCCACCTTGCGGTGGGGCCCTTCGACGTTAGTGCCCGGTGAGGCACTGGCGGAGGATACGAGATTCGAACTCGTGAGGGGTTGCCCCCAACACGCTTTCCAGATGGCTGTTCTTCGGCGTTCACGGCCGTTCAGTTGGCAGGCCCAGACGTTGCAGCGGGCTCCCATGAACAGAACTGGACGAGGGCGAACTGGACAAGAACCAGGACAACGGAGGAGCGCGCAGAGAGCCGATCCATAGGCAGGTACGACGTTGGGGTGAATCGCCCCTGTGCGAGGCTCGAGCTGCATGGTTTGGCCAGCGGGCCGAGGCTCTGGACGTGCTACAGACGGCTGCCTGGTCGATGTCGAGGGGGCATCGCACCCAGGCTCGGGCCAAAGTCTCAGCATCAGGTTAATGATCTTGCGACGGACCCCCAGCGGCAATGACTTGAACCTGTGTTCGATCAATTCCGGTCTCATTGGCGACTACAGGCTGTTGATAGGTGTCGGGGGCTTCTAGGCATATGCCAACTGCCGCTACCCTTCGTGCAGGTTAGGTGTAGTCGGGGGGATGGCATGACGAGCTTCGGGTACAGGCTTTTCACATTTTCTGTGTTCCGGGGAAACAAGCGCACCCCTGTGAACCTGAAGGACTGTGAAGGCGAGCATTATAAAGACGTCGCGGTCAGGCTCCTAAAGTCTCTATCGGTTCCAGTGGTTGGAGACCCGCCAGTCAAGCCGGACGAGCCGTTGGCGACCGAGACGGGAGAGGTCCGTGGCAAGCCTGCCCTCCGGGTGGAGGACATCGAGGTAGTCGACAACACGATACGTGCCAAAATCTGGGTCGGACGTATCGGCAGTCATGAGAAGGCGATGAGTCACGACGGGACTGGTGACTTCGATATCAAGGATCGAGCGGCAATTAACGGGTTCCGTGTCATCTTCGCTTTCCCGGAAGATGGAACCCAAGGGATCCTTGCTGTGGAGTCAATCAGTCGGAGCTGCCCCGTAAGTAGTTTGCTCAAGTGGCTCCGCTTTAAGTCGCAGGAGGAGAGCTACAAGAAAAACCTCGGGTCCGACACGACTTCCCTCTGGTGGAAGCCGAAGGTTCATGGCCTGGCCGACGAGGCCCGGCTGGCTGAAATGATTGAGGCTGGAGCAGCTCAAAGGCTTGTGCTCGTCAAGAAGGCCGTCACCTCTTCGCGCGTTAGAGGCGAACGGGAATTCGAGATCCGGGCCCCTCTGGTGAACCAGGGGAAGATTAAAAGAGTGGCGAGCCTCGTGAAGGGGTGGGCGGATCAGGCGAAGGATGCTGATGAGGCGAATGCGACGACCAACGCTCAAGCGGCACGCCAGCTAGCTGCCATCGTGAGCCCCGAGATCGAGGATCTTGACCTGGATGACGGATGGGTGGAGCTGACGGACCCAGACGATCAAGTGAAGCGGGTGAACCCCAGCACCTTCACCGACGTATTTACCTACAAGCTGTCCGACGACGAGCCCGTTGTCACACCCAGGTTCTATGCTGAGGTACGAGGGACTGCGCTGGGGCTGCAGACGGCCGCCAAGCTGGCGATTGAGTGGCCCCAAGTGTAGCGACTAGGGGGGTAAGCGGTGCTTGATCGATTCAATGTCGCTCCCATTCTTCGCGGTCACTGGAAGGGGCTAAGCGATGGGCAATACCTCACGCATCGACCGGATCTAACCGCCAGGGGGATATTGCTTCTACCGGTGGCCTTATTCGGGTTCATGGTCTACCGAGGGGCCAGCTTGGCAAGTCCGGCCGCATTACTCACAGGTACGGCGCTCTTAGCGGGTGGGATGTTGAGTGCGTTTACGCATCTTTCGACATTGCGCCTCAAACTCACAGAGTGGGACGGTGACGATGGCGTAAGCCGCTTCAGTGTCGAGCGGGATATGCTGGACGAAACTGCAGCCCACCTACTCACGGGCTCGCTCGCTTGCATTCTGGATGCTGCGTCTCTCGTGGTCGGTATGAACGTGGGGCTCGACAAAGAGGGCCACCTGGCTGGCTTTTGGGCCGCCCTGTCTGCGGGTATCAGCCTTTATGTGCTGCTACTGTTCATCCTGGTCCTGCCGCGTCTATACTCGGCTTACGTTGAAATAAATGCTGTCGCTGGCCGACTAAGCGGGTTCACGCGAACCAAGAAAAGGCGTTAAAGGCCATGAAATCGGGGGCCGCCGGCAGCTTGCTGGCGGCCCCCGATGTGCTGTCTGAAGTTTGACCAGAGCAGTCGCCGTGGGGGAGGTGCATCCAGGGCGTCCCCAAGCAACTGAGGGCTGGCCGTGTCGCCTACCTCGAAGTCTCGTCGGTCAAGCCATGGTCGACCGGACGCGCAGCTCGTTGACCCAGCCAACCGGAGACCCGAGGTCCGCCGTTGAGCGCCTCTCCTTCGGACACGGTGCGAACGTGCTGGAATCCTGCACGGAGAGGGTGATTCTGTAGCGCCGTGTTCGTCGTCCAGGCATCCAGACGTTGGCACGCGCGCGTCCCCATGGGCTACAAGGACGACGGAACGCCCTACCGGCGGCACCTGACACGTCCCACGCGCAAGGATCTCGTGGACGAAGTGCGGCGCCTGGAAAAGCAGCGCGACGAGGGATCGGCGCGGCAGCCGGGCAAGCCCTGGACGGTGGGGAAGTGGCTCGAGCACTGGGTCGAGAACATCGCCAAGCCCGTCGTGAGTGAGAACACGTACGACGGCTACGAGGTGGCGGTCCGGGTGCACCTGGTGCCCGGCATCGGACGCCACCGTATCGACCGCCTTGAACCGGAACATCTGGAGAGCCTCTACCGCCGAATGCAGAGCGCCGGAAGCAAGGCGGCCACAGCCCACCAGGCGCACCGAACGGCCCGTACAGCTCTGGGGGAGGCGGTGCGGCGCGGCCACACGGCCAAGAACGCTGCCGCGCTCGCCAAGCCGCCCCGGATGGAAGAGGAAGAGACGGAGGTCGAGCCCTACTCGGTGGACGAGGTGCAGCGCCTCTTGCTTCAAGTGAACAAGCGCAGGAACAGTGCCCGCTGGATGCTGGCCCTGGCACTCGGGCTGCGGCAGGGGGAGACGCTAGGGCTGCGGTGGTCCGACGTGGACCTGGAGAACGAGTACCTCAAGCTGCGCCGGAATCGGCTGCGGCCGAAGTACGAGCACGGATGCGGTGAGGGAGCTCCCTGCGGGCGGAAGGCTGGCTACTGCCCGGCACGGGTGCAGGTGCGGCGCGAGACGAAGAACACGAAGTCCCGGGCCGGACGTCGCGCCGTACCGCTTCCGGGCCCTCTGGTCGCGATGCTGCGCCTTCACAGGGAGGCGCAGGCGAAGGAGCGCGCGACCGCCGGGAATCTCTGGGTCGAGTCCGACTACGTGTTCACCAAGCCGTTGGGCGGGCCGCTCAGCCCGAACACGGACTACCACGACTGGAAGCGGCTGTTGGAGGACGCCGGGGTCCGTGACGGCCGGTTGCACGACGCCCGCCACACCGCCGGCACCGTCCTGATGCTGCTCGGAGTCCCGGACAGGGTCATCGATCAGATCATGGGGTGGGAGCCGGGCGGCGCCGCTCGGATGCGGGCGCGGTACCTGCACGTGACCGACCCCATGCTCAAGGAGGCGGCGCGGAAGATCGAGCGTGCCATCTGGGGAGCGCCCGAAAACCTCGCTGTGGACAAAGACCAGGACAACGAGGCGTAGGGACAACGACGAAGGGCCCCCTGTTTCCAGGGAGCCCTTCGACATCGTGCCCGGTGAGGCACTGGCGGAGGATACGAGATTCGAACTCGTGAGGGGTTGCCCCCAACACGCTTTCCAAGCGTGCGCCCTAGGCCTCTAGGCGAATCCTCCGCGGCAAACAATACAAGACGTTGAGGAGTGCTCGCGAACTCGTTCCCCGGGACCCGGAGCATGTACTCTTGGCGCAGCCCCTCACGTGGCGCTATCTGACTGAACTCCCCCAGGGCCGGAAGGCAGCAAGGGTAGGTTGGCTCTGGCGGGTGCGTGGGGGGCGTCTGCGTTCCCGGGGGCCGGGTCGGGCGGGGACTGTTGTCAGTGGGCGCCTATAACCTCGTAGGTGTGTCGTCTCTCGCGCTGTACCGCCGTTATCGCCCGGAGTCGTTCGCCGAGGTCATCGGGCAGGAGCATGTAACCGACCCGTTGCAGCAGGCGCTGCGGAACAACCGGGTCAATCACGCGTACCTGTTCAGTGGTCCGCGCGGCTGCGGCAAGACGACCAGCGCGCGCATCCTGGCCCGCTGCCTGAACTGCGAGCAGGGGCCCACGCCCACCCCGTGCGGCGAGTGCCAGTCCTGCCAGGACCTCGCGCGCAACGGGCCGGGTTCGATCGACGTCATCGAGATCGACGCCGCTTCGCACGGTGGGGTGGACGACGCCCGTGACCTGCGGGAGAAGGCCTTCTTCGGGCCGGCCTCCAGTCGTTACAAGATCTACATCATCGACGAGGCCCACATGGTCACGTCGGCGGGGTTCAACGCCCTGCTGAAGGTTGTCGAGGAGCCGCCCGAGCACCTCAAGTTCATCTTCGCCACGACCGAGCCCGAGAAGGTCATCGGCACCATTCGGTCCCGTACGCACCACTACCCCTTCCGGCTCGTGCCGCCCGGCACGCTGCGCGAGTACCTGGGTGAGGTGTGCGCCAAGGAGGACAGCCGCGTCGAGGAAGGTGTGCTGCCGCTCGTCGTGCGCGCCGGGGCCGGGTCCGTACGTGACTCGATGTCCGTGATGGACCAGTTGCTCGCCGGTGCCGGTGAGGACGGTGTGACGTACGCCATGGCGACGGCGCTGCTCGGGTACACGGACGGCTCGCTGCTCGACTCCGTCGTCGAGGCCTTCGCCACCGGGGACGGGGCCGCCGCTTTCGAGGTCGTGGACCGGGTCGTCGAGGGGGGCAACGACCCGCGTCGGTTCGTCACCGATCTGCTTGAGCGGCTGCGGGACCTCGTCATCCTCGCCGCCGTTCCGGACGCCGCCGAGAAGGGGCTCATCGACGCCCCCGCCGATGTCGTCGAGCGGATGCAGGCGCAGGCATCCACGTTCGGCGCCGCCGAGCTGAGTCGCGCCGCCGACCTGGTCAACGAGGGACTGACCGAGATGCGCGGCGCCAATTCCCCGCGCCTCCAGCTCGAGCTGATCTGCGCGCGCGTGCTGCTGCCCGCCGCGTACGACGACGCCCGTTCCGTCATGGCCCGCCTCGACCGCATCGAGCGCGGCGGCGTCTTCACCCCGGGCGGGCAGGGGCCCGGTCCGGCGATGGCGTACGTTCCCGGGCCGGATGCGCATGCTCCCGTCGCCCCGGGCGGGGGGCCCGCCGCGGCCCGAGCCGCCGTGCGCGGCACCACTCCGGAGACCCCAGCGGCAGCGCAGCCTCAGCCTCAGCCCCAAGCGCAGGCCCCTGCACCGGCTCCCGTCGCAGCTCAGCCGTCATCCCCGGCCCCGGCCCCGGCACCCGCTCCCGAAGCGGCAGCCCCCGCCGCGCCCTCCGCCCCCGGCGCCTGGCCCACCGCCGCCCCGGCCGGTGGAGGCGGCGGCGCCCGTCGGCCCGGCGGCTGGCCCACAGCCGCGTCCGCCGGATCCGCCCAGCCGCCCGCCCCGGCGGCGGCCCCCTCGGCCCCGCAACAGCCCGCGGCCCAGCCCGCGCAGGCCGCCGCCCCGACCGGCGGTCTCGACCCCCGTACCCTCTGGCCGAACATCCTGGAGGCGGTGAAGAACAAGCGCCGCTTCACCTGGATCCTGCTGAGCCAGAACGCGCAGGTCATCGGGTTCGACGGGACGACACTCCAGCTCGGCTTCGTCAACGCCGGAGCCCGGGACAACTTCGCGAGCAGCGGCAGCGAGGACGTACTGCGCGCGGCCCTGGCCGAACAGTTCAACGTGAACTGGAAGGTTGAGGCGGTCGTCGACAACGGCGGCGGCCCGGCAGCGCCGCCCACCTCCGGTGGCGGCTACGGCAACGGCGGCGGCTACGGGAACGGCGGCGGCTACGGAGGCGGCGGAGGCGGCGGCTACCCCCAGCCCCCGGCCCCCGCCCCGGCCGCCGCACCCGCGCCCGCCGCGCCCCCCGCCCAGTCCGCCGCGCCGTCCGCCCCCGCCCCGGCCTCGGCTCCGTCCGCGCCCGCCCCGGCCCCGGCGCCCGCCCCGGCCCGCCCGCCGGTCTCGGTCGAGGACGACATCCCGGAGGACGACGACCCGGACCTGGACGAGAACGCGCTGTCCGGGCACGAGCTGATCGTCCGCGAACTCGGCGCCACGGTGGTCGAGGAGTTCACCAACGAATAACGAATAGAGCCCCTGACCGGGGCCCCTCCCTCTCGTAGCAACTGTAGGAACCCACAACCGCGCCCCCACCCCCCACTAGGCAGCCCGTACGAGACCACCCCACCCGGACGGATAGGCTGACCGGCGTGAAGGTCCTCGTCATCGGCGGCGGCGCCCGCGAACACGCCCTGTGCCGCTCTCTGTCCCTCGACCCCGCCGTCTCCGCCCTGCACTGCGCCCCTGGCAACGCAGGCATCGCCGAGGTCGCCGACTTGCACTCCGTCGACGCGCTCGACGGTGCGGCGGTCGCGGCTCTCGCGCGGGAGCTGGAGGCCGACCTTGTCGTCGTCGGCCCCGAGGCGCCCCTGGTCGCGGGCGTCGCCGACGCCGTGCGGGCCGCCGGGATCCCGGTCTTCGGCCCGTCGGCCGAGGCCGCGCAGCTGGAGGGGTCGAAGGCGTTCGCCAAGGACGTCATGGCGGGCGCAGGTGTGCCGACGGCCCGGTCGTACGTCTGTACGGAACCGGCCGAGGTGGACGAGGCGCTGGACGCGTTCGGCGCCCCGTACGTGGTGAAGGACGACGGGCTCGCCGCCGGCAAGGGCGTCGTCGTCACCGACGACATCGAGAAGGCCCGCGCCCACGCGAACGCCTGCGAGCGCGTCGTCATCGAGGAGTTCCTCGACGGGCCCGAGGTCTCGCTCTTCGCGATCACCGACGGCACGACGGTCGTCCCGCTCCAGCCCGCGCAGGACTTCAAGCGCGCGCTCGACGGCGACGAGGGCCCGAACACGGGCGGCATGGGCGCGTACTCGCCGCTTCCGTGGGCCGACCCGAAGCTGGTGCGGGAGGTCCTGGACACGGTTCTTCAGCCGACGGTCGACGAGATGCGCAGGCGCGGCACCACCTTCTCCGGGCTGCTCTACGCCGGTCTGGCCATCACGAGCCGCGGCGTGCGCGTCATCGAGTTCAACGCCCGGTTCGGTGACCCCGAGACGCAGGTCGTGCTCGCCCGGCTGCGGACCCCGCTGGCCGGTGTCCTGCTCGCCGCCGCGAACGGCACGCTGGCCGATCTGGAGCCGCTGCGGTGGAGCGACGACGCGGCCGTCACCGTCGTCATCGCCTCGCACAACTATCCGGACACCCCGCGCACCGGCGACCCGATCACCGGCCTCGACGCGGTGGCCGAACAGGACGCCCCGCACGCGTACGTCCTGCACGCCGGGACGAAGCGGGACGGCGAGGACGGGGCGGTGCTGAGCGCCGGTGGCCGGGTCCTGTCGGTCACGGCGACCGGTGGCGATCTCGCGCAGGCCCGCGAGCGCGCGTACACCGCGGTGGGCCGCATCCGGCTCGACGGCTCCCAGCACCGCACGGACATCGCCGCGAAGGCCGCCTCGGGGAGCTGAGCGGATTCCCGGAACGGGACGGATCGATCACGCCGGGCGGCTGCCACCCTCTCCCGCCCGGCCCCCTGATGTCAGCCACCTTTGCCCAAAGCCATTCCATCGAGTGACCGATGGCCCATCCTGCTGACGGTGGCCCGAGCCCCAACTAGGGTGCGGCGCACGGCGGTCAGACGCCCGCGAAGTGCACCATTACGCGTCGGGAACGGTCCGGTGAACGGACAGATCCGGACGGACCACCGGCATTGCGATGTCGGTGGCGGGTGCCACAGTGGGGGAGTGAGCAAGGCCACCAGCGTCCCGCTCCGGGCCTCGGTCCGCGGGCGGACGAGGAGCACAGGCAGCAGGGGGTGACATCGATCGTGTCCGGTACGGGTTCCGGTATGGGTGCGGAAGCGGGTGCGCGGGCTGCGCGCTCCCGGGCCGTCGCCGTGCTCCGCATCCGCGGCAGGGCCGTGGCGCTCGCGCTGCTGCCCGCGGCCGCGTCGGTGATCCTGCTGGCGGGCGGTGCCACCGGCCATCTGAAGGGCGGCGGCTGGGACGCCACACGGCTCGCCGTGACCGTCCTCGCGGTGCTCGTGCTGCTCGTCGGGGCGGCCGTCGCGCTGGTCGTGGCGCGGGCGAGGCCCGCCCTCAGCCCGACGGTCCCGATCGCCGAGGAGACCGCCCCCGACCTGTACCGCCTGGTCCGGGACCTGGCGGACCGGCTCGACGTCCCGGCGCCCTCCGCCATAGCGCTCACCCCCGACTGCGACAGCTGGCTGGAGGACCGCACCCATCCGGCCCACGGTCCGCCCCGCCCGGCCCCGGAGTCCGCGCGCGCGGGGCGTGATGTGCGGGAGGCCGGGGACGGCGGCGCCAAGGCCCCGACCGCGCCCGTCCTCGTCATCGGCTCGCCCTTCCTGTGGTGGATGCGCGTCGCCGAGCTGCGCGCCGTGCTCGCCCCGGTCGTCGCCGGTACGGGCCCCTCGGCGCACCCCGACATAGCGGCCGCCCGGCGTTTCGTACGGGGCCTGGACGCGGCCGTCGCGGTCGCCGCCGCACCGGGGCGCGGCCCCCTGGCCCGGCTCGTGCTCGGCGGCGTCGGCCGGATCGCGCGCCTGATGCTGCGCGGCTGCCGGGTGCACGCCGCCGAGATGGAGCGCGGGGTCGCGGCGGCCGGCGCCGAGCGTGCACAGGCTGTGGACTACGGGCTGCGGATCGTCGCCCAGGAGCAGGTCGGGCTGGCGTACGCGGGCTGGGACCGGCTGCTCACGCGGGTCGCGCTGCCCGCCTGGCGCATGGGCCGCTGGCCGTCCCGCCTGGACGTGGGCGTGGTCGCCGCCCTCACCGAGCTGTCCCGGCGCGACCGGCTCGCCGAGGGGTTCGCCTCCCGGCTCGGCGAGCGCCCCGCCTGCGACCTCCTGGAGGAGCCCGGCGCCGTCGACGAGGCGGCCTCGCTCCTCGCCGCCCGCCTCTTCCACGGCGGCCCCGCCGAGCCGGGCCCGGACTGGGCGCCGGTGGACTGGCACGAGTACCCGGACGAGGTCGTGGACCGCACCTGGCGCGCCGACGCCGCCCGGCTGCACCGCGTCCTGGACACCCTGGGCGTGCGGAGTACCCGTACCGACGCGTCGAGCGCCCCCGAGGGCCCGACCCTCGCGCGCGTCCTCGACCACCTGGCGGCGGACCCGGAAGCCCGTCCGGAGAGCGGTGACCGGCCCGGGGACGCCGCCCCGGAGACGTACACCGACGCCGAGCTGGAGGCGCTGCTCGCCCCGGCGCCCCGCCCCGAGGCCGACTCCCTCTCCGCCGGGCTCAGCGCCGAGCTGGCCCGAGAGGAGCGCGCACGCCCCGTGGAGTCGTCCGCTCCGGCCGGCAAGAGCCCGGACGACGCGCTCTGGGACGAGGGCGCGTTGCCGCTGTTCCCGCTGCAACCGCCGCGCGGCGGCAGGGAGTTGCTGGTTGATCATGTCACGGCTATGGTCTGCTGCGCGGCCGTGGACACAGCCGGTGCGACCCCGGGCCTGGACTGGCTCGACGGGCCCGCGCTCCTGGTCGACGGGGAGCGCGCGGGCGACCTCGCGCCCCGAGTCCTGAGCCTTGTCGAGGACGGTGATCCGGAGCCGCTGAAGGGGTGGCTGGCCCGGCTCGGTATCCGTCCGGAGAAGCCCGTACGACTGGTCTGACCTCCGTTCCGGCCCAGGAACACGCGTCCCGCCCTACCCGGAGGTATGCGTTCCGCTTTCGTCGATCCCTGACGAGCGGCGACGTCAATTCCTGACGAACGGTGACGTTGTGCGTGCGTAATGTGATGTGCTGGGGACCGGTCGCGGAACAACACCGCGCATCAGGGCTCGGGGGCGCGAGGGAGGGGAGCAGCCATGGGGCCGGACAGCGTGGGGCACCCGGAGGACGCGGCGGCACACGGCGCCGCGCCGCCTGCCCGCGCGCGGACGCGCCGCTGGGAGTCCGGTGCGATGGCGCACGCCGTCAGCGACCCCTTCGGGCAGGGCCCGCTGCCCTGGCTGCGCGGCAGCGAGAACTACTTCGACGACACCGGCCAGGTCGTCCCCTGGTACGTGGACACGGTCGCGCAGTCCGGCGGGGTCAGCCCGATCCCGGCGCCGCGCAGCACCAACGGGCCGCGCACCGCCGACGACGTGCACCGGCAGATCAAAGGATTCTCCTCCACCGGCGCGGCCGCCCCCGGCGAGTCGATCGACTTCCATGTCACGGTCGACCCGCCGCAGCAGTTCAGCGTCGACATCTACCGCATCGGCCACTACGGCGGTGACGGCGCCCGCAAGATCACCACGAGCCCGCGCCTGTCCGGCATTGTCCAGCCCGCCCCGCTGACCGCCGACCGCACGGTCTCCTGCCACCACTGGTGGCTCTCCTGGCGCCTGCAGATCCCCTCGTACTGGAACGTGGGGGCGTACGTCGCCGTCCTCACCACCGCTGACGGCCACCGCTCGCACGTGCCCTTCACCGTCCGCGACTCCCAGCCCGCCGACCTGCTCCTGCTGCTCCCGGACATCACCTGGCAGGCGTACAACCTGTACCCGGAGGACGGCAGGACCGGCGCCAGCCTCTACCACGCGTGGGACGACGAGGGCCGGCTCCTCGGCGAGAGCGAGGCCGCGATCACGGTCTCCTTCGACCGGCCGTACGCGGGCGCGGGCCTGCCCCTGCACGTCGGCCACGCCTACGACTTCATCCGCTGGGCCGAGCGGTACGGCTACGACCTCGCCTACGCCGACGCCCGTGACCTGCACGCGGGCCGCGTCGACCCGACCCGCTACCGGGGCCTGGTCTTCCCCGGGCACGACGAGTACTGGTCGGCGAACATGCGCCGCACCACCGAGCTGGCCCGCGAGGCCGGCACCTCCCTCGTCTTCCTCTCCGCCAACACCATGTACTGGCAGGTCGAGTTGGGCCCGTCGGCGTCCGGGGTGCCGGACCGGCTGCTGACCTGCCGCAAGCGGCGCGGGCCCGGGAAGCCCGCGCTCTGGCGCGAGATCGACAAGCCCGAGCAGCAGCTCCTGGGCATCCAGTACGCGGGCCGCGTCCCCGAGCCGCACCCCTTGGTCGTACGGAACGCGGACCACTGGCTGTGGGAGGCGACCGGCGCGCACGAGGGCGACGAGATCGACGGCCTGGTCGCCGGTGAGGCCGACCGCTACTTCCCGCGCACGGCGCTGCCCGAGCACGAGGACCGCATCCTGCTCGCCCACTCCCCGTACCGGGACGGCGACCAGGTCCGCCGCCATCAGGAGACGTCCCTGTACCGGGCGCCGTCGGGTGCGCTGGTCTTCGCGTCCGGGACGTTCGCCTGGTCCCCGGCGCTCGACCGGCCGGGCCACGTAGACCCGCGGATCCAGCGCGCGACGGCCAACCTGCTCGACCGCATCTGCAAACGGGACTGAACGCGCGGCGCCCCGCGCCACCCCTGGCCAGAACTCGTCCCCTCGTACGGGAGAATCAGGAAGCACTCGTACAGAACCACGGGGAGGAACCGTGTCCGGATTCGTCGAAAAGCCCGAGCCAGCGCAGGTGCCGGGCCTGGTGCACCTCCACACCGGCAAGGTGCGTGAGCTGTACCGGAACGAAGCGGGCGACCTGGTCATGGTCGCCAGCGACCGCATGTCCGCCTACGACTGGGTCCTGCCCACGCCGATCCCCGACAAGGGCCGGGTCCTCACCCAGCTCTCGCTGTGGTGGTTCGAGCAGCTCCAGGACCTCATGCCGAACCACGTCCTCTCGACGGAGCTGCCGCCCGGCGCGCCCGACGACTGGGCGGGCCGCACGCTGATCTGCAAGTCCCTGGAGATGATCCCCGTCGAGTGCGTGGCCCGCGGCTACCTCACCGGCTCCGGGCTCGTCGAGTACGACGAGACGCGTACGGTCTGCGGCCTCGCCCTGCCCCCCGGCCTGGAGGACGGCTCGGAGCTGCCCGCGCCGATCTTCACCCCCGCCACCAAGGCCGAGGTCGGCGAGCACGACGAGAACGTCTCCTACGAGGAGGTCGCCCGGCAGGTCGGCGCGGAGACCGCCGCGCACCTGCGCCAGTCGACGCTCGCCGTGTACAGCAAGGCCCGGGACATCGCGCGCGAGCGCGGCATCATCCTGGCCGACACGAAGTTCGAGTTCGGCTTCGACAAGGAGGGCGGGCTCGTCCTCGCCGACGAGGTGCTCACCCCGGACTCCTCGCGCTTCTGGCCGGCCGACCAGTGGCAGCCGGGGCGCGCGCAGCCCAGCTTCGACAAGCAGTTCGTGCGCGACTGGCTGACCTCGGACGCGTCCGGCTGGGACCGCAAGAGCGAGCAGCCGCCGCCGGCGCTGCCCGAGGAGGTCGTGGCGGCGACGCGCGGCAAGTACATCGAGGCGTTCGAGCGCCTGACCGGGACGCCCTGGTCGTAGGCCGGACCCTGGGAACGCCGAGAGCCCCGGTCCTGTGACGGACCGGGGCTCTCGTACGAACTTCTTGAACTGGAGCGAACGACCGGGTTCGAACCGGCGACCTCAACCTTGGCAAGGTTGCGCTCTACCAACTGAGCTACGTTCGCAAAGCTCCGCTTTCGCGGTGCTCCGTGCGCCGAAGCGCGACGCCTACTATACCCAACCTCGCTCGCGCGCGATCCGCACCGCCGCGTGCCGGTTCTCGGCGCCGAGCTTCGAGACGGCCGACGACAGGTAGTTCCGTACGGTGCCCTGCGAGAGCGCGGCCCGCTCGGCGATCTCCGTGACGGGTGCGCCGTCGGCCGCCAGTTCGAGGACCTCGGCCTCGCGGGCGGTCAGCGGCGAGTCCCCGGCGGAGATCGCGTCGGCGGCCAACTCCGGGTCCACATAGCGGTTTCCGGCGTGCACGGTACGGATGATCTCGGCGAGCCGCTGTGCGCTGACCGTCTTCGGCACGAACCCCCGCACCCCTGCCGCGAGCGCCCGCTTCAAATGCCCCGGCCGGCCATGACTCGTCACGATCATCGTCCGGCAGCCGGGCAGCTCGGCCCGGAGCGTTGTGGCCACACTCACACCGTCGGCGCCCGGCATCTGCAGATCGAGCACGGCGACATCAGGACGGTGCGCCCGCGCCATGGCCAGCGCCTCGGGCCCACTGGCCGCCTCGGCGACCACGACCAGATCCTCCTCGAGCGCGAGCAGAGCGGCGAGCGCACCACGAATGAGGTGCTCATCATCGGCGAGCAATACACGCAGGACCATCACGCACCTTCCCGCGCGGGACGTACCGCCGCCGGCTCCGCCGTATCGGCGACGACTACGGACGGGGCTGTGACGCGCCCTGCATCGGCAAACAGCGCTCGCCGCGTCAGCACGCGCCCTCCCGTTCGCGGATGCGCCTCGTCGCGTCGACACACCCCATCCCCCTCACACCGCACCGCCCCGCTCCACGTCGCCCCATCACACACCCTCCCGCTCGCGCCGCACCATCGGCTCCGCCGTCACCGGCACCGTCGCCGTCAGTCGGAACACCCCGTTCCGGACCACGGCCGCCTCCAGCGTTCCCTCCAGTACGGTGAGGCGTTCCCTGAGGCCGGTGAGGCCTGAGCCGTGGCCGGGGGTGGTGGGGGCGGTGGCTCCGTCGTTCTCCACCGTCAGTACGACCTCCTGTGGGCCCCTCGCCAGTTCGATCCGGCAGGCCGTCGCGTCGCCGTGGCGGAGTACGTTCGTCGTGGCTTCGCGGACGACCCAGCCGAGTGCGGACTGGACGTCGGGCGGGAGCCCCGTGGCCGACCCCGTCACCGTGCAGTCGATGCCCGCCGCGCTCAACACGCCCTGCGCGCCGGCCAGTTCCGCGCCGAGGTCTGCCTCGCGATAGCCCCGTACGACCTCGCGCACTTCCTTCTGCGAGTCCTGGGCGATGCGCTGCACCTCGATCATCTGGCTCACGGCGTCCTCGGTCCGGCCGCGCCGGGCCAGTTGTGCCGCCAGTTCGCTCTTGAGGGCGATCACGGCGAGGTTGCGGCCCATGACGTCGTGGAGGTCGCGGCCGAACCGGAGGCGTTCCTCGGCGACGGCGAGCCGGGCCTCGACCTCGCGGGCGTGCTCGGACTCCCACATGACGGCGAGGCTCCACGCGCTGCACCGCGCGGTCAGCAGCACGAGGGGGACGCTGATGGCCAGCACGACGGTCAGGGCGACGATCTGCCCGACGTCCCTGCCGACGACCGCGAACAGTGCCAGCGCCGCGACGGCGGCGACACCGCTCCGCCTCAGGAACGTACGGACGGGCACGGTCAGCACGTAGGCGCAGGCGAACGGCATCGGCACGAAGAGGAGCGGCAGGGCGATGAGGCCGTCCTTCATGCTGTCGGTCGCGTCGAGCGCGGCGAGCAGGCCGACCGCCGCCACGGTCAGCCCGGCGGCCACGCGCGTCTGTACGGGTGGCACGGGCCCGCGCCCGAGGTATGCGTCGAGGGCGCTGCCCACGTGGACGTGGGCGACGGCGCACTGGGCGACGTTCACCACGGCCAGCGTGGTGCCGAGGGCGATCGCGGGCCCGTCGTGGCGGAGCGACCCGATGAGCGCCGGGCCGCTCCAGGCCACGAAGTAGAGCCAGTTCACCGCGCGGAGCATGAGCCGGCTCTGCCACTCCACCCGCTCGATCTTGCTGCGCTC
The DNA here is from genome assembly GCF_040644575.1 of Streptomyces sp. NPDC046939. Lineage (NCBI taxonomy): Bacteria > Bacillati > Actinomycetota > Actinomycetes > Kitasatosporales > Streptomycetaceae > Streptomyces > Streptomyces sp. NPDC046939. The sequence continues at coordinate 44,676 of NZ_JBEYWV010000030.1, forward strand.
CCGCCACCGGCCTGGCATCCGCACCGCTACGCTCCTGCCCGCTTCACCGTCGGGGCTCCCAGCGGAACCACCGTCGTACAGCAAACACCGCGACGATGATCCAGGCCACCGACGTGGCGACGGCGCCGAGCGCGTCGTGCGCGGTCAGGTCGCCGCTCCAGCCGCCGCGGACCAGCGTGAGCGGTCCGGTGAGCGGCAGCAGCTCGCAGACCGACGCCAGCTTGTCGGGCATGACCTCCAGCGGGACGAACGTGCCCGAGCCGAACATCGACACCAGCAGCATCGGCATGGAGGCGACCTGCGCGCTCTCCACACTGCGGCTGAACACGGTGGTGATCGCGGCGAGCGCCACGCAGAGCGGGAAGCCGAGGAGCACGCCGAGTACGGCGTATGGGGGTGCGCCGGGGGCGCCCGCGTCGAGCGCCACGCTGCACGCGACGGCCAGGACGACGCACTGCACGAGCCCGATGGCGACGGACGGCAGCGCCGCCCCGATCAGGATCTCGCCGTCGCGCAGCTCGCCGGTGCGCAGCCGCTTGAGGACCAGCTCCTCGCGCCGTGCGGCGTAGACGCTGACCAGCGCGCCGTAGACGGCGAAGAGGAGCGAGAAGCCGACCGCTCCGGTCAGGATGACGACCCCGACGCTGAGCCCGGTGCCCTTCAGCGCCTTCTCGTCGACGGACACGCTCGCGCTGAGCGGCAGTACCAGGGGCACGAACAGGGCGGTGAACAGCACGCCCTTGCTCCGTCCGAGCAGCGTCAGCTCGGCCCGCGCGAGGGATCGCAGCCGCCCCGCCGGGGTGGTCGTCATCGTCGCCGTGCTCATGTCGCCATCTCCTTCGCCCGCTGGTTCTCCGGCTCCCCGGTGCCGTCCTTCGCGTCCCGCGCGATCCGCAGGAACGCCTCTTCGAGCGAGGCGCCGCGCACATCGAGTCGGCGCAGTTCCACGCCCGCGTCCCTGGCCCAGACGAGCAGCCCGGTGGCGGCGCGCTGGAGCTCGTCGGTGCGCAGTGTGACCAGGCGCCCGGTGGTCTCGTGGTCGCTGACGCCGAGCGGGCCGAGCGGCGGGAGGTCACCGACGTGGTACCCGTCGGGCAGTTCGAACGAGATGTGCGAGGGCTGGGCGGCGACGACCTCGTCGACGCGCCCCTCGGCGGCGATCCGCCCCTCGTGCAGGATCGCGAGCCGGTCGGCGAGCGACTCCGCCTCTTCGAGGTAGTGGGTGGTCAGGAGCACGGTCGTGCCGTCGGCGCGCAGGCGGCGCACCAGTTCCCAGGTCTCGCGGCGCCCTTCGGCGTCGAGCCCGGTGGTCGGTTCGTCGAGGAAGAGCACCTCGGGGCGGCCGAGCAGTGCGAGCGCGAGGTCGAGCCGCCGCTTCTCGCCGCCGGACAACTGTTTGACGCGGACCTTCCCGCGGCCGGTGAGCCCCACCGTCTCCAGGGCTTCCCCGACGGGCCGCGCCCCGCTGGTGCAGCCCGCCCACATCCGTACGGTCTCGGCGACGGTCAGCTCGGCGGGGAACCCGCCTTCCTGGAGCATGACGCCGATCCGCGGCCGTACGTGGTCGCGGTCCCGGTGCGGGTCGTGGCCGAGGACCCGCACCCGGCCGCCGGCGGGCGCCGCGAGTCCTTCGAGGAGTTCGACGGTGGAGGTCTTGCCCGCGCCGTTGGTGCCGAGGAGGGCGAAGAGTTCGCCGCGGCCCACGGAGAAGCTGACTCCGCGCACCGCCTCGTAGGAGCCCCGCTTGCCGTCCCCGTACACGCGGCGCAGATCAGTGACTTCGATCACGCGCTCGTTGCTGGTCATGGTTCCAGCGTCGTGGCAGGCCGGGCGGGTCGGCAGTGCGCGCTGTCATCGGCCCGTATGACAAATGTCAGATGCCCCCGGCACACATACGAAAGGCCCCGGATCCTGGGATCCGGGGCCTTTCCTTTCTGGAGCGAACGACCGGGTTCGAACCGGCGACCTCAACCTTGGCAAGGTTGCGCTCTACCAACTGAGCTACGTTCGCATTGCCTCTGATCGGCTCTCACCGACCAGCGCGAGCATCAGCCTACCTCACTCGGAAGAGTGCCTGGTACGCGATGCGGAGCGGGTGACAGGAATTGCACACTGCGCCTTCCCCCTGGAAGGGGGATGTTCTACTACTGAACTACACCCGCACGACCTTGTGGGCTGCGGCTTTGTCGGCCTCGCCCCTCGGCGTGCTCCAGACTTTAGCCGACCGCCGGGGGTGCAGCGCAAGTCGGTTGTGCCGAGGGGCTCCTGACGGGGGCCCGGACGCCGGGCCCCGCGCTCTAGTTGGCCTCGGCGAACGCCTCGTAGACCCGCTTCGGGATCCGGCCGCGCGCCGGCACGTCGAACCGGTTGGAGAGGGCCCAGGCGCGCACGGCGGCCGGGTCCGGGCTCAGGTCGGTGTGGGTGAACGCCTTGCCGGTCCGGCTGGAGCGCTTGCGGCCCGCCTCCAGGTACGGGGCCAGGGCCGAGCGGAGCTTTTTGGCATTGGCCTGATTGAGGTCGATCTCGTACGACCTGCCGTCGAGACCGAAGACGACCGTTTCCGCCGCTTCTCCGCCGTCGATGTCGTCAAAGAGAGTGACCACGACACGCTGCGCCACGAATATCGGTCCCTTCGTCCGGCATCCCCGCTTTGACGTGCGGTGATGTCGACTGTCCAGCTCTGAGTGAGCAATGTCCGGGCTTTGTCGCCGCCCGGGTTCAGGCGGGTTGCCTGTATGCGCCATTTCCTTTTTACCCTGCCCGGCATTGTGCTGGGAAGGCCAGTTAATAGTCTGCGCGTGTCTGTCGGGATCGTTATCCGGAGTCTTTCCCCTGATTTTCCTCGCGGATCTCCTTCCGATGCCGGAACGTGACGCGGCTCTCGTAGCTTCCTACCGTCTACGCGAGTAGAAGATTTGGGCAGGTACGCTGAACTGACCTGCTCAGCACCACACACCGGGAGTGCCAGTGGCACGCGTCGTAGTCGACGTCATGCTCAAGCCGGAGATCCTCGACCCCCAGGGCCAGGCGGTGCAGCGTGCGCTGCCGCGCCTCGGTTTCGACGGCATCTCCGACGTTCGCCAGGGAAAGCGATTCGAGCTCGAAGTGGACGGGCCGGTGGATGACGCCGCCCTCGCCCGTATCCACGAGCTCGCGGAAAGCTTCCTCGCCAACACGGTGATCGAGAACTTCGTCGTGAGGGTGGAGGACGCCGCGGGCGCGGAAGAGCCCGTTTCCTCTGCGGTGGGGGCCGAAAAGTGACCGCTCGTATTGGTGTCGTCACCTTTCCGGGCTCCCTCGACGACCGGGACACCCAGCGCGCGATCCGTCTCGCCGGTGCCGAGCCGGTGGCCCTGTGGCACAAGGACAAGGACCTGAAGCAGGTCGACGCGGTCGTCCTGCCGGGCGGATTCAGTTACGGCGATTACCTGCGCGCGGGCGCCATCTCGCGTTTCTCGCCGGTCATGGAGACGCTGATCGACCAGGCGAAGGCGGGCCTGCCGGTCCTGGGCATCTGCAACGGGTTCCAGGTCCTCACCGAGGCCCACCTGCTCCCCGGCGGCATGCTCGGCAACGACCACCTGCACTTCATCTGCCGCGACCAGAAGCTGCGCGTGGAGAGTGCGGACACCGCCTGGACCGCCGACTACGAGGCGGGCCAGGAGATCCACATCCCGCTGAAGAACATGGACGGCCGCTACGTCGCCGACGAGCGCACGCTCGACATGCTGGAGGCGGAGGGCCGCGTCGTCTTCCGCTACCTCGACGTCAACCCGAACGGCTCGCTGCGCGACATCGCCGGCATCACGAACGAGGCGGGCAACGTCGTCGGTCTGATGCCGCACCCAGAGCACGCCGTGGAGCCCCTCGTCGGCTCCGGCCGCACCGATGGCCTCCCCTTCTTCACCTCGATCCTCAAGAAGCTGGTCGCCGCCTCATGAGCCTCGACACCGTAGAGAACGCGAGCAAGACCCCCGACGTCGAACTCCCCTGGGCCGAACTCGGCCTCAAGAAGGAGGAGTACGCGCGCGTGGTCGAGATCCTCGGCCGCCGCCCGACCGGCGCCGAGCTCGCCATGTACTCGGTCATGTGGTCCGAGCACTGCTCGTACAAGTCCTCCAAGGTGCACCTGCGCCAGTTCGGCGAGAAGGCGCCCCAGTCCGACGCCATGCTCGTCGGCATCGGTGAGAACGCCGGAGTGGTGGACGTCGGCCAGGGCTACGCCGTCACCTTCAAGGTGGAGTCGCACAACCACCCCTCCTACGTCGAGCCCTACCAGGGCGCGGCCACGGGCGTGGGCGGCATCGTGCGCGACATCATCGCCATGGGCGCCCGCCCGGTCGCGGTCGTGGACCCGCTGCGCTTCGGCGCCGCCGACCACCCCGACACCAAGCGCGTCCTGCCCGGCGTCGTCGCGGGCATCGGCGGCTACGGCAACTGCCTGGGCCTGCCCAACATCGGCGGCGAGGTCGTCTTCGACGCCTGCTACCAGGGGAACCCGCTGGTCAACGCCGGTGCGATCGGCGTCATGCGGCACGAGGACATCCACCTCGCGAAGGCGTCCGGCGCGGGCAACAAGGTCATCATGTACGGCGCCCGGACGGGCGGCGACGGCATCGGCGGCGCCTCCATCCTGGCGAGCGAGACCTTCGACGACGCAAAGCCGTCGAAGCGCCCCGCCGTGCAGGTCGGTGACCCGTTCCAGGAGAAGCTGCTCATCGAGTGCACCCTGGAGGCGTTCGCCGAGAAGCTCGTCGTCGGCATCCAGGACCTCGGCGCGGCGGGCATCTCCTGCGCGACGAGCGAGCTGGCGTCCAACGGCTCGGGCGGTATGCGCGTCGACCTGGACGACGTACCGCTGCGCGACTCCACGCTCTCGCCCGAGGAGATCCTCATGAGCGAGTCGCAGGAACGCATGTGCGCCGTCGTGGAGCCGGAGAAGGTCGACCGCTTCCTGGAGATCTGCGAGAAGTGGGACGTCATCGCCACCGTCATCGGTGAGGTGACCGACGGCGACCGCCTGGAGATCTTCTGGCACGGCGAGAAGATCGTGGACGTCGACCCGCGCACGGTCGCGCACGACGGCCCGGTCTACGAGCGCCCCTACGCGCGCCCCGAGTGGCAGGACGCGCTCCAGGCCGACGACGCGAACAAGCTGCCCCGGCCGAGCACGGGTGACGAGCTGAAGGCGCAGGTCCTGGCTCTCGTCTCCTCGCCCAACCAGGCGTCGAAGAAGTGGATCACCTCGCAGTACGACCACTTCGTGCAGGGCAACACCGTGCTCGCGCAGCCCGAGGACTCGGGCATGATCCGCATCGACGCGGAGTCCGGTCTCGGCGTCGCCATCGCCACGGACGGCAACGGCCGGTACGCGAAGCTCGACCCGTACACGGGCGCGCAGCTCGCCCTCGCGGAGGCGTACCGCAATGTCGCCACGACCGGTGCCAAGCCGCTCGCGGTCTCCGACTGCCTGAACTTCGGCTCGCCCGAGGACCCGGCCGTCATGTGGCAGTTCGCCGAGGCCGTGCGCGGTCTCGCCGACGGCTGTCAGCAGCTCGGCACCCCGGTGACCGGCGGCAACGTCTCGCTCTACAACCAGACGGGTGAGGCGGCCATCCACCCGACGCCGGTCGTCGCGGTCCTCGGTGTCATCGACGACGTGGCGCGGCGCACGCCGGTCGCGTTCAAGGAGGAGGGCCAGCTGCTCTACCTCCTCGGCGACACCCGCGAGGAGTTCGGCGGTTCGGCCTGGTCGCAGGTGGTCCACGACCACCTCGGCGGGCTTCCGCCGCAGGTCGACCTGGAGCGCGAGCGGCTGCTCGGCGACATCCTCATCTCGGCCTCGCGCGACGGCATGATCGACGCCGCGCACGACCTCTCCGACGGCGGTCTGATCCAGGCCGTGGTCGAGTCGGCGCTCCTGGGTGACAAGGGCGCGCGCCTGGTCGTCCCGGACGGCCTCGACGCGTTCACGTTCCTTTTCTCCGAGTCGGCGGGCCGCGCGGTCGTCGCCGTCCCGCGCAGCGAGGAGCTGCGGTTCACCGACATGTGCGGGGCGCGGGGCCTGCCCGCCACGCGCATCGGTGTCGTGGACGGTTCGGGCGCGGAGGCGACGGTGGACGTGCAGGGCGAGTTCGCCCTGCCGCTGTCGGAGCTGCGTGAGGCGCACGAGGGGACGATCCCGGCGCTGCTGGCGTAGCCGGTTTCCTGAGCATCGAGGCCCCTGCCCGACCCGGGCGGGGGCTTCGTCGTGCTCGACTTCCCCCGAACGAGTGATTGCCCGGACTCTACGTAATTACGTAATCTCGACGTATGACGGATCTGGAGCGGAGGGTCGCGGAGCTGGAGCGGCGGCTCGACGCGTGGGAGAGCGGGCACGCGGACGGCCCGGCGGCGCCGACGGTCGCCCCGGGCACCTTCTGGGCGCTCGAAGGGCTGAAGGAGCAGCTCGCCGACGTCGCGAGCGGAGGCGTGCTGTTCACGGGGGCGGTCCGCCTGCCGGGCCCGGAGGAGGGCCGCGCACACGAGTGGCAGTACGGGGCTGTCACCGACGAACTGCTCGCCTCCGACTGGACGGACGTGGCCGAGGCGTTCGCCGCGCTGGGCCACGGCCTGCGCCTCAGACTCCTCCGCGAGGTCCTGAGCGGCCGCACCTCGGCGACGGAGCTGGCCGACCTGGACGACGTGGGCACCAGCGGCCAGATCTACCACCACCTGCGCCAGTTGACCGCCGCCGGCTGGCTCCGCTCGGCGGGACGAGGACGCTACGAGGTACCGGAGGGCCGGGTCGTACCGCTCCTGGTGGCCCTGGCGGCGGCGAGACCGGCCTGAGGGGAGGCACGGCCCGAGCGGTGTCGGCGGGCGGGCGTAGGGTCGCCGGCATGACTCCTTCGCCGACCGGGAGGGGCGCGGGCGCCTCGGGCAAGAAGCGCACCCGTACCTACGCCTCCGACAAGATCCGCAGCGCCGTGCTCACCCAGTTCGGGACCGTACGGAAGGCGGCCGGGACCCTCACCGACGAGCAGCTGGCGGGGCCGACGCGGCTCGGGGACTGGACCGTGCGGGACCTCCTGGCGCACCTGTCGATGGCGCTCGGCGCGGTCGACCGGGCCCTGGAGCAGCCGGAGCCGGGCAAGGCCGAGGTCGCCGCGCTCGACTGGCCGTTCGCCACGGCGGCGAGCGCGGCGGAGATCGCCGACCGCAGCCGAGCCATCGCCGCCGAGCACCCCGACCTTCCGGCGCTGCTCGCCCGTACCGAGGAGCGTTTCGCGGCGAACCTGGAGGAGACCGCCGACAGCCGGGTGCTCGCGGTCGGGGCGGGCGCCATGACGTTCGCCGACTACCTGGTCACCCGTACCGTCGAGCTGGTCGTCCACACCGACGATCTGAACGACGCGGTGCCGGGGCTCGACGTCCCCGTGGACCGGCAGGCGCTGGCCGCCTGTACGCGGCTGCTCGCCGACGCGCTCGCCGTGAAGGCGCCGGGCGCCTCGACGGAGGTGCGGGTCCCGCCGTTCGCCGTCGTGCAGTGCGTCGAGGGGCCCCGGCACACGCGCGGCACCCCGCCGAACGTCGTGGAGACGGACCCGCTCACCTGGGTCCGCCTGGCCACGGGGCGTACGCGGTGGGCGGTGGCGGTCGACGACGCGCTCGTCAGCGCCAGCGGCGAACGCGCCGATCTGACGGCCCTGTTGCCGATCATGACCTGAGCCATCGGGCCGGATTCAGGCCGGGCACAGACGTGCGGAAGGCGGTCGTCAGGCCGGGTACGGGAGCAGCTCCTTGTCCGTCCTCTCCCACACCGCCTTCAGCTCGGCCAGCACCTTCGGCTCGTCCGCGGCCCGGTCGGCCTGCTCGCGCCGGTCGGCGGAGAGATCGAACAGTTGGTCCTTGCCGCCCTTGCCGCGGTAGTACTTCCAGTTCCCGCGCCGCACGGCCCGCTCCCCGCGCACCCGCCAGAACAGGGCGCGCTCGGGCAGCCGCTCGCCGCGCAGCAGGTACCCGGCGAGGCTGGTCCCGTCGAGCGGGTGGGCGCGGTCGGGCCGGGCGCCGCCGATCTCCAGGAGCGTCGCCGTCCAGTCGGGGGTGAAGACGGGCTCGTGGCTGACCTGCCCGCCGTCGAGCCGCGCGGGCCAGCGGACGATCGTCGGCACGCGGATGCCGCCCTCCTGGAGGGACGCCTTGTTGCCGGAGAGCGGCCAGTTGTAGGAGAAGCGCTCACCGCCGTTGTCCGAGGCGAAGAAGACGAGGGTGTCCTTTTCCTGACCGGACTCCTTGAGCGCCTTCAGCACCTGGCCGACCGACCGGTCGAGGTCCTGCACCATCTGCGTGTACTTCTCCACGGAGCCGCCGTCGTCGTGGAACAGCGCCCGGCCGTCCCCGGCCTTGATCCGCCGGACGACCTCGGCGCTCTCCTCCTCGTCCCCGTCGGCTATCCAGGGCCAGTGCGGGGTGGTGAAGTTCAGGTTGAGCAGCCACGGCTTGCCCCGGTGGTCCCGGCGCACGTACTCGCTGGCGCGCTCGGTGAGGATGCGCGTGTAGTACCGCAGGTCCTTGTACTCGGCGTCGCCCTCCCGTACGTCACCCTCGTACAGGTCGTACTCGCCGCCGAGCCCCAGCTTCGAGTAGTACTCCAGGGCCCCGCCGAAGTTGCCGAAGAACTCGTCCCAGCCGGACTTGGTCGGGGAGTAGTCCGGCAGATAGCCGCAGTGCCACTTGCCGATCAGCGCGGTCGCGTACCCGGCGCCGCGAAGGAGTGAGGCGAGCGTGGGGTGGTTCGGGTCGAGCCCGACGGACCGGTCGGCGATCGGCTCCGCGAGCCCGCCCTTCGTACGGCCCGGATAGCGGCCGGTGTAGAGGCTGAACCGGGTCGGCGAGCAGGTCGCGGAGCCGCTGTAGGCGTCGGTGAAGCGGACGCCCTGCCGCGCCAGCCTGTCCAGGTTCGGGGTCTTGATGTGCGGGGCGCCGTACGACGAGAGGTCGGCCCAGCCCAGGTCGTCGCCGAGGATGAACAGGATGTTGGGCCGCTTGGCGGACCGGCCGGGGGCGGCGCGGAACGGGCGTTCCGCGACGGTGGCGGAAGCGGGTGTCGTGCCCAGCGCGGCGACGGTCGCCGAGGCGCCGACCACCCCGCCGAAGGCGCGCCGGGACAGCTTCGAGGCATGCGAAGGCATGAAGGAACTCCGGAGGAGAGAGAAGAGAAGAACAGAGAAAGAGGGAGGAAAGGGAGGAAGGGGAGAAGAAGGCCACGCTCCTCCGGCGCAAAGGAGCGGAACCGTGCCGGATCAGGCGAAAGAACTCAGACGCAGCGGCGACAGATCGCGCTGGCGACACGGACGAGGTCGACGTGTCGGCGCTCCACGAGGGTGACCGTGCGGTCACTGAGGAGGGGCTGCATGATCCAGGACCATGCCGAGCGTGACGTACACCTGTCAACGGTGGGTCCGCAGTACGGACGCCCGGAGTGCGTCCCGTAACATCGGGCGCACGGCGCTCGCCGCGCCCCCACCGACCTGTCATTCACCCCGGTGAACACGGCAGAAGCCCCGGAATCGCAGGCCCGAACGGCCCTCAGGCCCACCTTGCGCTACGCGCGTCCAGTGGGTTCCACCAAGGCCGCGAACCCCTCCAGGACGTAGGAACCACCTATCCCCAATTCGGACCAGTGGTCGATCTCGCCTACACTCGAAGGCGTGCCACGTGGTGACGGTCGACTCAATCACGATCTGCTCCCCGGCGAGAAAGGCCCCCAGGACGCTTGTGGCGTCTTCGGTGTCTGGGCTCCGGGCGAAGAGGTCGCAAAGCTCACGTACTTCGGGCTCTACGCCCTCCAGCATCGGGGCCAGGAATCCGCGGGAATCGCGGTCAGCAACGGCTCCCAGATCCTCGTCTTCAAGGACATGGGGCTTGTCTCCCAGGTCTTCGACGAAACCTCTCTCGGCTCCCTGCAGGGTCATATCGCGGTCGGTCACGCCCGCTACTCGACCACCGGGGCCTCCGTGTGGGAGAACGCCCAGCCGACGTTCCGGGCCACCGCGCACGGTTCGATCGCGCTCGGCCACAACGGCAACCTGGTCAACACGGCGCAGCTCGCCGAGATGGTCGCCGACCTGCCGAAGGAGAACGGGCGGGCGACGCAGCTCGCCGCCACCAACGACACCGATCTCGTCACGGCGCTCCTCGCGGGGCAGGTCGACGAGGACGGCAAGCCGCTGACCATAGAGGAGGCGGCGCCCAAGGTGCTGCCCCAGGTCCAGGGCGCGTTCTCGCTCGTCTTCATGAACGAGAACACCCTGTACGCGGCCCGCGACCCGCAGGGCATCCGTCCGCTGGTCCTCGGCCGCCTGGAGCGCGGCTGGGTCGTCGCCTCGGAGTCCGCCGCGCTCGACATCTGCGGCGCCTCGTTCGTCCGCGAGATCGAGCCGGGCGAGTTCGTGGCGATCGACGAGAACGGCCTGCGAACGTCCCGCTTCGCCGAAGCAAAGCCCAAGGGCTGTGTCTTCGAGTACGTCTATCTTGCCCGTCCCGACACCGACATCGCCGGGCGGAACGTGTACCTCTCCCGTGTGGAGATGGGCCGCCGCCTCGCCGCCGAGGCCCCGGTCGAGGCCGACCTCGTCATAGCGACGCCGGAGTCCGGCACGCCGGCCGCGATCGGCTACGCCGAGGCCAGCGGGATCCCGTTCGGCGCGGGTCTGGTGAAGAACGCCTATGTGGGCCGCACCTTCATCCAGCCCAGCCAGACGATCCGCCAGCTCGGCATCCGGCTGAAGCTGAATCCCCTCAAGGAAGTGATCAAGGGCAAGCGGCTCGTGGTCGTCGACGACTCGATCGTCCGCGGCAACACGCAGCGCGCCCTGGTCCGCATGCTCCGCGAGGCGGGCGCGGCCGAGGTCCACATCCGGATCTCGTCCCCGCCCGTGAAGTGGCCGTGCTTCTTCGGCATCGACTTCGCGACCCGCGCCGAGCTGATCGCCAACGGCATGTCGGTCCAGGAGATCGGCACCTCGCTGGGCGCCGACTCCCTCTCGTACATCTCCATCGACGGCATGATCGAGGCGACCACCATCGCCAAGCCGAACCTGTGCCGCGCCTGCTTCGACGGCGAGTACCCGATGGACCTGCCCGACCCCGAGCTGCTCGGCAAGCAGCTCCTGGAGACGGAGCTGGCGGCGGGCCCGGCGGCCACGGCGGCGAACGACGCGATCCGTCGCCCGTAGGCAGCCCGTCCCGTCCCGCTCCCGCAGCCTCGAACAGCACGCCAGTCCGGTCGTCCCCGTCCGCCCCGTCCTCTGTGACCCCACAGCCGGCGGGTCGCCGGGGCGACGGCTCGACCGCCTCGACAGCTCGACCGCCTCGACACGAAAGCTCTCACACCCATGTCTTCTGAGTCTTCCGGTGCCAGCTACGCCTCCGCGGGCGTGGACATCGAGGCGGGCGACCGCGCCGTCGAACTGATGAAGGAGTGGGTGAAGAAGACGCGGCGCCCCGAGGTCCTCGGCGGCCTCGGCGGCTTCGCCGGCCTCTTCGACGCCTCCGCCCTGAAGAAGTACGAGCGTCCGCTCCTGGCCTCCGCCACGGACGGCGTCGGCACGAAGGTCGACATCGCCCGCCGTCTGGGCGTGTACGACACGATCGGGCACGACCTCGTCGCGATGGTCATGGACGACATCGTGGTGTGCGGCGCCGAGCCGCTGTTCATGACCGACTACATCTGCGTCGGCAAGGTCCACCCCGAGCGGGTCGCGGCCATCGTGAAGGGCATCGCCGAGGGCTGCGTCCTCGCGGGCTGCGCCCTGGTCGGCGGCGAGACGGCGGAGCACCCCGGCCTCCTCGGCCCGGACGACTTCGACGTCGCGGGCGCCGGCACGGGCGTCGTGGAGTACGAGAACCTGCTCGGCCCCGATCGCATTCGCGAGGGGGACGCGGTCATCGCCATGGCGGCGTCCGGGCTTCACTCGAACGGGTACTCGCTGGTCCGCCACGTCCTCCTGGAGCGCGCCGGGATGGCGCTGGAGCAGCAGGTCGACGAGCTCGGCCGGACACTCGGCGAGGAGCTGCTCGAGCCGACGAAGATCTACTCCCTCGACTGCCTCTCCCTCACCAGCACCACCGAGGTCCACGCCTTCAGCCACATCACCGGCGGCGGTCTCGCGGCCAACCTCGCCCGGGTGATCCCGGACGGCCTGCACGCCACCGTGGACCGCTCCACGTGGGCGCCTGGCGCGATCTTCGACCTCGTCGGCAAGGTCGGCCGGGTGGAGCGCCTGGAGCTGGAGAAGACGCTGAACATGGGCGTCGGCATGATGGCGATCGTGCCGCAGGAGTCGGTCGACATCGCGCTCACCACGCTCGCGGACCGGGGCGTGGAGTCCTGGGTGGCCGGCGAGATCATCGGCCGCGGCGCGCACACGACGGGCGCCGAGCTGACGGGTGACTACGCCAAGTAGAGGCGGGAGGCGGGTCCGCCGTCGCACGGCGGCGGACCGCACCGCGCCCGGGGCAGCGCGGAACCCGGACAGCACAAAACCCGGTCCGGCGTGGTGTCCACTCCGGACCGGGTGAAAGTGCAGCAGTAAGCAGAAATCGGTCTTCTGAGATCAGTTACGTGCTGGCATCGGTCACGAGGTCAAGCGCCGCGGCGCTGAGACGACGGACCGGACTCGTCGGAGTCCTCGTCCTCGCCCTCGTTGTACAGATCCGCATAGCGGGCGTACGGGTCGTCTTCCTCGTCGTCGTCCTCGAACCGCTCGCCGTTCGGCGGCTGATTCGAGACTGGGTTCGACGTCGATGCGCCCAGCTCATTGGCCAGACGCGACAGGTCAGTCCCGCCGCTGCTGTACTTCAGCTGGCGGGCGACCTTCGTCTGCTTGGCCTTTGCCCGGCCGCGCCCCATGGCTCGACCCCCTCGGATACGGGGCTCGACGGCCCCAGAGTCTTGACACGCGTTCATGATCTAGAACGGGCTCCCCGTGAGGAGACCGGTCCGTAGGGCTTCCACGGTACCTGAGCCCACGCCCATACGGTACGTCGCCCGCAGGACGCGCCTGTGCGCAGGACCAGCAAGGAGCCCTGTCCTCGCTGGTCAGGTGCGATTTTAACCTCTTCTGGACCCGCGACCCGCCGAAGAGCGTGACTCTGGTCATGTCCGCGCCGCGATCAGCGCGACGCGCGCGCCTCCGCCATCCGCTGCTCGGCGATCCGGTCGGCCGCCGCGGCCGGCGGAATGCCGTCCGACTTTGCGCGAGCGAAGATGGAAAGAGTGGTGTCGAAGATCTTCGCCGCCTTCGCCTTGCACCGGTCGAAGTCGAAGCCGTGCAGCTCGTCGGCGACCTGGATGACACCGCCCGCGTTCACCACATAGTCCGGGGCGTAGAGGATCCCGCGGTCGGCGAGGTCCTTCTCGACGCCCGGGTGCGCGAGCTGGTTGTTGGCCGCGCCGCACACCACCTTCGCGGTGAGCGCCGGCACCGTCTCGTCGTTCAGGGCGCCGCCGAGCGCGCAGGGCGCGTAGATGTCGAGCCCCTCCACGCGGATCAGGGCGTCCGTGTCCGCGACGACCGAGACCGAGGGGTACTGCTCGGTGATGCGCCGCACCGACTCCGCGCGCACGTCCGTGACCACGACCTCGGCGCCGTCCGCGAGCAGGTGCCCGACCAGGTGGTACCCGACCTTGCCGACGCCCGCGACACCGACCTTGCGGCCGCGCAGCGTCGGGTCGCCCCACAGGTGCTGGGCGCTGGCGCGCATGCCCTGGAAGACGCCGAAGGCGGTGAGCACGGAGGAGTCGCCCGCGCCGCCGTTCTCCGGGGAGCGTCCGGTGGTCCAGCGGCACTCGCGCGCGACCACGTCCATGTCGGCCACGTAGGTGCCGACGTCGCACGCCGTCACGTAGCGCCCGCCGAGCGAGGCGACGAAGCGGCCGTAGGCGAGCAGCAGCGCCTCGCTCTTGATCACGGACGGGTCGCCGATGATGACGGCCTTGCCGCCGCCGTGGTCGAGCCCCGCCATGGCGTTCTTGTACGACATGCCGCGGGCCAGGTTCAGCGCGTCGGCGACGGCCTCGGCCTCGGTGGCGTACGGGTAGAAGCGGGTGCCGCCGAGCGCCGGGCCGAGGGCGGTGTCGTGCAGGGCGATGACGGCCTTGAGGCCGCTGGCGCGGTCCTGGCAGAGCACGACCTGTTCGTGTCCGCCCTGGTCCGAGTGGAAGAGGGTGTGCAGGACGTCCGGGGCGGTGGTGGTGCCGGAGGTGGTGACAGGGTCGCCGGTCACATCGGTCACGGTGGTGACTCCCAAGTACATAGCGGCGGTTGGGCGGAATCCCGTGCGGGTGGCGGGCTTCCACCGTTCGTGGGCAAGAGATTAGAACGTGCGGGGGCCCGCCACGGGCGCAGTGCCGAGGATCACTCTCTCGCGTCCGGGGGCGGCGCAAGTACGGTCGAATCCCGCCGCGTCCCGCGGGAGCCCGTCGTGGGACGATTTGCAGTGTTTTCCAACCGATGGGCGGGGGAGGGAGCAGTCGTGCCCGAGGTGTCGTCGGTGACCGTTCCGTATGCGGCGTACCTGCGTGTGTACGAGCCGCTCGCGGCGTTCCCGCAGCCCGAGCGGGACCACTGGGAGCGGTACGCGAAGCGCGAGCACCACCCTTCCTTTCAGGACGAACTCCGGCGCTCCCTGGCCGACTTGCTGCCCACGCCGCCGGTGCCGGTGCCGGTGCACGAGAGCGACGACGCGTTCGTCCTTGAGGTCGAGGGCGTGCTGTGCGTGTGTCCGTGGCGCACGCGGCTGCGCAGTTGGCAGGCGCTGGAGGAGCTGCCGGGCCAGTGGCCGGCGCCGGTCCTGGACGCGGTGCTTCCGCCGGTGGTGCGCCGCCAGGCGACCGGTGACTACGAGCGCTGGCTGGAGCGCAATCCGGACGCCCGGCCGTGGATCCGCACGGAGACCTGGCAGGTGCCGATCAACTGGTTCGTGCTCTTCTCCGACGAGGAGCGCGTGTACGAGGCGAAGCCCGACGCGGCCGGGGAGGACGGGCCCGCGCTGCGCTACCGCACCCCCATGGTGCAGGCGCGGCGCCGGGTCGCGCGGGGCCTGAGGGCGCTGCGGGACGCGGTGGACGAGGGGCCGCTGATCGACGGCCTGGTGGACGTGGGGCGCTGGCTGGAGGAGTTCCACCCGCGTTCGTACGTCGAACTCGACTACGGCGGACTTGTGTACGTTCTCCCTCCGGACCTCCTCGACGAGGATCACTCGGCCGCCGATGTCGCCGAGGGAATCGAAGCACTCCGACGCGGGGACGCGGACGGTGCGAGCGAGGCGTACGCCCGGCTCGTGGAGCGGTGGCGTGCGGTGCGGGACCGGCGCCAGGCCAACTGAGGGACCGGACACCGCGTCAACTGACGGACCGCGCGGGGCCCTTCGGGACCTACGTCCTGATCCGGGCGTTTGACTCAAGCGTGACGGACTGCACTAACTTCACCCTTGCGCCCATCGCCCCTCCTCGTGCCAAAATAGGACAAGGAGCCCGGGCCGGGCTCCATCCGTCCATCTATGTCCATCCATAGGCAGCAATGGACGGATTACTCAGCATTGCACTGTCGCTGGGGGGTCTGACGACTCCTGATCGCTCTGTGACTGATCGTCACTGTGGCGTGACTGTCCGCTATGGCATGGTCCATCGGCTTCCGTCGCTGATGAACACCTGGGAGGGCAATTCCATCGGTTTGGCCGACGAGGCTGGACGGATGGTGTAGTTGTAGTGCCGAGGACAAGCCGTTCGTCCTATAACCGACTCGACCCGTGTCCGCCATTTCGGGCAACGCGGGTCAAGGTGCAGAATTTAAAGGAAAGAACCGAGAAGGTTCGGTTCTCCCGAGGAGGCCGCTCATGACCGCTCGCACCCCTGATGCCGAGCCGCTGCTGACCCCCGCCGAGGTCGCCACGATGTTCCGCGTGGACCCGAAGACGGTCACGCGCTGGGCCAAGGCTGGCAAGCTCACGTCGATCCGCACGCTCGGCGGGCACCGCCGTTACCGCGAGGCCGAGGTCCGCGCCCTGCTGGCGGGTATTCCGCAGCAGCGCAGCGAGGCCTGAGGCACCGCAGAACGCAGCATGACCGGGCGTTTCGGGCCCCCCAACCCGTACCGCGCCCACCCTTAGCTCCACACGACGCGGGTTCTGCCCCAACAGTTCCCATGCCCACCGAAGCGTCATCTCAACTGCATCACGGGTGCGTCGTCGATCGCGCTGGACTCCGCCGGGTCCAGCGCGATCTTTTTTGTGCGCGCGCGGGGGCGGCCGGCGTCCGGCGGCGGTGATCTGTGCGTGCCCTTGTGGGGGCTTGATCGGTCTCTGGCGGGTATCCGACCGACAGCTGTGAGGGCAGTGCAATTGCACATATTAAATTGAGCGGTTGTAGGAAGGGTGTAAGCAACGGTGTTTCCAAAACTAGTTCGGTGACACCCGTCACACCCCGGGGAGCTTGTTGCTGGTGGCGCCTGTGCGCTAGAGGGGGCCTGCCCTCAGAGTGCCACGTCCTGAGGGGCGCGTGCGGCGGCTTTGGTCACCGCTTCCGGGGACTTTCGTCCCCACCCTCCTCGCAGGCGCTCCCGGGCCCCTCCTGGGCCTCCGTGGCGGGCTCCAGGGCGAGACGGAGCAGCCGGTGGCAGATCGGGCAGTGCCGGGTCAGATGGGGGCGGCCGGAGGCGGCGGAGAGGTGGGCGCGCAGCAGCGCCCTGACTTCGTGACGTTGTACGGGTGCCGCCATCGGGTCCGCCTCCCGCCTCGCCGGACGCGTCTCTCCCCTCCGGGGTACCGACGGCCTGTGCCGGAGTCAAGAACCGGGGCGCACGAGAAGAGGCCCGCACCTTCCGGTGCGGGCCTCTCGCTCACTGCGGTCCTGACGGGATTTGAACCCGCGGCCTCCACCTTGACAGGGTGGCGAGCACTCCAAACTGCTCCACAGGACCTTGCTCCGCTGCGCTGTTACCGCGTTGCGCTGCGAGCAGGACTCTACAGCAGTGCAGGCCCGCAGGTCGAACTCACTCCGCGTGCCCGGCCGGTCACGGCGCCGCGGCGTCGATCGCCTTCACGATCCGCTTGTCCGAGACGGGGTACGCCGTGCCGAGCGCGTGCGCGAAGTAGCTGACCCGCAGCTCCTCGATCATCCAGCGGATGTCCAGGACCTCTTGCGGCACGGGCCGCCCCTGCGGCATCTGTTCGAGCAGCCAGGCGTACTCGTCCTGCATCTCGTGGACCTTCTCCATGCGGGTGGTGTCCCGTTGGACGTTGGTCGGCATCTGCTGGAGCCGCCGGTCGGCCGCGACGAGGTAGCGCATCAGGTCGGGCAGCCGGCGCAGGCCGGTGTCCGTCACGAAGCCCGGGTGCACGAGCGCCGTCAACTGCGTCCGGACGTCCTGCCGGTTGGGCAGCAGGGTCGGGCTCGTCGTGGCCTTCAGGCGCCGCTCGCACGCCTGCCAGGCGGCGAGGACCTGCTGGACCTGCCCGACCGTCCGCACGGTCGTGTCGACGATCTCCGCGCGCACCTTGTCGTAGAGCTTGCGGTACGACTCCTCGTCCCAGGCCGGGCCGCCGAAGTCCGCGATCAGCTTGTCCGCCGCCGCCATCGCGCAGTCGTCGAAGAGGGCCTGCACGGAGCCGTGCGGGTTGGCCGACAGGGCGAGCTTCTGGGCGTTGGTCAGCTTGTCCGAGGCGAACTTGCCGGGGTTGACCGGGATGTTGCGCAGGATGAGCCGCCGCGTGCCCTTCCACATGGCCTGCGCCTGCTCGGCCTCGGTGTCGAAGAGGCGTACGGAGACGGTGTCGCCGTCGTCCACCAGGGCGGGGTACGCCTTCACCGGCTGCCCTGCCCGCCGCGTCTCGAAGACCCGGGACAGCGTGCCGATCGTCCAGTCGGTCAGGCCCGTGCGCTCGACGGACTCGCCGCCCGAACGCTCGGCCGTCGCCGCGGCGGCCTTGGAGATGGCCTGGCGCGCCTTCGGCCGCAGCTTCAGCTTGAGCGCCTCCAGGTCCTTGTCCTCGGCGAGCTTGCGGCGCCGCTCGTCGACGATCCGGAACGTGATCTTGAGGTGGTCCGGTACGCGGCCGAAGTCGAAGTCGTCGGCCGAGACGGGGACGCCGACCATCCGCTGCAACTCGCGCGCCAGCGTCACCGGCAGCGGCTCCTGCAACGGCACCGCCCGCTCCAGGAACGCCTTCGCGTAGTTCGGCGCGGGCACGTAGTTGCGCCGGATCGGCTTCGGCAGCGAGCGGATCAGCTCGACCACGACGTCCTCGCGCAGCCCCGGGATCTGCCAGTCGAAGCCCTCGTCCGTGACCTGGTTGAGGACCTGGAGCGGGATGTGGACGGTCACACCGTCCGCGTCCGCGCCCGGCTCGAACTGGTACGTCACCCGGAACTTCAGGTTCCGCTGGCGCC
This sequence comes from Streptomyces sp. NPDC046939, assembly GCF_040644575.1. Taxonomy (NCBI): domain Bacteria; kingdom Bacillati; phylum Actinomycetota; class Actinomycetes; order Kitasatosporales; family Streptomycetaceae; genus Streptomyces; species Streptomyces sp. NPDC046939. The sequence continues at coordinate 63,109 of NZ_JBEYWV010000030.1, forward strand.
AGACGTCCGGGTAGTCGTCCTTGGTGACGGCCTCCGCGGACTCGCGGATCAGCATGGACCGCTCGAAGTCGAGCAGCTCCGGCTCCTCGCGCTGCTTCTTCTTCCACCAGGAGTCGAAGTGCGCGCCGGAGACGACGTCCGCGGGCACCCGCTGGTCGTAGAAGTCGTAGAGCGTGTCGTCGTCCACCACGATGTCGCGGCGGCGCGCCCGGTGCTCCAGCTCCTCGACCTCGGTGAGCAGCGCCCGGTTCGCGGCGAAGAACTTGTGGTGCGTGCGCCAGTCGCCCTCCACCAGCGCGTTACGGATGAACAGCTCGCGGGAGACCTCGGGGTCGATCCGGCCGTACTTCACCTTGCGCTGGGCGACGAGCGGGACGCCGTACAGCGTCACCTTCTCGTACGCCATCACGGCCGCCTGGTCCTTCTCCCAGTGCGGCTCGCTGTACGTGCGCTTCAGGAGATGCTCGGCGAGCGGTTCGACCCACTCGGGCTCGATCCTGGCGTTGACCCGCGCCCAGAGCCGCGAGGTCTCCACCAGCTCCGCCGACATCACGAACCGCGGCGGCTTCTTGAAGAGGGCCGAGCCGGGGAAGATCGCGAACTTGGCGTTGCGGGCGCCGATGTACTCGTTGCGCCCGCCGCCCCGCTCGCGCTGCTTGGGGTCCTTCTGGACGGACTCCTTCGTCTCCTTCACGTCCTTCATCCCGATGTGGGAGAGCAGGCCGGACAGGAGCGAGATGTGGACGGAGTCGGCGGGCGCGTCCTCCTCGTTGAGGTGGATGCCCATCTGCTTGGCGACCGTGCGCAGCTGCGTGTAGATGTCCTGCCACTCGCGGATGCGCAGGAAGTTCAGGTACTCGCGCTTGCACATGCGGCGGAACGCGGAGGAACCCAGCTCCTTCTGCTGCTCCCGCACATACCGCCACAGGTTCAGGAAGGCCAGGAAGTCGCTGGTCTCGTCCTTGAAGCGGGCGTGGCTCTGGTCCGCCTGCTGCTGCTTGTCGGCGGGGCGCTCGCGCGGGTCCTGGATGGAGAGGGCGGCGGCGATCACCATGACCTCGCGCACGCACCCGTTCTTGTCGGCCTCCAGGACCATGCGGGCCAGGCGGGGGTCGACGGGGAGCTGGGCGAGCTTGCGGCCCTGCTGCGTGAGGCGCTTGCGGGTGTCTTTCTCGGCCGGGTTCAGCGCGCCGAGTTCCTGGAGGAGCTGGACGCCGTCGCGGATGTTGCGGTGGTCCGGCGGGTCGATGAAGGGGAACTTCTCGATGTCGCCGAGGCCTGCCGCCGTCATCTGGAGGATGACCGAGGCGAGGTTGGTGCGCAGGATCTCGGCGTCCGTGAACTCGGGGCGCGACAGGAAGTCGTCCTCGGAGTACAGCCGGATGCAGATGCCGTCGGAGGTACGGCCGCAGCGGCCCTTGCGCTGGTTGGCGCTGGCCTGGCTGATCGGCTCGATGGGCAGGCGCTGCACCTTCGTACGGTGGCTGTAGCGCGAGATGCGGGCCGTGCCCGGGTCGATGACGTACTTGATGCCCGGGACGGTCAGGGACGTCTCGGCCACGTTCGTCGCGAGCACGATGCGTCTGCCGGTGTGCTGCTGGAAGACGCGGTGCTGCTCGGCGTGGGAGAGCCGCGCGTACAGCGGCAGCACTTCGGTGAAACGGTACTTCTTCTTCTCCAGGGCGTCCGCCGTGTCGCGGATCTCGCGCTCGCCGGAGAGGAAGACGAGGATGTCGCCGTCGCCCTCGCGCTGGAGCTCCTCGACGGCGTCCGTGATCGCGGTGATCTGGTCGCGGTCGGCGTCCTCGGAGTCCTCCTCCAGAAGCGGCCTGTACCGCACCTCCACCGGGTACGTACGCCCGCTGACCTCGACGATCGGCGCGTCCCCGAAGTGCCGCGCGAACCGCTCCGGGTCGATCGTCGCCGAGGTGATGACGACCTTGAGGTCCGGGCGCTTCGGCAGCAGCTGGGCCAGGTAGCCGAGCAGGAAGTCGATGTTGAGGGACCGCTCGTGGGCCTCGTCGATGATGATCGTGTCGTAGGCGCGCAGCTCGCGGTCGGTCTGGATCTCCGCCAGCAGGATGCCGTCCGTCATCAGCTTGACGAAGGTGGCGTCCTGGTCCACCTGGTCGGTGAAGCGGACCTTCCAGCCGACGGCCTCGCCCAGCGGTGTGCGCAGCTCGTCGGCGACGCGCTCGGCGACCGTACGGGCCGCGATCCGCCGGGGCTGGGTGTGCCCGATCATGCCGCGCACGCCGCGGCCGAGGTCGAGACAGATCTTCGGGATCTGCGTCGTCTTGCCGGAGCCGGTCTCGCCCGCGACGATCACGACCTGGTGGTCGCGTATCGCGTCGGCGATCTCGTCCTTCTTCTGGCTGACGGGGAGCTGCTCGGGGTACGTGACGTCGAGCGCGGCACGGCGCTCGCGCCGGACGGCCGTACGGACCCCGGCCTTCTCCGCCTCGGCGTCGATCTCGGCGATCACGGCGGCGCGCGCCTCGGGCTTGCGGATCTTGCGCGCCCCTTCGAGCCTGCGGCCCAGGCGGTGCGCGTCACGGAGGGACAGCTCGGACAGGCGCCGCGCTACGGCGGCGATCCGGTCGGCGGCGGCGGGGGCAGGCTGCGTAGACATACGTCCTCCAGGATCTCACCTCGGAGAAATTCGTGGCGAACGGTTTTGCTGGGGCCCCTTCACGACGTACCGCTGCCCGCTACTTTCAGGGTGTACGTCCCCTATGTCTGGCTTAGCGTCTTCGGTATGTCCTCCCTGTCCGAACCACCACCGCCACGGCCCCATCCGCCCCACGGCGAGCACGGGCGGCCGCCGACGGGGGCCGAGCGCTGGGCCTCGTACAAGAAGTCCCCGTTCCTGCCGGCGTGCGTGCTCGTGCTGATCCTGGCCGCGGCGGCGGCGCTGTTCGCGGCCTCGTACACGTACTCCATGGCCAATCCGACGCCGCACGACATCCCGACGGCGGTGACCGGGGAGCCGGACGCGCGCGGCAAGACCTTCGTCGGCGCGATGGAGAAGGCGCTCGACGCGCAGCTCGACCTGAAGCACTACGCCACCCGGGCGCAGGCCCTCCGGGCGATCGAGGAGCAGAAGGTCTTCGCGATCCTCGACGTGCGCGACAAGGGAGGCCGCGTCGACCTCGACGTCTCCAGCGCGTCCGGGGTCTCGGTCGCCCAGGTGTTTCAGCAGGCGGGGCCCGTGGTCAGCCAGAAGACCGGTGTCCCGGTGACCGTGCGGGACCTGAACCCGCTGCAGAAGGGCGATCCGCGCGGGCTGGCGATCTTCTACATCTCGCTCGCGGCCGTGATCATCGGCTTCGTCGGGGCGATCCAGCTCAGCGTCCACGCGCGCGGGCTCAACCCGGCCGAGCGGATCGCCTTCACGGTCGTCTACGCGCTGTTCGGCGGCTTCGCCGTGGCGGCGGTCGTGGACTGGGGGCTCGGCGCCCTCGACCTGCCGTTCGTCGAGTCCTGGCTGATCCTCGCGCTGACCATGTTCAGCTGCGGGATGGTCTTCACGATGTTCAACACGTTCTTCCACCGCTGGGCGATGATCCCGACCTGGGGCCTGCTCGTCCTGGTGGGCAACCCGGCGTCGGGCGGCGCGGTGGCGCCCCCGCTGCTGCCGACGGTCATCGGCCGTCTGGGCCAGTGGCTGCCGCCGGGGGCGTCGGTGAACGCGCAGCACACGGCGGTCTACTTCCAGGGCCACCAGCACGCCTTCCCGTTCCTGGTGCTCGCCGGGTGGGCGGTGGTGTCGAGCGGCCTGTTCTGGTTCTGGCGCCACAAGCATCCGGGCGGACGCGGGACGCAGCCGCTGCACGCGGCGGCCGTGTGAGGCGCTCGGCAAGGCAGTCGGTTTCGGGCAACGCAATGGGCCCCGTCCGAAGACGGGGCCCATTTCCTGTGGCTGGGGCCGGGATCGAACCGGCGACCTATCGCTTTTCAGGCGATCGCTCGTACCAACTGAGCTACCCAGCCACGAAGTCCACGAGGAACTTCAGCGGTCCTGACGGGATTTGAACCCGCGGCCTCCACCTTGACAGGGTGGCGAGCACTCCAAACTGCTCCACAGGACCAAGCTTTGCGTGCAACAGTGTCGCACACGGACTTGCGTGCCCCCAACGGGATTCGAACCCGTGCTACCGCCTTGAAAGGGCGGCGTCCTAGGCCGCTAGACGATGAGGGCTATCGGCCCGCCTGGGCGCTTCGCAGCGCGTCGGGGACGTGAGAAGCATATGGGATGCGGGGAGCTATCGCCAAAACGGTTTACGACCGGCTCGGCGACGCCTCCGGCGACGGGGTCGCGCCGGGCTGGTTCTCCTTCGGCAGATGGCGGCTGACCTCGGCGGTCGTCAGTCCCAGACCGCCCAGCCTGATCTCGTCCCAGGCCTGGAGGCGCTTGGTCGCGCTGTCCAGGTAGAGCACGGACGCCTCGACCGGGTCGGGGTGCTCGCCCTCGACCGCGCGCAGGCCGCTGCCGCCGGTCGAGCCCTCCGTCCGCATCCGGGTGCCGAGCGGGAGCACCTCCATCTTCTGGCGGTGGATGTGCCCGGCGAGGACCAGCGGCACGGTGCCGTCCGTCTCGCGCGCCGCCACCGGTTCGTGCGCCAGGGCGATGTCGACTGGGGTGCCCGCGGTCCGCTGATCCCGGATCGCCGACGCGAGCCGGATGCCCGCCAGACGCTCCGCCGGGTCGCCGAGGGCGGCGGTGGAGCGGTCCGGGGTGTACTGCGGGTCGCCGGTGCCCGCGATCCGCAGGCCCGCGACCGTGACGGCCCTGCCGTCGTCGAGCACGCGCACGTTCGGGAACCGCTTGCGGGACGACAGGTAGTTCTGTGTCGTCCTGGAGTCGTGGTTGCCGCGGACCCACACGTAGGGCGCGCCCAGGTCCCTGATCGGGTCGAGGAAGGCGTTCTCGGCGGCGGAGCCGTGGTCCATGGTGTCGCCGGTGTCGATGATCACGGAGATCTTGTACTGCTCGACCAGCGAGCCGATGATCTTCCACGAGGCCGGGTTCAGGTGGATGTCGGAGACGTGCAGGACGCGGATCGTCGACGGGTCCGGACGGTACGTGGGCAGGGTCGACGTCACGTCGTAGAGCTTGGTGACGTTGGTGACCAGGCGGGCCAACTCCCGCTGATAGACGTCGAACTCGGTGACGATCGAGCGCGCGTTGCCGACCACCGAGGGCGCCGAGGAGAGCAGCCCGGAGAAGCGGGGCTCGAGGACCGAGTTCGGGTTCCAGGTCGCGTACGCCGTCCCGCCCGACGCCGCGAGCAGCGTGAGCGCGAGACCGCCGGCGGCCAGGGCGCGGCGCGGGCGGCGGTAGACGGCGAGGCCGAGGGCGGTCGCCCCGGAGACGACCGCCACGCAGGAGCGGACGGCCAGGTCGAGGGTGCCGTGCTCGACGTCGCGGGCCACCTCGTCCTGGAGCCCGGAGATCCGCTCGGGGTGGTCGACGAGGGCGCGGGAGCGGACCGGGTCCAGGCGGTCCACGTCCACGTCGAGGCGGATCGGGGCCGTGTGCGAGCGCAGTTCGAGCGCGCCCAGCGGGGACACGTTGATCTTCGTACCGCCGGACAGGGACGGGCGCAGCGTCATCCGGGTGTCCATCGGGCCGACGGGCGTACGGACGCTGCCGACGACCAGCAGGCCCAGCCAGGCGCCGAGCAGGACGACCGCGATCAGGCCGAGGGCCCGCAGGAACGGGTGCGGCGCGTGCTCCACCGACAAGGTCACGGCTCTGGGGTGACGGGGGCGGTGGGAGTGGTGGGGGTGGCGGCGGCGAAGGACGGCCGACGGAACGGTGCGTGCGCCCCGGATCCGGTGCAGGGCACGGCGTATGGCGACAGCGGGCGGTCGGGCCATTGCCTCCCCATGCCCCGGCGGACGGGTGGATATGCGGGGCCGTGCCCGACAATGGCCGTGTGCTGGAGATGACGCGCGAGGAGTTCGAGGAACTGGTGGCCGAGGCGCTCGACCGGATCCCACCCGAGTTGACGCGGCTCATGGACAACGTCGCGGTGTTCGTCGAGGACGAACCGCCGTCCGACGATCCCGAGCTGCTCGGGCTCTACGAGGGGACGCCGCTCACCGACCGCGGCGAGTGGTACGCGGGTGTCCTGCCGGACCGGATCACGATCTACCGGGGGCCGACGCTACGGATGTGCGACTCCCGGGAGGACGTCGTCGCCGAGACGGAGATCACCGTGGTGCACGAGATCGCCCACCACTTCGGGATCGACGATGCGCGGTTGCATGCGCTGGGGTATGGGTGACTCCGGCAGGGTGGGGGCTGCTCCGTGGGGACGGGTGGCTCCATCGGTACGGGTGACTCCGTCGGTACGGGTGGGGCTCGTGGTTCGGGGGAGGCTTCGATACGGGTGACTCCGTCGGTAGGGGTGGTGCCCGTCGTTCGGGTGGGGCGTCGCGGTGTCGGGTGCAGCTCGCGGTACTGGTGAGGCCAGCGGTGCGAGTCGGGCGTTCCGGTTCAGACGAGGCCGACGGTTCCCGGTGAGGGCCGTGGTTCGGGTGGGCGTCGCGGATCCGGTGGGGCTCGCGCGGTTCGTGTGGGGCTCGCCGCCCCGGGGGAATCCCGTTGTGCCGGTGGGGCTCGTGGTTCGGGGAGACGGCGGTACCGGTGGGGCTCGTCATTCGGGGGAGGCTCGCGGGGTGGTTGGGGGTTCTGTACGCGGAAGGGGGCAGGGGCGGTTCTTTGTGCGGGCTTTGTGCGGTGCGGGGGCTGCGCGTGTCCTCTTGCGGCGCGCGGGAGTTGGGACGGGTGTCCCCGTCACCTGTCCGGAGGTGCTCGCCCGTGAGCCGGCTGCCCGTACCGCTTTGCGCTCTTCGCCTCGGCCGTCTGGCCGCGACCACGGTGGCCGTCGCCGCCGCCGCGGGCTGTATGAGCGTCGCCGACCACGACGACGACCCGCCGCCCGCGCCCTCGCACTCCGCGGGCCGCCACCAGCAGGGCGCCGCGCCCGACGGGGGCACGATGGTCACCGAGGGGGTCGGCCCGGCCGGCGCCCGGTCCGGGGAGCGGTCCGTACGCCCGAAGGGGGCCGCCACCACGCCCGCGTCATCGAAGGAGGCGTCGCCCACCGCCTCCGCGACGCACGGCGGGGCCCAGGCCCCGCCGAAGCAGGCCCCGCCCGCCCCGCACACCCCGTCGCCGCGGCCGAGCACCCCGCGCGCCACCCCCTCGACGCCCACTCCGACACCGACCAAGGAAACGCCGACGCCGACCCCCACACCGTCCCCGACGGCCGCGGAGCCCTCCTCGTCCGCGCACGAGCAGCGGGCCTCCCCGCAGCTCATGGGCGAGCCGCGGCCGCAGGCCGGGACACCGGCGTAGGCGTGACGCCTGAGGCCGGTGTGACCGGGGTCTCAGGCGGGTGGTTTGCCTTCGGGGGTGGGGGGTGCGTATGGTGGTAGATCGTTTGATCCCATTTGCCCGGCGCCGCACAGGAGCGCCGCGTGGCGCGTACTCTCCCTTGCCGTGGCTGGACCGCATTGAGGCGGTCGATTTGCGAAACCGCAAGTACACGGAGTTGACGGGCGCGTGCCGAGACTCCGGAAGGTTTCGCATTTCGCATGTCCATTTCTGCTGAACACACCATCGAGAACACCACCGTCGACACCGACGAGCTGGTGGAGGCCGCCGACACGGCGGTCGAGGCCGTCGAGACCGTCGAGAACGACGTCGACACCGCCGTCGAGGACGACGAGCCCACCCTCACCTTCGCCGACCTCGGCCTGCCCGAGCCGGTCGTCCGCAAGCTCGCGCAGAACGGGGTGACCACCCCCTTCCCGATCCAGGCCGCGACCATCCCGGACGCCCTGGCCGGCAAGGACATCCTCGGCCGTGGCCGCACCGGCTCCGGCAAGACGCTCTCCTTCGGCCTGCCGACGCTGGCCCGCCTCGCCGGCGGCCGCAGCGAGAAGCACAAGCCGCGCGCCGTCATCCTCACGCCGACGCGTGAGCTGGCCATGCAGGTCGCGGACGCCCTCCAGCCCTACGGCGACCAGGTCGGCCTCAAGATGAAGGTCGTCTGCGGCGGTACGTCGATGGGCAACCAGATCTACGCCCTGGAGCGCGGCGTCGACATCCTCGTCGCCACCCCGGGCCGTCTGCGTGACCTCATCAACCGCGGCGCCTGCGACCTCGGCAGCATCGAGGTCGCCGTCCTCGACGAGGCCGACCAGATGTCCGACCTGGGCTTCCTGCCCGAGGTCACCGAGATCCTCGACCAGGTCCCGGCCGGCGGCCAGCGCATGCTCTTCTCCGCCACCATGGAGAACGAGATCAAGACGCTCGTCACCCGCTACCTGAACGACCCGGTCAGCCACGAGGTCGACAGCGCCCAGGGCAACGTCACGACGATGTCCCACCACATCCTCATCGTGAAGCCCAAGGACAAGGCGCCGGTCACCGCGGCCATCGCCTCCCGCAAGGGCCGCACGATCATCTTCGTCCGCACCCAGCTCGGTGCCGACCGCATCGCCGAGCAGCTGCGCGAGGCGGGCGTGAAGGCCGACGCGCTGCACGGCGGCATGACCCAGGGCGCGCGCACCCGCACCCTCGCCGACTTCAAGGACGGCTACGTCAACGCGCTCGTCGCCACCGACGTCGCCGCCCGTGGCATCCACGTCGACGGCATCGACCTCGTCCTGAACGTGGACCCGGCCGGCGACCACAAGGACTACCTGCACCGCGCGGGCCGCACCGCCCGTGCCGGCCGCACCGGCACGGTCGTCTCGCTCTCCCTGCCGCACCAGCGCCGCCAGATCTTCCGGCTGATGGAGGACGCGGGCGTCGACGCCACGCGCCACATCATCCAGGGCGGCGCCGCCTTCGACCCCGAGGTCGCGGAGATCACCGGCGCCCGGTCCATGACCGAGGTCCAGGCCGAGTCCGCGGGCAACGCGGCGCAGCAGGCCGAGCGTGAGGTCACCCAGCTCACCAAGCAGCTGGAGCGGGCCAACCGCCGCGCCGCCGAACTGCGCGAGGAGGCCGACCGCCTCACCGCCCGCGCCGCCCGTGAGCGCGGCGAGGACGAGGAGGGTGTGGCCGCGGCCGTCGCCGCCGCCGCTGAGGCCGCCGCCGCGCAGGTCGCCGAGGCCGCCGCCGAGGTCCCGCAGCAGCCCTCGTCCTCGTACGAGCAGCCGCGTCAGCGCCGTGACGAGCGGGGCAACTACGAGCGCCGCGACCGTCGTGACGACCGTGGTGGCCGTGGCGGTTTCGAGCGCCGTGACAACGACCGTGGTGGTTTCCGCCGGGACAACGACCGTCGTGACGACCGTGGCGCCCGGGGTGGCTTCGAGCGCCGTGACAACGACCGTGGTGGCTTCCGCCGCGACGACCGTGACAACCGTGGCGGCGGCTTCAACCGCGACGACCGTGGTGGTTTCCGCCGGGACAACGACCGTCGTGACGACCGTGGCGCCCGGGGCGGTTTCGAGCGTCGCGACAACGACCGTGGCGGCTTCCGCCGCGACAACGACCGTCGTGACGACCGTGGCACCCGGGGTGGCTTCGAGCGTCGCGACAACGACCGTGGCGGCTTCCGCCGCGACAACGAGCGCCGTGACGACCGAGGCGGCTTCCGCCGCGACGACCGCCCGTCCGGCGGCCACCGTGGCAGCGACCGCCCGTTCAACCGCGACCGCCAGGGCGACCGCCCCGCGACCGGCCACCGCCCGTACGGCCGCCGCGACGACCACCGTGGCGCGGGCTCCGGCTCGTCCTTCGGCCGCCGCGACGAGAAGCCGCGCTGGAAGCGCAACGGCTGAACGCAGTAGGTGAGTTGAGGCCCGGGAGACGCATTGCGTCTCCCGGGCCTCTCGCGTGCTCAGGCGCTGCTAACCTTTGGGCGCCCTGTGTATAGGGCATACACATTCTGCCGAGGGGCCCCACACCCTCCATTGTCCGGGGAGGAACCCTTGGCCCGTCGGGCTGCCCGACACGCACGTCTGCTGTCGGCTTCGCTGGTCACATTCATGGCGGTGGGGGCCGTCTCGGCCGCTCCGGCCGTCACCGCCACCGCCGCACCCTCGGAAGGCACCGAGGTTGTCGTGCCGACGGGCGACACATGGGGTCTGGACGTCGCGGGCGGGAACCTCAGCACCGTTGAGCGTGCGCCCAACGGCGAAAAGTACGTCACCAACCGCACCCTCCTCGCGGACGGCACGGTCGGCCCCCTTTCCTGGCGCGGTTACGCAGGGACGTTCGCGAACGGCCAGCACGCCGAGCGAGTCCCGTGCGACGCCCCGGGCGGTGGCTGCGTCCCGCTGCGGGCCTCCGGCGACGGAAGCGTCGGCTACTTCAGCATGCAGGAGAACGGCGCCCAAAGGGCGCAGATATGGCTGAGTGAGAACAGCTACCACGGCACCGAGCCCAGCGTGACGGGCGGCCGGTTCACGGACCTCAGCGGCCGCTTCTACGCCCATGAGGCCGCCTCCACCGGCAAGCAGTACGTCGACGCGGTGCCGCGTTACGTGATCGACACCGAGCGGATCACCCGTAGCAGGACGGCCGCCGCCTTGTGGGGGACCCGGCTGTGGGCGCCCGGCTCCGGCAATGGCGTCGTCACCTCGTACGACCTGAAGACGAGGAGAACGGTCACGACGGTGTCCACGGGCGCGCCGTGCACGGTCAAGGAACTCCAGGTGATGGGGCGCTGGCTGTACTGGAACTGCGGGCCCTCGGGCGCCGCGGGCGTGTACGACCTCACCGCGAAGAAGAAGATCACCGTGGACTCGGGGCCCGCGCTGCTCGGCGACGGGTACCTCGTCCGGCACGACCGCACCGCCGGGAAGCTGCTGCTCACCGACTTCCACACGGGCACCGCCCTGGCGCCGCGCGCCGTTGCCGACCTGGCGGCCGGCACCACGGCCGACCAGCGGCGACTGTCCTGGTCGGTGGACCGGTTCGGCGGGGGTATCGCGTACGCCGGTCCGGACCATGCCGTCCACATCGTGCCGAGCGGCGTGCCGACACAAGCTCTGGCCGCGATCGAGTCCAACGTGAACAAGGACCACCTCGACATCGGTGAGGAGGACCACGGCTGGTACAGCAGTTGGCAGCTCAACCGCGCGGCCACGTGGACCTTCACGGTGAAGAACGCCGCGGGCCGCGCCGTGCGGACCCTCAGCGGCGAGGGCGGCGCCGGGGTGGTCGTGCGGTGGGACGGGAGGACGGACGGGGGTATCGACGTCTCCAACGGCAAGTACACCTGGACCCTGTCGGCGAAGCCCGCGAACGGGCAGGGCGCCGCGGTCACCAAGTCCGGCACCGTCACGGTCACCGGCGCCCGCCCCGCCCCCCACGACATGGTCGGCAAGGACGGCCACGGCGACCTGCTCACCATGAACTCCTCCGGGTCCTTCACCTACCAGCACGGCACGGGCAGGGGCGGCTTCTCCGGCAGGACCTCGGCGAGCGGCTGGCCGACGGGGACGATCGCCGTGCCGTTCGGGGACGCGAACCGCAACGGCAGGAACGAGACCCTGGTCAGGACCGTCTCGGGCGAGCTGCGCTCCTACCGCACCGAGGGTGGCGCGCTCAGGACGAGCACCCCGTACACCCGGATCGGTGCCGGCTGGAACGCCTACGACAACCTCGTCTCTCCCGGCGACCTGAACGGCGACGGACTGCCCGACCTCCTCGCCCGCAAGATCTCGACCGGTGAGCTCTTCGCCTACCCGGGCCGGAGCAACGGGACGCTCGGCGCGCGTACGCGGATCGGGGGCGGATGGACGCCGTACCGGATCATCGCGGCCGGCGACCTGGACGGCGACGGGACCGGGGACGTCGTCGCCCGGCACACGGACGGCACGCTGTACCGCTACGACGGGGCGGGCAACGGGCGGTTGAAGGCGCGGACCACGTTGTTCCGTAACTGGGGCAACTCCTACAACGCGATCCTGGGCGCCGGGGACATCACGGGTGACGGTCGCAGTGACCTCGTGGCCCGGGACACCTCCGGGAACCTGTACCGCTACGACGGCGCCGCGGGCGGCTCCTTCGGCCCCCGGGTGAAGATCGCCACCGGATGGAACGTCTACAAGGGCGTCTTCTAGCCGCATGGCGCGCCCCCGGCGAGGGAATCGCTGGGGGCATGACAAGAGAAGCGGATGGCCTCGCCGATCAGGGAGCCGGGCCCGGCGCGCCCGGGACGGACGAGGAGCGGCTCGCTCAGCTCGGGTACACGCAGGTGCTGGCCCGGCGCATGTCGGCGTTCTCCAACTACGCCGTCTCCTTCACGATCATCTCGGTCCTGTCCGGCTGCCTGACGATGTATCAGTTCGGCATGGACACCGGCGGCCCGGTCCTCATCACGTGGGGCTGGGTCGCCGTCGGGCTGATGACCCTCTTCGTGGGGTTGTCGATGGCCGAGATCTGCTCGGCCTATCCGACGTCGGCGGGGCTGTACTTCTGGGCGCGCAAGCTCGCCCCCGCGCGCTCCGCGGCCGCCTGGGCCTGGTTCACCGGCTGGTTCAACGTGCTCGGGCAGGTCGCCGTCACCGCGGGGATCGACTTCGGCGCCGCGTCCTTCCTCGGCGCCTATCTGAACCTGCAGTTCGGGTTCGGGGTGACACCCGGGCGGACCATCCTGCTGTTCGCGGCGATCCTGGTCCTGCACGGGCTCCTCAACACCTTCGGCGTCCGCATCGTCGCCTTCCTCAACAGTGTCAGCGTGTGGTGGCACGTGGGCGGGGTCGTGGTGATCGTCGCCGCTCTCGCCCTCGTGCCCGACCGGCACCAGTCCGCCTCCTTCGTCTTCGGCGAGTTCGTCAACAACACCGGGTGGGGCAGCAGCGCGTACGTCGTGCTGATCGGGCTGCTCATGGCCCAGTACACCTTCACCGGCTACGACGCCTCCGCCCATATGACCGAGGAGACGCACGACGCCTCCACGGCCGGACCGAAGGGGATCGTGCGGTCCATCTGGACGTCGTGGGTCGCCGGGTTCGTGCTGCTGCTCGGCTTCACCTTCGCCATCCAGTCCTACGACGGCGCCCGCGAGTCGGCGACCGGCGCGCCCCCGGCGCAGATCCTGCTCGACGCCCTCGGCGCGACGGCGGGCAAGCTGCTCCTGCTGGTCGTGATCGGCGCCCAGTTGTTCTGCGGGATGGCCTCCGTCACCGCCAACAGCCGCATGATCTACGCCTTCTCGCGCGACGGGGCGCTCCCGTTCTCCCGGCTCTGGCGCACGGTCAGCCCCCGTACGCGGACGCCGGTGGCCGCGGTCTGGCTGGCGGCCGGGGGCGCGCTGGTGCTCGGGCTGCCGTATCTGATCAACCGGACCGCGTACACGGCGGTGACGTCGATCGCCGTGATCGGGCTCTACCTCGCCTACGCCGTCCCGACCCTGCTGCGGCTGCGCAAGGGGAGTTCCTTCGAGCGCGGGCCCTGGCACCTGGGCCGCTGGTCCGGTGTGGTGGGCGGGGTCGCGGTGGTCTGGGTCGGGATCATCACCGTGCTCTTCATGCTGCCCCAGGTCTCGCCCGTGACCTGGGAGACCTTCAACTACGCGCCGGTCGCCGTCCTCGTCGTGCTCGGGTTCGCGGGGGTGTGGTGGGGGGTGTCGGCCCGCCACTGGTTCCTGCGGTGACCACCGCCGCGCGGCCGGTCCGGTGTGCTGACACCCCGTGTTGGCGATACCCGATCGGAGTCGCGGCGCCGTCCGGCTATGCTCAGGGGTGCGTCGGCCGCGGCCGACGTGTGGACCCTTAGCTCAATTGGCAGAGCAGTGGACTTTTAATCCATTGGTTGTGGGTTCGAGTCCCACAGGGTCTACGGCGTGACAAGCGCCCCCACCTGCGGCGAGTGCCGCGGGTGGGGGCGCTTTTGTGCTCGCTGTCAGCCGAACTCAGTCGGTCTGGGTCTCGCACGCGTTGCCGAACGCCGGGTTCAGCAGGCCGATCACGTCGATGGTGTTGCCGCAGACCTCGACCGGGATGTTCACGGGAACCTGGATGTTGTTCCCGGACAGGACACCCGGGCTGTTCTGGGCGTTGCCCACGGCGGTGGCGCCGTCGGGGCCGCCGTCGCCGGCGTGCGCGGAGGCCATGGCGGCGGAGCCCAGAACCGTGGTGCCGGCCAGGACAGCGGCGGCGGCGAATACGCGGAGTCGCATCGAATCTCCCTGAGAGATGGGGAAAAGGTGATGACTCGACTATCACACCGGATATGGGTACCTAGCCTCTCGAATTGGTCCATCCGTGGACATGTCTCCGAGATGGCCCTGGGCGTCCCCGTCCTCAGTCCTTCTGCAGCACGCGCGCGAGCCGCGGTCCCAGCCAGCGCTTCAGCGAGCGCAGCGCCTGTGTCCGCTCGATCGCCCGGTCGACGCGGTAGTACAACTGCGGCGGCACGTACGGGAGCAGCGGCGAGTGGCGCTGGCCGAGCAGCGCGAACATCTGGTGCGGCTCCAGGCCGACGTAGCGCGGCAGGTTCTCGTACCAGTGGGCGCTGTGGCGTGCCGCGCTCTGCTGGGGCAGCAGCGCGCGCTTGCGTTCGCGCTCGTAGGCGCGCAGGGCCGGGGAGAGGGGGCCGGGGGTTCGCAGGGCGGCCGCGAGCGACATGGCGTCCTGCATCGCCAGGGTGGTGCCCGCGCCGATGGAGTAGTGGGTGGTGTGGGCGGCGTCGCCGATGAGGACGAGGTTGTCGCGGGACCAGACGCGGTTGGTGACGGTGGGAAAGGTCTGCCACTGCGCCGGGCCCTCGACGTCCGTACGGCCGATGAGCGGGTGCCCTTCCAGCGGCGCGGCGAGGAGCTTCTCCAGCAGGCGCAGCGCCTCCTCGCGCTCCATGGTGTCGAGGCCGAGCCCGGTCCAGGTGGCGGGCGCGCACTCGACGATGCAGGTGCTGTGCTCGCCGTCGAAGCCGTACCCGTAGGACCACAGCCAGCCGTGCTCGGTCTCGACGAAGGCGAAGGTGAAGGAGCGGAAGACCTTGGTGGTGCCGAGCCAGATGAACCGGTTGCGGCCCGCCGTGATCCGCGTGCCGAAGTGGTCGGCGTGCTGTTCGCGCAGGGTGCTGCGGGCGCCGTCCCCGGCGACGACGAGGTCGGCGTCGAGCAGCGGGTCGCCGGGGGTGACCGTGCGGCCGAAGTGGACGGAGACGCCGAGGTCGGTGGCGCGTTCGGCGAGGATGCGGAGCAGTTCGTGACGGCCGACGGCGAAGCCCTCGTCGCCGTGGTGGACGGTGACGAGGTCGCGGACGTGCGCGACGCCGTCGCTCCAGCGCGCCGAGCGCTCGGCGAGGGCGCGGGCGGACGGTGCGTCGTGCGCCATGAGGGTGTCGAGCATGGCGGGCCAGTAGGTGACGCCCCAGCCGTAGGTCGAGCCGGCCGGGTTCTTCTCGTGGACGCTGATGTCGCGGGCCGGGTCCTGGGCCTTCAGGAGGATGGACAGGTACAGGGACGCGGGTCCTCCGCCCACGCAGACCACCTTCATACGGTTCCTCTCGTCGGGCACGCCCGCGTCGCAGGGTGCGCATTCGTCTCCTTTTCAGGATGTATCCCGGTATGGACCGTTACTGGCTCCGCGCCGCGCCGTTGAACAGGTGACGGCTGCGACCACGTGGCCGCACCTGCCAAGCAGAAGGAGAACGTGATGTCTCGCATCGCGAAGGCCGCGGCTGTCGCTGTCGGCACGGGTGCCATGGTGCTCGGCGGAGCCGGTCTGGCCATGGCCGACGCGGACGCCGCGGGCGCCGCCGCCAACTCGCCGGGCGTGCTCTCGGGCAACCTGCTCCAGGTCCCGATCAACGTCCCGATCGAGCTCTGCGGCAACACCGTGGACGTCATCGGCCTGCTGAACCCGGCGTTCGGCAACAGCTGCGCCGACAACGGCCCGGACGACCACGGGCACCACGGCGGCGGCCACCACGGCGGCGGTCACCACCACGGCGGTCACGACGACGGTGGCAACGGCGACGGCGACAACGGCGGCTACGGCGACTGAGCCCGCCCGCCACGCTTTTCCACGGCTCTCGGCACGGCGGTGCCGGGGGCCGTTCTCCATGCCGTCCGCCCCGCGTCCGCCCGCACGTGGGCCCGTTCACCCGGACGCGTACCGGGACCGGTGCTCCACCATCTCCCGCACGGGCGTGTCCCACGGCGGCATGGGGTCGTTCACCGCGAGGACGTTCCGGTGGTGCTCGCCGGGCAGGTACGGGTCCGCCTGCGGATGGCGCGCGCACCATCGCGTCCAGCACAGGTCGACGAAGGCGTGGTGCAGCCAGAAGACCGGGTCGTTGACGGAACCGGCGCCCAGCATGTGGCCGCTGACCCAGCGGTGCACCCGGTTGTGGTTGTACCAGGTGCGGTCGCCGTGCCGGATCGGCCAGCCCTCCAGCTTGTTGCGGAACCCGGTGGCCGCGACCGAGTTCCACGGCCGCGCGTCGTACACGGGTTCGCGCATGGCGCGCTCCAGCTCCGCCCCGGTCGGCAGGTCCACCGGGTCCTTCGGACGGCCGAAGTCGCGCATGAGGAAGTCGCCGTCCGTCACCGCCACCCTGATGTCCCAGTGGCCGTGCCGGTGGGCGAAGGGGCCCGTGGTGACCTGGCGGTCCGAGCGGCGGCCGTTGCCGCCCAGGAAGTCGGCGCCCCACAGCGACGCGCCCGGCGTACGGTCCACGGTCCAGTCCCAGTAGGGCACCGTGACCCCCGGATCGACCTTCCGCAGGGCCGTTTCGAACTCCAGCAGGAACTTGCGGTGCCAGGGGAAGAAGGACGGGGTCATGTGCGCGACGCGCAGTTCGCCGTCGCCGTCGCCCCGGTAGAAGTCGATGTGCGTGCCGACGAAGTCGTCGTAGCGGCCGGTGCGCTTGAGCGTGAGCACCGCGTCCACGAAACGCTTCTTCTGACCCTTGTTCAGCGTCCGCTGGTTCTGGCGGGTGTGCGTCACCGCTCACGCCTCCCGGGGGTGCGGGCGCAGGGCCTGGCCCCCCAGCTCCGCGACCGCGCCGCGCGCGGCGGCCAGCGGGCTGTCGTGGGCGTCGTAGTGGTCGACCATGGACAGGTACGAGCCGTCGGCGCGCCGCATGAGGTGCAGCGGGCGGCCGTCGACGGTGACGTGCCAGGCGTCGGCCGCGCCGGGCCGTCTCGTCCCGGAGATGCGGCGGCCCAGGTACACCTCGTCGAACGACTCGGTCTCGGGGCGCGTGGCGGCGGCGGAGAGCAGGCGCGGGACGGCCGTGGCGGTGGCGGCGGTGCCGAGGAGGATCAGGGCGGCGCTGCGGCGGGTGAGGTAGGTCTCGGGGTTCATCGTCGGCGCACCCGTCAGCTCGTCCAGAAGTCCCACCAGCGGGTGAGGATCAGCATCCCCACGGCGCCGATGTGCAGGACGGGCGGCAGCCACGGGAACTCGGCGCCGAAGGAGCGGGCCCAGGGCGGGGCGGGCAGCCGGCCCTCCCGCACGTTGACGGCGGTCACCGACCAGAACAGGGTGATCGTCGCGGCCCAGGCGAGGCAGCACCACAGGCAGAGCGAGTTGATCCGGTACAGCGACTCGAACTGCAGCCAGGTCACGAAGGAGACGCCGAAGAGACAGCCCGCGTTCAGCGTCAGCCAGTACCAGCGGGGGAAGCGGGCCCCGGCGAGCAGGCCCGTGCCGACGCAGAGCACCACCGCGTACGCGGCGAGCCCGAGCATCGGGTTGGGGAAGCCGAAGACGGCGGCCTGCTCGCTCTTCATGATGTTGCCGCAGGACACCACCGGGTTCAGGCTGCACCCGGGCTGGAAGTGCGGGTCCTGGAGCAGCTTGAACTTGTCGAGGGTGATGACCCAGGACGCCAGCAGGCCCGCGGCCCCGGTGACGATGAGGACCCACGCGAGGGCGAGGCCGCGCGGACGGTCCCGGGGGGACGGCTGGACGCTTCCGCCGCCGGGCCCGGCCTGGGACGGCACGGGCGCGGTGGCCCGCCGGACGTCGCTGCTCACTCGGCCTCCTCGGCGCTAGGAACGGATCCGGCGGACCGGCAGCAGGCAGTGCGCCGCGGCCGTCAGCGTCGTCTCGTCCCCCACGAACGCGGTCAGCTCCTCCTCGGCGACGGCCTGGCCGGGCGTCGCGACGGGCCAGGGGCGCGTGGTGAACAGGAAGTAGACGACACCGTGCGCGTCCGCGGCCTCCAGCCATTCGGGCGGCGCCGGGCACTGGGCCTTCAGCGGCGGGATGGTGAGGACGGCCTGGCCCGCCTCGACGAGCAGGGAGACGGGGAAGCTCGGCCGGCGCACGGCGTTGTGGACGGTGTCGCCGACGGACAGTCCGTTCTTTTCGAGGAGGGCGCGCAGCGCCGTCTCGGCGGCCTCGGGGCCCGCCGGGGAATCCCCCGTGGTGTAGGCGAGGAGAAAAGGCGTGTCGCCTTCGCTTTCCGCGCTCTCACCGCTCCAGGCGATGACGGCCACAGTTCCCAGATCTGCCGCACGGAACGGGGCGGCAACAGTCGGCGTAGAAGTCACCGGGCAACCCTAGCCACAGGTGATCGGGCCCCGGCCGGAATGTCACTCGTACGGTCGAAAGCGAATGCCGGTTCGAGAAATCGTATTTCCGAACCGGCATTCGACATGTCATTTTTTCGATGCGCTGCGCGCGGTGGGTCACTTACCGAGCGGGAGACCGCCGAGGAGGCCGGACGGAGCGCCGGCGGCCTTGCCCGGGTTCAGCAGCTTGGCGCCTCCGGTGAGGCTGCCGACCAAGCCCTTCTCGTGCTTGGGGTCGAGGAGGTTCGTGTCCACCGGCGAGCTGAGCGACGGCGTGTTGGTGATCGTCGTCAGCGCGTCGCTCAGGCCGCCGTTGAGGCTCATGGGAGGGATGTCCGACGTCGGGTCCGCGGCGAAGGCGGGAGCGGTGGCACCGGCGATGACCAGCGAACCCGCTACGACAGCGGCGGCCTTCAGAGCCTTCATGGTTTTCCTTCTTTCGACGGAATTGGATCTTCACCCGCTTCAACGAGCGGTCCCGCCGCCGGAAACGGAGATCAGTACTTCGCGGCGCCGCCGAGCCACTGCGAGGTGAGGCTGTCGACCAGGTCCGACACGGCGGACCGCAGGTCGGTGGCCGCGTCGTCGGTGTCGCCCGCGGCCGCCGCCCTCACGTACGCGTCGATCGCCTCGTGCAGGGAGGCCATGGCCTCCGTCTGGCTCTTGGTCGCGTCCTTCGGCAGGGCCTTCTCGATCGCCGTGGCCTGCTTCTGCGCGTCCAGCGGCGTCAGTTCGGCGTTCTCCTCGGCCGGGTCGGCGGCGAGCGGGGCGGGCGCGGCGGGCGCGGCCTCCGGCGCGGGCTTCTCGGCCTCCGGCGCGGGCTGGGGGTTGGTCCCGAGGAGGCCGCCGAGCAGGCCGGTGACCGGCGCGAGGATGCCGGCCAGGATCCCGGACGGTGGCGCCGGGTCGGCCGCGGCGGCCAGGTCGGCGGTGACGAGGGCGGAGCGGGCGGGGGCGACGGCGGTGTCCGCAGCGAACGCGGGCGCCGCGGCACCGATCAGGAGGGACGCGCAGAGAGCAGTGGTCGCGAGACGGCGTACGGGCAGAGCGGACATGTTTTCGCCTTTCGAGGAAGGTGTCGCTTGAGATCACCGTGGGGCGACCCACTGGACCCTGCAACCGAACCGCCCTCATACGGGCCAAACGGCGGCGGCCGCCCCCCGTACGGGGAACGGCCGCCGCGGAAAGAGCCGACTGTCCGTCAGTCGTTGACGCAGGTGTTGCCGAACGCCGGGTTCAGCAGACCGATGACGTCGATGGTGTTGCCGCACAGGTTGACCGGGATGTGGATCGGGATCTGGACGGCGTTGCCCGAGATGACACCCGGGGAGTTGCTGGCGGCACCCTGGGCGCCGGCGTCGGCGGCGGCGACACCGGCGCTGCCGGCCATGGCGGCGGCGGCCACCGCGGAGAAGACGACTGCCTTGGCGGTACGCGACATGAACATGCTCCTTGGGGGTCGTTCTGTTCGGCCGGGACAGGTGCCCGGCTTGTGGTGCAACGGAGAGGCGATGGCCGGGGTTGCGGCTCCGAACGGGTGAATAAGCGTTAGGGCATTGAAGTGCGTCACGGAGCGTCTCCGTGAGTCGAGCAGTAATTTCACAACTCCAACACACATCGTGTATCAAGTGAAATCCGCATTCCGGCCGGGACGTTCACGCTCTCGTTCGTGGGGGTTACTGCCGGATGGGTTGACGAATAAGTATGACTTTCTTATCTGTCCCCTGAAAGGGAAGTCGGCCGTGCGCAATGTCAAAGGCTGTCTCCTGCGTCGAACGACCGTGGGTCTGCTCTTCCTCGCCGCCGTGGCCCTGCCCTGCCAGGCGGCGGCGACGCCGGTGACGCCGGTGGCCGAGCAGCCGCGTGTCCCGTTCGGCACGCGCTACGAGGCCGTCCTGCACGGCGGGATCGTGCGCGCGGCCAACGCGTCGATCACGTGCGACGACGCCCCTGCGGCGAAGGCCGCCGGGGAGAAGATCGGCTGCCCGGGCGCTCGCGCGGGCGCGGCGGCGGTCAACGGCCAGTTCGCGATGGACTACACGGACGTCGACCGCGACCCGAACACCTACAACTCGTCCCGGGCCGAGGTCCGCCTCCCCGACGGCGCCCGGGTCGCCTACGCCCGCCTGTACTGGGGCGGCAACCTGCGCGTCGGCGAGCAGAAGGCGCCGCGCGACAACGGGCGGGTGCTCGTGGCCGAGCCCGGCGGGCAGTACAAGGAGGTCCTCGCCGACGGCGCGACCGGGCACCGGGCGGCGCGCGGCGCGGACGCGTTCCAGGCCTCCGCCGACGTCACCGACCTGGTGCGCGGCGCCGGTCCGGGCCTCTACACCGTCGCGCAGATCAACATCGCCAAGGGGCGCTCCGCCGCCGGGGCCTGGGGCGGCTGGACGCTCGTGGTCGCCTACGAGCAGGAGTCCGCGCCGCTGCGCCACGTGTTCGTGCGGGACGGCTTCGACCTGTTCGACGAGGAGCACCCGAGCCAGGACTTCCGGGTGCGCACGCCCCCGGCCACCGGCACGGGCGGCTACCTCGGGTTCGTCGCCTACAACGGCGACCGGGGCAGGACCGGCGACTCGCTGACCGTCTCGTCCGGCCCCGGCGCGCCGGTGGCGCTCGCCGACCGGGCCAACCCCGCGCGGGACGTCCTCAACTCGACCATCAGCGAGCCCGGCGGACGACCGGCCCTGCGCGTCCCCGCGCACGAGAACACGCTCGGCTACGACTCCGACGTCCTGCCACTGGGCCGGGCCGTCCCCCGGGGCGCGAAGGCGTTCGACGTCCGCCTCACCTCCCGTACGGACGAGGCCTGGACCGGGGTCTTCTTCGGCGCCGTCGACGTCGCCCGCTCCTGACCGCCCGCCGTGCCCCTGCCCTGGACGCCTCTCAGCCAAGGAACAAGGCGATGCCTGTGACGTCTGCACCCTTGCCGCCGCACGTTCTCCACGTGACGCAGCCGGTCGACGGCGGAGTCGCGCGCGTGGTGGCGGACCTCGTGCGCGGGCAACTGGCGGCCGGGATGCGGGTCTCCGTGGCCTGCCCGGCCGCCGGTGACCTGCCGCGCCTGCTGGCCGACACGGACTGCGCGGTCCTGGAGTGGCGGTCGGTGCGCTCCCCGGCCCGGGGCCTGCTCGGCGAGGGGCGCGCCCTCGCCCGGCTGATGGCGGCGGTGCGGCCCGACGTCGTCCACGCCCACAGCGCCAAGGCGGGCCTGATCACCCGGCTCGTCGTACGGGGCCGCGTCCCCACCGTGTTCCAGCCGCACGCCTGGTCCTTCGAGGCGGTGCGCGGGGCGAGCGCGCGGGCGGCCCTGCGCTGGGAGCGGTTCGGCGCCCGCTGGGCCGCGCGCATCGTCTGCGTCAGCCGCGCCGAACAGCGCGCGGGACGGAGCCTCGGCATCGACGCGGAGTGGCGGCTCGTGCCCAACGGGGTCGACCTGGAGCGGTTCCGCCCCGCGGAGAAAGCCCCGGAGCCGTACGGCGACGGGCCGCTCGTCGTCTGCGTCGGCCGGCTGTGCCGCCAGAAGGGGCAGGACCTCCTCGTCGAGGCGTGGCGGGACGTGGTCCGCGCGCACCCGACGGCCCGGCTCGTCCTGGTCGGCGACGGACCGGACGCAGAAACGTTGCGGAGCACGGCGCCCGCCTCGGTCACCCTCGTCGGGGCGGTCGACGACCCGGCGCCCTGGTACCGCGCGGCGGACCTGGTCGTCATGGCCTCGCGGTGGGAGGGGATGGCGCTCGCCCCGCTCGAGGCGATGGCCTGCGGCACCCCGGTGCTCGTCACCGACGTGGCCGGGGCCCGCGAGAGCCTGCCGCCGCACATGGTGCCCACCTGCGTGGTCCCGCCGCACGACCCGGCGGCGCTCGGCCGCGCCCTCGGCCGCCTGCTGCGCGACCCCGAAGGACTGCGCGCCCGCGGCCGTGCGGGCCACCGCCATGTCCGCGCCCACCACGACGTACGGCGCGCCGCCGCGGCGGTCGCCGAGGTGTACGGCGAACTTCTGGGCCCGGGAGGCACCGCGTCCGCGGTCCCGGGCCCGGCGACCACCGCAGACAGAGAGCCGATCACGACGTGACCCAGGACCAGACCGTTGCCTCCGCCGCCGTGGTCATCCCCCAGCGGACGACCGAGGGCGACCCGTTCACCCTGGTCGGCGGCGCCGCCCGGGGCCACGCGCCGCGCACGCTGCTGCTCGCGGCCGACGCCACGGCGGCCCTGCTCGGCACGGTCGCGCTGACCTCGCCGCAGCGCCATCCGCTCCTGGTGACCGGCTTCCTCGTCCTCGTCCTCGCCCTGCACCGGGCCGGCGGCCTCTACCGCCGTCTGGACGGGCGGCACATCCTCGACGACTGCCCGTCCCTCGCCGCCCGCGTGGTGCTGGCCTGGTGCGTGCTGACGGCGGCCTCGGCGACCCTGCCCGGCCTCCGGCAGATCCCGCTGCGCGCGGTGGTCACGGGCTGCGCCGTGCACGGCGCGCTCACCGTAGCCGCCCGCACGCTCATCCTCTGGCGCCACCGGACGGCGCTGATCCGCAGGCCCTGCGCGACGCTCCTGGTCGGGCCCGAGGCGGCGGCGTCCCGGGTCGCCGCCGCGCTCCAGCGCCACCGGCCGAGCGGCATCCGCCTCGTCGGCATCGTCAGCGGCGACACCGCCGACCGGCGCCCCGACGCGGGGGAGCCGCCGGTGCCGGTGCTGAGCAGCGCCGCCGACGTCCGGCGCGCGGTGATCCAGAACGGGGTGCGGCGCGCCATCCTCCTGGGCAGCGCGAGCGCGCCGGAGCACCGGCCGTGGCTGCACAGCCTCGCCGAACTGCGCTGCGAATTCTGGGAGCTGGACCCCGACCCGTCGGTGTACGTGCCCGAGCAGCGGGGCGCCGAGATCCGCCTGGCCGGCTTCCGCTGCCGCCCGCTGACCGGCGCCGCCCACCGCCTCCACCCCGGCAAGCGCGCCCTGGACCTGGCCGTCTCCGCGGCCCTGCTCGTCCTCGCCGCGCCCGTCCTCGCGGTGTGCGCACTCTGGCTGCGCGTCAGCGAGGGGCCGGGCGTCGTGTTCCGGCAGGAACGCATCGGCAAGGACGGGCGGCCGTTCACGCTCCTGAAGTTCCGTACGCACCGCCCGGCGGACCCGCTGGAGTCGGCGACGCGCTGGAGCGTCGCGGGCGAGCACCACATGCCGTGGTTCTGCCGGTTCCTGCGCCGCACCTCGCTCGACGAACTGCTCCAGCTGTGGAACGTCTTCCGCGGCGACATGAGCCTCGTCGGGCCGCGCCCCGAACGCCCGTACTTCGTCATGAAGTTCAGCGAGACCTACCCCGGCTACGGCGACCGCCACCGCGTGCCGACCGGCATCACCGGGCTCGCCCAGATCAACGGCCTGCGCGGCGACACCTCCATCGAGGACCGCTGCCGCTACGACAACGCCTACATCGACACCTGGTCGCTCTGGGGCGACCTCACCATCTTGGCGCGCACGGCGACCGAGTTCTTCCGCCCGACGGGAAGTTGACGCAGTGACCGCAGTACCCGCCTTCACCGGCGCGCGTACCACCTGGACAGCGGCCCCGCTGCCCAGGGCCGCGCGCCGGGCGGGCCCCGTCCTCCCGCTCCTGCTCCTGATCGCCCTGCTGGCGCTGCCGCTCGGCCCCGGCGACCAGGACGCGGGCGGCGGCCTCACCCCGGCCGACGCCGTCTCCGGGCTCGTGGTCCTCTTCTGCGCCGTACGGGCGGTGCGCGCCCGGCAGCGGCCGCTGACCCGGACCGCGTACGTGGTCCTCGGCCTGCCCGTGCTCGCTATCGCGGTGGCCGCTCTCGGCGCGGGCTCGGCGTCGGACTCCCTGCAAGGCATGGTGCGGTACTGCCAGATCTTCGTGCTGGTGCCCGCCGCCGTCCTGCTGCTCGTCCGGGACCGGCGCGACTTCCGCCTGATCGGCTGGGCCCTCATCGCGCTCGGCCTGTACCAAGGGGCGATCGGCGTCCACCAGTACCTGACGGGGACCGGTGCCTCGTACGCCGGGGAGGACGTGCGGGCTGTCGGCACGTTCGGCGCCACCGATGTGATGGGCATGTCCACGGTGGTCGCGTACGGGCTGGTCTGCGCCGTGGCGCTCGCCCTCGGCGACGGCACCCGGCGCGTCCGGCTCACCGCCCTGGCCTGCGCGCTCGCCCTGCTCGTGCCGCTCGCGCTCTCCTTCAGCCGGGGCGCGTGGATCGCCACGGCGGTCGCCGTCCTGCTGCAGATCGTCCTCGCCGGGGCGCGGCGCGCGGTCCGGCTCCTGCTCGTCGCCGCCGCCGCGGCGGTCGTCCTGGTCGGCGGGTTCGGCGTCGGCACGTCGATGCTCCAGGAGCGGCTGAGCAGCATCACGCAGGTCACGGCCACCCCCGACCAGTCGGTGACGGACCGGTACACGATGTGGGCGGCGGCGGCCGACATGTGGCGTGAGCACCCCGTGACCGGCGTCGGGCTCAAGAACTTCCCCGCCTACCGCGACAGCCACGCCTCCCTCGCGCTGTCCGCCGGAAGCGACGTCGCGGGCGCGGGCGCCGCCTTCCACCGGCAGCCGCTCCTGTCCCCGCACAACATGTACCTGCTGATCCTCAGCGAACAGGGGCTGCTCGGCCTGGTCGCCTTCGTGGGCGCCTGGGCCGCGCTCCTCGTACGCGGCACAAGGCGGCTCGGAGCCGCCCACCGGACGCGGCGCGGCCTCGACTGCGCGCTGCTCGCCTGCGCGCTGCTCACCTGGCAGCTCATCGACTTCGCGTACGCGGACATCGGCGGGCCCTCGACAGTACTTACTGCCGTGGTCTTCGGCCTGGTCGCCTGGTGGGCCCTCGCGCCCGCCGCGCTCGACGAGCCGGGGGCCACGCGATGACGGCCAGCCCTCCCGTCGACGGGGACGAGACCGTGCGGCCGTCCGCCGTCCCCGCCCAGCAGACACCCGTCCTCACCCCGGGTCACGAGGGCGCGTCCAACACCTTCCTCGCCCGCGCCGCGCTGCTCACCGCCGTGCTCTCCGCCGCCGGATCGCTCCTCGGCCTCGGCCGGGACCAGGCGCTCGCCCACCTCTTCGGCGCGGGCAGCGAGACGGACGCCTTCCTGGTGGCGTGGACCGTGCCCGAGGTGGCGACGACGCTGCTCATCGAGGACGGGCTCGCGTTCATGCTCGTCCCCGCCTTCAGCGCCGCCATCGCCGCCCGCTCCGCCGCACCGGACCTGGCCCACGACCCGGTACGGGCCCTGGTCGCGGGCTCGCTGCCCCGGCTGAGCCTCGCCTTCCTCGCCTCGGCCGTGCTCCTGGTGATCGGCGCGCCCCTGCTCGTCGAGGTGCTCGCGCCCGGCCTGCCCGACCCGCGGCTCGCCGTCGACTGCACCCGGCTCACCGCGACCTGCCTGCTGACCTTCGGGCTCACCGGGTACTGCAGCGCGGCCCTGCGCGCCCACAGCAGCTACCTCGCCCCGGCCGCGATCTATGTCGCGTACAACGCCGGGATCATCGCCACGCTGTTGCTCCTCGCCGACCGGTGGGGGGTGCGCGCCGCCGCCGCCGGTGTGGCCGTGGGCGGCTGCCTGATGGTGCTCGTACAGGCACCCGTGCTGCGCCGCAGGCTCAGGAGCGCGCCGCGCGCCGACCGCGCGGCCGACGCCAAGGCGGCCAAGCGGCAGTCCATGAACCTGGCGCTGATCGCGACCGTCCTGCTCTTCGCCCTCTGCCGCCAGTCCCAGGTCTTCGTCGAACGCTTCCTCGCCTCCTCGCTGCCGTCCGGCGCCATCTCGCACCTGAACTACGCGCAGAAGGTCGCGCAGTTGCCGATGGCGCTGTCCCTGATGCTGTGCACCGTCACCTTCCCGGTCGTGGCCAAGGCGCTGGCGCGCGGCGACACCGAGCGCGCCCGCGACCGGGTGGAGCGCGACATCGCGCTCGCCGCCTGCATCGTCCTGTGCGGGGCGGCCCTCGTCTTCGCCTGCGCCCCGCAGATCGTCGAACTGCTCTTCCAGCGCGGCGCCTTCACCGGCCGGGACACCGCCGCCACCGCCTCGATCATGCGCGTCTACTCGCTCGGCCTGCTCGGGCACTGCCTCGTCGGCGCCCTGGTCCGCTCCTACTTCTCCGCCGGGCGGCCCACCTGGTACCCGGTCGCCACGATGGCCGCGGGCATGGTGCTCACCGCCGGGCTCGGCACGTGGGCCGTGGCGTTCTGGGGCGTCGGCGGCATCGCCGCCGCCAACGCGCTCGGCATCACCTTCACCGCCGTCCTGCTCCTCGCGGGCATGGACGGGCGCAGCGTCCCCGTGCGGCTCGGCACCGTCCTGCCCGAACTCGCCAAGACGCTGCTCGCCGCCGTGGCCGCCACGGCGGCGGGCCTCGCGGCGGCGCTGCCGTTCACGCACCCCCTCGCCGGGCTCGCCGTGGCCGCGCCGGCCATCGCGGCCGTCTTCCTCCTCTCCCTGTGGGCCCTCAACGTCCGGGCCTTTCTGCCCGCCGTCCGCATCGCGACCAGAAAGCTCCGCCATGTCAGCTAGAACAGCGGTCCAGGACTTCCCCGGCCCCGGCACACGGGACCGGCTGTCCGGCCCGCCCGCGTGGGTGGCGATGTACCACTCCGTGGACGACTGCCCCGACGACCCCTACAACGTCACCGTCACACCCGAACGCCTCGGGCAGCAGCTCGGCTGGCTGCGCGCCCGCGGACTGCGCGGCGTCAGCGTCGCCGAGCTCCTCGACGCACGCGCGCGTGGAGCGGGCCGCGGCCTGGTCGCCCTCACCTTCGACGACGGCTACGGCGACTTCGTCGACCACGCCCTGCCGCTCCTGCGCCACCACGACTGCACGGCGACCGTCTTCGTCCTGCCCGGCAGGGTCGGCGGCGACAACGCCTGGGACGCGGAGGGACCGCGCAAACCGCTCCTGACCGCCCAGGGCATCCGTACGGCCGCCGCCGCGGGCATGGAGATCGGCTCGCACGGCCTCATGCACGTCGACCTCACGCGCGTGGGCGAGCCGGAGCTCCGCGCCGAGATCGCGGGCAGCAAGGCGCGCGTCGAGGAGCTGACCGGCCGCCAGGCACAGGGCTTCTGCTACCCGTACGGCCACGTGGACGAGCGCACCGTACGGGCCGTGCGCGAGGCGGGCTACCGCTACGGCTGCGCCATCTCCCCCGGCCACCTCACCGGCGTGCACGCCATGCCGCGCGTCTACGTGGGCCAGCGGGACACGCCCTTGCGGCTCGAACTCAAGCGCCGCCTGCACCGCGTGCGAAGACGTGCCTGGCAGCCCGGGGAGGACGCCCGGTGAGGGTCCTCCACGTCATCACCGGGCTCGGCGCGGGCGGTGCCGAGCAGCAACTACGGCTGTTGTTGCGTCATCTGCCGCGGGGCCACGACGTCGTGACCCTGACCAACCCCGGGCAGGTCGCCGAGGGCCTGGTCCGCGACGGCGTGCGCGTCACCCATCTCGGCATGGCGGGCAACAGGGACGGCCGCGCGCTGCCCCGCCTCACGCGCCTCGTCCGCGCCGGCCGCTACGACCTCGTCCACACGCACCTCTACCGGGCCTGCCTGTACGGGCGCCTCGCGGCGCGGCTCGCGGGCGTCCGGGCCGTCGTCGCCACCGAGCACTCGCTCGGCGACGCGCAGATCGAGGGGCGCCCGCTCACGCGCG
Organism: Streptomyces sp. NPDC046939; assembly: GCF_040644575.1. Lineage (NCBI taxonomy): Bacteria > Bacillati > Actinomycetota > Actinomycetes > Kitasatosporales > Streptomycetaceae > Streptomyces > Streptomyces sp. NPDC046939. Next base: position 91,270 of record NZ_JBEYWV010000030.1, read on the forward strand.
GGGTCCGCGCCCTGTACCTGGCGGGGGAGCGCCTCGGCCGCGCCACCATCGCGGTCTCCCCGGCCGTGGCCGAGCGGCTGCGCGGCTGGGGCGTCGCCCCGCACCGCGTGCACACCGTCCCCAACGGCGTCGACGTGGGCCGCTTCGCCTTCGACGCGGCGGCCCGCGCCAGGGCGCGCAAGGCGCTCGGCCTCCCCGAGGACGCCTTCGTCGTCGGCGGCGTCGGGCGCCTGGTGCCCGGCAAGCGGTTCGACGTCCTGATCGCCGCCCTGCGCCTCCTCCCGGCGGACGTACGCCTCCTGCTCGTCGGCACCGGACCGGAGGAGACCGCCCTGCGCCGGGCCGCGCGGCAGGCGGGCGTCCTCGACCGGGTCGTCCTCGCCGGGGAGCGCCCGCACACGTCAGCGAACACGCACGACGTGGACCTGCCCGCGCTGCTGTCGGCGATGGACGTGCTCGCCTCCCCCTCCACCGACGAGGCGTTCGGCCTCGCGGTGGTGGAGGCGCTCGCATCCGGTCTGCCCGTCCTGTACGTCACCTGCCCGGCCGTCGACGACCTGCCCGCCGGCCTGACCGGTGGAGCCGTCCGCATCCCGTGCCAGGCCGCCCCCTTCGCGCGCGAAGTGCGCGGACTGAGCGAGATCCGCGAAACCCGCGACCGGCCGCCGTCGCGGGCCGCCCTGCATTACGACATCGCCCGCAGCGCCGAGCGCCACCTAGAGGTGTACGCGGCGGCCATGGGCGCCCCGAACCCCCAGGAGTGAGTACGCGATGACCGAAGCCGCCCAGGAGAGGGCCACCGCCCCCCACCCGCCGGCCGCCCGCATCGGCACCCGCACCAGGAGCGTGCCCCGCTGGTGGCCGCTGCCCGCCGCCCTCCTGCTCGGCGGGCTCGCCGGCGGGGTGTACGGCGCGGTGAGCACCCCCGAGTACACGGCGACCAGCTACGTGATCGCCGTACCGACCTCGCAGACCGACCCCGCATCGGCGGTCGGCTTCGCCCAGGCGTACAGCCGGGTGGCCACACAGGTCGCCGTGTTGAGCGACGCGCAGGTCGCGGCGGGCGTCCCCGTCGGGACGCTGCGCTCCCACGTCCGCGCGGAGACCTCGCCCGACGCGCCCATGGTCGCGATCTCCGCCTCGTCGGAGCGGCCGGACACCGCGATGGACATGGCCAACGCCGTGGCCCGCGCGCTGACCGCCAACGCCAGCCACGTGAAGAAGGACACGCACGTGGAGCTGTTGCGCTTCACGCGCGCGGTGGAGCCCACCGAGCCCTCCTCGCCCTCCACGGGGCTGACGACCCTCGTCGGCGCCTGCGCGGGCGGCCTGCTCGGCGGCCTCGCCCTGCTGCTCCGCCCGCGCCGGGAGGCCGCGCACACGACGCCGACCGTGCCCGCCCCCGCAGCGGCCGCCCAGCGCGGAGGCGCCTGATGGTGAGCCTCGGACCCGCCCCGGCCGTCCTGACCCGCCCGGACACCTTCGCGCCGGGGCCGGCCGTCACCGTCTGCACGGACAGCGCCGAGTTCGGACGGCTGCGCGAGGAGTGGGACCGCCTGCACCGCGCGTGCGCGACGGCGACCCCGTTCCAGAGCCACGCCTGGCTGCACTCCTGGTGGCTCTCCTACGGCCACCCGGGGCACCTGCGCGTCGTGCTCGTACGCCAGGAGGGCCGTCTCGTGGCGGCGGCGCCGCTCATGCTGCGCCCGCTGCCCTTCCCCGCGCTGACACCGCTCGGCGCACCCATCTCCGACTTCAGCGACGTCCTCGTGGAGGACAGCCCGGCGGCCGCGCCCTCGCGGGCGGTCGACGCGCTCCGCGCCGGTCTGTGGCGCCTCGCCCGGAGCGCGGTCGTCGACTTCCGCGAGGTGCGCCCCGGCAGCGCGGTGGAGGCCCTGTACGCCCGCTGGCCGGGCCCGCGCCGCCGCCTCGACGACTCCCCGTGCCTGGAGCTGCCCGCGCTGACCATGGACGAGCTGGTGGCACGGCTGCCCCGGCCCCGCGCCCAGCGCGCCCGCGCCAAGCTCCGCAAGCTGGACGCCTCGGGCATCGAACGCCGCCCCGTCCCCGCCGCCGAGGCCGGCGCCTCCGTACGCCGCCTGCTCGACCTGCACCAACTGCAGTGGCAGGGCCGCAAGGTGACGACCGAGCACGTCAAGCCGCGCTTCGCCGAGCACCTCACGCGCGCGGTCGCCCGGATGGCGCGCACGGGCGACGCCGTCGTCACCGAGTTCACCCTCGACGGTTCCGTGGTCGCCGCCGACCTGACGTTCCTGTCCCCACGGCTCGCGGGCGGCTACCTCTACGGCGCCCACCCGGGGCTCAGGGACCGCAAGATCGACGTCGCCACCATGCTGCTGCGCTCCTGCACCGAGCACCTGCGGGGCGGCCCGGGGGACGGCGTCCTGAGCCTGCTGCGCGGCACAGAGCCCTACAAGCTGCACTGGCGCCCCGAGCAACGCGTCAACCAGCGCTACCTCCTCGCCCGCCACGCCACGGCCCCGCTGCTCGGCGCGGTCCTCGCCGACGTACGGGCCCGCTCCTGGGCGAAGCGGGCCCGCACGGTGTGGGAGGAGCGCGGTGCCGGTCCCGGCCAGGGCGGGCGCCGCCTCAGTACCGGTGCACCCAGTTCCTGAACCGCAGGCACACCTTGCCACCGACCCAGCGCTCCACCCACCTGCCGAGATCGACGGTGGAACACCGCGGAGGCTGCGCCGGCCGACTCGGCTGCGACGGCCGCACCGGCGGGGCGGGCGGTGCCGGCGGGCTGGGCTGAGCGGGCGTGTCCGCCTTGTCGCGGCCGGTCAGCATCGACCGGTACACCTGTGCCGCCCGCGGGTTCTGCCGGCACTGCCACACCCCGTGCGGGCAGTAGTCCGTGAGCGTGTTGTAGAGCGCCTTGTGCTCGTCCATCCAGGCGAGCATGCGCCGCATGTACTCCGGGTTGTCCCCGTTGCGGAACAGCCCCCACTCCGGGTACGACACGGGCTTCTTGTGCTCGGCCGCGAAGTCGACGTGCTTTTGCAGCCCGTACGGCTCGGACACCTGCTGGTCGAAGGTGAGCCCCTCGGGCTGGTCGTAGGCGTCCATCCCGATGATGTCGACGACGTCGTCACCGGGGTAGCAGTCGGTCCACGGCACGGCGTCCCGGCCCCGGCTCGGCGCGAAGTCGAAGCGGAACCGCTGGCCCGGCACCGACCGCATCGCCGTCACGATCCGCGTCCAGTACGCCTTCCACGACGCGGGGTCGGGCCCGCACCGGTGCGTGTAGGTGGTGCCGTTCATCTCCCAGCCGAGCACGAGGACGGTGTCCGGCACCTTCAGCGCGACCAGGCGCTTCGCCAGGGTGCGGAAGTGCTCGTCGAAGTCGCCGGCCGCGCCCTGCCGCAGCAGCGTGCGCACCTGCGCGTCCGACACGTGCGCCTCGTTGCGCTCCATCATCGGTACGTTCAGTACGAAGAGCCGGTCATCGCGGTCGCGACGCCACTTGGCCCAACTGTCGAGGAACGTCGGGGCGCCCTCGATGTTGCTCCACCTGTCACCGGGAAGATAGGTGTGCCCTACCCGCAGATCCGCGCCGCCGAGCCAGTCCGACAGCCTCGTCATCCGCGCCACCCCGCCCGGCCCGAAGTCCAGATAGGCACCGAACGACGGGAACCTGTCGGCCCCGATCACCGGGAACGGAGCGGGGGACTCGGCCGACGGGGTGGGTGTCGGCGTCGGTGACGGTGTCGGCGTCGGTGACGGGGGCGTCTCGGCCGGTGGCGGTGGCGCCTCCGTCGGCGACACCTCCGCCGTCGGTGGTGCCGGCGGTGTGGGTGTCGGTGGCGGTGTCGGTGTCTCGGTGGGCAGGTTCGCGGCGGCCGGGATCCGTTCGGCGCGCGGCGTCGCGTCCGCGCGCTCGATGGACACGGAACCGCCCGCGACCACCGCCGACACCAAGGCCCCCACCGTGATCAGCGTCAGACGTCCGCGTTTCCCGCTCCGGCGTGCTCCGACCATCTCAGCTCCTCGTCCCGCGCTCGCACCACTCCTGACACTCAGTCATACGAATCGCCGCGGCGCCAATCGTGGAGCGGCCGATGGCCGCCCTGCTCACCCTCACGGGTCAGTTCCTCTTGCTTCCCCCCTGATTCCGCCTGATCCCGCCTAGGTCCTCGAAAGGAACCGACACATGCTCGATCCCTGTGTCCCGGTCGTACTGCTGCGGATCGACCCCAACCCCTTCCACCACGGCACGCTGGGGGCCGCCCGCTCCCTGGGGCGCTGCGGGGTGGAGGTCCACGTGGTGGCCGGGCCGGGCGGCGGCCCCGTGGCCCGGTCCCGCTACGTTGCCCGGACGCATCCCGCGCCGCGCCCGGGGGCGCCGCCGCACGAGATCGCCGCCGTGCTGCGCCGGACGGCGGCACGGATCGGCCGGCCCGCGGTGCTGATCCCGGTGGACGACGCGGGCGCCATCGCGGTGAGCCGGCTGCGCGAGCCGCTCGCCGAGTCCTTCCTCCTGCCCGAGCAGCCCGCACACCTCGCGGAGTATGTCGCGGACAAGGCGCGCCTGCCCGAACTGTGCCGCGCCGTCGGCGTCGACCACCCCCGCACCCTGCTGCCGCGCGACGCGCGGGACGCCTACCGCGCGGCCGAGGAGCTGGGCACGCCGGTGGTCGCCAAGTGGAGCCACCCCTGGCTCCTCCCGCGCGACGCGGGCCTGCGCTCCACCTGCCTGCTCCACTCCCCGGGGGAGGCGACGACCCTCTACGAGAAGGGCGCGGCCACCGGCGCCGACCTGCTGCTCCAGAAGTACCTGCCCGCCGCCCCCGGCGGTGACTGGTTCTTCCACGGCTACGCGGACCGCCACGGCGCCCTGCACGGCGGCGGCGCGGGCACCAAGCAGCGGTCCTGGCCGCGCGGTGCGGGCCTGACCGCGGTCGGCCGCTGGATGCCCGCCCCCGCGCTGCGCACCGCCGTCGAACAGCTCATCGACGCGCTCGGCTACCGGGGCATCTTCGACATCGACTTCCGGGTGGACGCCACGACCGGCAGGTACTACCTGCTGGACTTCAACCCCCGGCCAGGCGCCCAGTTCCGGCTCTTCGCGGACGGCGGCGGCCTGGACGTCGTACGCGCCCAGTACCTCGACCTGACCCACCAGCCGCTGCCCGCGGGACGCGCCCTGCCGGGCCGCGCCTTCGTCGTCGAGAACTACGCGCCGCTGTCCGCGCTGCGGACCCTGCCCCGCCCGTCCGCCGCGTCGGAGCTGGCGTGGCACGCCCCGGACGACCCCGCACCGGGGCGCGCCATGGCCGCCGCCTGGTCCCGGCACGCGGCACGGCGGCTGCTGCGCCGGGCGCGGCCCGTACCGGCCGCCGTGCCCGCGCAGGCGCCGGGCCCGACCGAGACCGCGGCCGCCGTCCCGACCCCGGCGGCCGAACGAAAGGCGAGTTGCTGATGCACGATCTGCTGGTTGTGGGCGCAGGCCCCTACGGACTGTCCATCGCCGCGCACGCGCAGGCGCGCGGGCTCGACGCGCGGGTCCTCGGCCGACCGATGGCGTCCTGGCGCGACCACATGCCCCGGGGCATGTTCCTGAAGTCGGAGCCCTGGGCGTCCCACCTCTCCGCGCCGGGCGGCCGGTTCGGCCTCGACCGGTACTGCGCCCGCGTCGGCGTGCCCGCCGAGCACGGCCGCCCGCTGCCCGTCGAGACGTTCGCGGAGTACGGCCTGTGGTTCGCGCGCGAGGCCGTGTCCCAGCTCGACGAACGGCTGGCCGAGAGCGTCGACGCGACGCCCGACGGCTTCGTCCTGCGCACCCGGGACGGCGAGGCCCTGCACGCCCGCGCGGTCGCCCTGGCCACCGGCCTCCTCCCGTACACGCACGTCCCCGAGGCGCTGCGGAAGCTGTCCGCCGAGCACGTGTCGCACAGCAGCCACCACAACGACCTGGGCCGGTTCCGCGACGCGGACGTGACCGTGGTCGGAGCCGGTCAGGCCGCCCTGGAGATCGCCGCGCTCCTCGCCGAGCAGGGGACCCGGGTCCGGATCGTCGCCCGCGCCGCCGCCCTGAACTGGAACACGGTCCCGCCGTCCTGGACCCGCCCCTGGCACCAGAGCCTGCGCGCCCCGCACAGCGGCCTCGGCTGCGGCTGGCGGAACTGGTTCTACTCGGAGCGGCCCGGCGCCTTCCGGCGGCTGCCGGAGCGCACCCGGGCCGCCATCGCCGAGAGCGCCCTCGGCCCGGCGGGCGCCTGGTGGGTCAGGGACCGTGTGCACGCGGGCGCCATCGACCTCCGCATGGGCCGCACCATCGTGGACGCCCGTCCCTCGGCGGGCCGGCTGCACGTGCGTACGGTCGGTACGACGCAGGGCCTGGAGGAGTTCGAGACCGATCACGTCATCGCGGCCACCGGGTTCCGGGCGACCCGCGAACGGATGACCGTGCTCGCGCCCCGGGTCCGCCACATGCTGGCGCCGGGCCCCGGACACACCCCGCGCGTCGGCCGCGGCTTCACCTCCGCCTACCCGGGCCTCTTCCTCGCGGGCCTGGTCACGACGCCCGACTACGGGCCCGCGATGCGCTTCGTGCACGGGGCGACGTACACCGCGCCCGCGCTGGTCGCCGGGGTCGAGCGGTACCTGTCACGGCAGCCGGGCCGGGCCGCACCCGAGCCGACCGGACCCATGGGGGTGAAATGCCTGGCAAACGGGTGAACCGGTGCATCCGGAGCGGCGGTTCGGTGGTCGACTGGGGGCTGTCATGAGAAGAGCCGCGCTGCCTCCCTCCCAGCCGTCGGCGTCACGCCGTTGGTAGGCAGCCTCCACCGCGGCCTCCTCTGTGGGCCGGGAAGAGCGCCCTGGCTGCTCTTCCCGGCCCGGCATCACCGTCGTACCAGGCCCGTCCGGCCCCTGCGGTACAGGATCGCGCCGCCGGCCAGGAGTCCGGCCCCGGCCGCGGCGGCGGCCAGCTCCTCCCCGGCGCCCGACTCCGCGAGCCGCTCGCCCTCGGGCCGCGCGCGTACCGCTGTCTCCGGCGCGTCCTCGCGTACGTCGCCCGCGACCGGAGCCGACCGCTGCCGTTCCCGCTGCCGCTCGTGTTCTTGCTCCGGCTCTTGCTCGTGCTCTTGCTTCTGCCCGGCCGGGGCCGCGTTCCCGCACGCGTTCCCCGTCGCCGGGTTGAGTCCACTCACCGCGTCGAAGGAATTGCCGCACGCGTTGGCGCCGATGGTGATCGGAATCTGCACCGAGTTGCCCGAGAGGACACCGGGAGAACCGCTCGCCCGTCCCTGATCGTCCGACGATGCTGAGGCGGCCGTCACCGGCACGGACAGAATGCCGGTCGCCGCGACGACCGTCACGGCCCCGATTCTCAGTGCCTGCCTCACAGTTGTTCCTTTCCCGCTCCAATTCGAAGCCGACCCCGGTGCCGGAAGGCACCGGGGTCGGCGGTAATACATACTGCGCGGTCGCGCCTCAGTCGTTGACGCAGGGGTTGCCGAAAGCGGGGTTCAGCAGACCGATGACGTCGACGGTGTTGCCGCAGACGTTGACCGGGATGTGGATGGGGGCCTGCACGTTGTTGCCCGAGAGCACACCCGGGGAATTCACGGCCGCGCCCTGCGCACCGGCGTCGGCGAACGCCGGGGCGGCGATGCCGAAGGCCATGACGGCGCCGGCGACGATCGTGACGCTCTTCTTCAGGGACATGCTTTTCTCCTTTTACCGAGGAAGTTTCTGGGACTCCGCGTAGCAAACGAGCCGGCACCGGCTGAGGAAACTGTGCCGACCGGGCGACGAAGCGGACCGGCGCCCGGTAAAAAGGCCCGAACCGCCCGCGTGCGATACGACGCGGACGGCCCGGGCCGGTTGCGCAGGGACTCAGCCGTTCTGCGTACCGTTCGAGGAGAGGACCGGGATGTCGTCCAGGATGTGCGACAGCGGCTCGTCGCCCTTCCTCTGCGTCGAGTTCTCGACGCACTGCTGGTTCTGCGGGGACGTCAGGATGTCCTGGACACCGATGTTGACCAGGCCCACGACGTTCTGGATGTCCGCCTTGGCCGGCAGGCCGATGCAGGGCTTGTTCAGCGAACCCTGGACCAGGCTGAGCTGCGGGCTCATGTCGCCGTCGGTCGAGGAGTTGCCGAATGCCTGCTGCGCGCCGTTGCCGCTGGCCGCGGTGGTGCCGTTGTCGTCGCCGTTCGCGAGCGCCGAGGGCGCGGCCGCCACGGAGATGCCGACCACGGACACGGCGACCGCGGCTGCGGCCATTGCCTTCTTGAGCATTATGTCTGTTCCTTTTCTGACAGGCACCGGTTACTGCGTCAGGAACAACTCCCCGGACCCGGGATGGTTTCGCAGGTTCACCCGTTGTGCCGAGAGTCCGGATGTTCGCACGGTGTGCGCGCCCCCATCCGGGTGAATTCGGACAACCAAACCGGTTCGCGTGTGGTTGGTACGGGTGCTCTCTGAAACAACTGAAGGGGATTTCTCTCATGGTGAAAAAGGCCGTGGCGGCCGCAGTCGTCACCGCGTCTCTCGTCGGCATCTCCGCGGCGGCGGCCCCCCAGGCGCTGGCGAACGGCGACGACAACGGCACCACTTCGTTCAGTGGCAACCAGGCGTCGCAGGCCTACGGGAACTCGGCGACGTACGGCAACATGAGCCCGCAGATGGCGCTCATCCAGGGTTCGCTGAACAAGCCCTGCATCGGCCTGCCCGCCAAGGCGGACATCCAGAACGTCGTGGGCCTGGTCAACATCGGTGTCCAGGACATCCTGACGTCCCCGCAGAACCAGCAGTGTGTCGAGAACTCGACGCAGACGAAGGGCGACGAGGCGCTCTCGCACATCCTGGACGACATCCCGATCCTCTCCAGCAACGGAAACGGCAACCGCTGATCCGTACGCCGTACGCGCCGGGCCGCCTGATCGGGCGGCCCGGCTTTGTTCTGTCGCGCTCGTGACCGACCCGAAGGGGTCCGGACACACCGGAGGGGCGGCTGCGCTCGGCAGCCGCCCCTCCGGCGTGTTCCGGTTCCGTTCGGGCGGGTGTGGTCAGACGAGCAGGCCGGTGACCGGCGCCACCAGGTCCGTGAGCTGGTGCAGCTCGCTCAGCTTGCTCAGCTGGTGGATGCCCTGGAGCTGCTCGGCGGTGCGGGGCACCCCGTCGCGGTGCGAGGCCGGGATGGCCATGGTGCTGACCGTGTCGAGCATCGCGGTCGGGGAGATCATGTTGCCCTTGGCCTGGGGCGTGGTGTCGGCCTGCGCGGCCGGGGCCACGATCGCGGTGGCGCCGACGGCGAGAAGGGCAGCGGTGAGTACGCGTCGAGTTGAGGTCATGTCCTCTTAACGCCACCCGGGAGGCACCGGACACGGCCGCGATTGGCATTCGTCGTCCCTGATGGCGTACTGTTGGGTTCACCGACGCGGGGTGGAGCAGCTCGGTAGCTCGCTGGGCTCATAACCCAGAGGTCGCAGGTTCAAATCCTGTCCCCGCTACTGAAGGCCGAGGCCGGAATCTTCCGAGATTCCGGCCTCGTTCCTTTTCTCGGCACGTCCCCTTCCCGGGCTGACCCCGTTCCCCGCCTGACCCGGACGGAGCAGCACCGCTCGCCCCCCGGCCCCCTCCCCGGAAACCCTTTGGTGAGGCGCCGGACAGCGGGCGCGGACGGCAGGAGAGCAGCGGTGGGGCAGCGAGGAGGGCGGCACAGGTATCCGGCGGACGCCCCCGGCACGCCCGTCCTCCTGCGGATCCTGCCCCTGCTGCTCATCATCGGCGGCGCGGTCTACGAGTACTGCACGCCGTCCGGATTCGCCGGCTCGCCCCTCTTCAGCGCGGCGCCGCTGGTCGCCGCGCCGTTCTTCTCGCTGGGCAGCACCATCGCGGCGGGCGTCGCCTCGATCGGCGCGATCGTCGCCGTGCACCTCAGATACGCGTCGTTCCACAGCGGTGTGTGGACCGAGATGGCGACCGTCGCCACCGTGTGCGTCCTCGCCTGCTTCCTCAACCGGATCAAGCACCGCGACGACGAGGAGCTGGCGTCCGCGCGGCAGATCGCGGCGGCGGCCCAGTTCGCGGTGTTGCCGCGCCCGGCCGGGCGGATCGCGGGGCTCGCCATCGCGGCCCGGTACGAGGCGGCGCAGGCCGACGCGTTCATCGGCGGCGACCTGTACGCGGTGCAGGACACCCCGCACGGCGTCCGCATGGTCGTGGGCGACGTACGCGGCAAGGGCATGGGCGCGGTCGCCGCCGTCGCCGTCGTCATCGGGGCGTTCCGGGAGGCCGCCGAGCAGGAGGACAGCCTGGAGGCGGTCGCCCAGCGCCTGGAGCGGGCGCTGGCCCGTGAGGGGTCGCGGCGGCGCGGCATCGACGACTTCGAGGGGTTCACCACCGCCGTGCTCGCCGAGATCCCGCACGGCGGCGACCTCCTGCGCATCCTCAACCGCGGCCACCCCGAGCCGGTCGTGCTGCACGGCGACGGCACGGTCCGGGTGATCACCCCCGCCGAGGCGGCGCTCCCGCTCGGCCTCGGCGAACTCGGCTCCTGGCCGGACCGGGCGACCGAGGCGGAGTTCCCGCCCGCGGCGACCCTGCTGCTCTACACGGACGGGCTCTCCGAGGCACGCGACGCGAAAGGTGTCTTCTACGATCCGGCGGCCCGGCTCGCCGGGCGCGTCTTCCCCGGCCCCGACGAGCTCCTCGCGACGCTGGCCGAGGAGGTGCGGCTGCACACCGGGGGCGGGGCCAGCGACGACATGGCGCTGCTCGCCGTACGCCGTCCTTGATCGACATCACCGGGGGTGACCGAACGGCGTCGCTCCGCATAACGATTGACACTACGTCAGAAACTGTGAGGTTTAACGAGCCTGGGACGGCTTGGAATTACCCTCCGCTGTCTATTAACGTTCGATAACGCAGCACGGTCGTCCCAGCCGTCACCAGCGACGGCTCCGTGCGCACGCGCCTAATCCCACGAGGGAGCCGGGGAACCACCAACTTGGGGTGAATCAGGCATCGTTCCGACGCTTTCCGGGCGCCGGACCGTGCTCGTAGGAGACCTTCCTGCTCCGAACCCGTCAGCTAACCCGGTAGGCGAGAAGGAAGGAAAGGAGAGCGCCCCCGTGGCGTCGAACCGTCCTGCCCCGGAGCTCTCCGGGTACCCCGCCCAGCCCGCCGACGGCGACTTCGCCGGCCCCCCGCGCGAGAGCTGGGAGGAGTGGAACCCTACCGAGGAGTCCGTCCGCCCCGTCCGCGGCAAGCACCGCGTGGCCCGGCAGCGCGGCGGCCTCGCGCGCAGCTCCACGGTCCTCGGCGTCGGCGTCATCGCCGCCGTCGGCGCGGGCGGCATCGCCACCGCGCAGGGCGGCAAGCCCGCGGTCCGGATATCCATGCCGGACCTCTCCGCGGTCAAGGACTCGCTGCCGGAGGCCACGTCGCTGCCCGGTGTCGGCGCGCTCATGGCCGACGACTCCGCTCCCGCCACCACCCCCGCCGAGACCGCCCCGCTCACCGCGATGAGCGGCGGGCACGCGGACGCCGGTGAGGCGCTGCGCGCCCGCATCATGCAGCAGGCCGAGACGCAGCAGGACGCCGCCGACGCCAAGGCGCAGGCCGAGGCCGAGCAGGCCGCCGCGCGCAAGGCCGCCGAGGAAGCCGCCGCCAAGCGGGAGAAGGCCGAGGCCAAGGCCGCCGCCGACAAGAAGAGGGCGGAGGAGGAGGCCAAGAAGAAGGCCGAGGCCGAGCGCCTCGCCAAGCTGGCCAAGAGCTACAAGCTCCCCGTCGCCTCCTACACGCTGACCGGCACCTTCGGACAGCCCGGCTCGCTCTGGTCCTCCGGCTACCACACGGGCCTGGACTTCGCCGCCCCCACCGGTACGCCGATCTACGCCGTCCACAGCGGCACCATCACCGAGGCCGGCTGGGCGGGCGCCTACGGCTACCGCACGATCCTCACCCTCGACGACGGCACCGAGCTGTGGTTCTGCCACCAGTCGTCGCTCAATGTCAGCGTCGGCCAGAAGGTCTCCACCGGCGACGTCATCGGCCGCGTCGGCGCCACCGGCAATGTCACCGGCGACCACCTCCACCTGGAGGTCCACCCCGGCGGGGACGCGACCGGCGTCGACCCGGCGGCCTGGCTGCGCGGCAAGGGCCTGGCACTCTGATGCCCGTCTGACGGAACACTCGCTTTCGCGGGGGCGTTGAATGACGGCATGACTTCTTCTCCCTTGCGCAAGCTCGGCTCCTCCGACCTGGAGGTCTTCCCGCTCGCCCTCGGCGGCAACGTGTTCGGCTGGACCGCCGACGAGGCCGCCTCCTTCGAGGTGCTCGACGCCTACACCGCCGGCGGCGGCAACTTCATCGACACCGCCGACTCGTACTCGGCCTGGGTCGAGGGCAACCACGGCGGCGAGTCGGAGACGATCATCGGCAAGTGGCTCAAGGCCCGCTCCAACCGCGACGACGTCGTCATCGCCACCAAGGTCGCCAAGCACCCCGACTTCCCCGGCCTGCACGCGGACAACATCAAGGCCGCCGCCGACGCCTCCCTCAAGCGCCTCGGCACCGACCACATCGACCTGTACTACACGCACTACGACGACGACGAGACGATCCCCGTCGAGGAGATCATCGGCGCGCTCGACGAGCTGGTGAAGGCGGGCAAGGTCCGCGACATCGGGGTCTCCAACATCTCGCCCGACCGTCTCCAGGAGTCCCTCGACTTCTCCGACCGCGAGGGCGTCGCCCGCTACGTCGCCATCCAGCCGCACTACAACCTCGTCTCCCGCGACACCTACGAGGGCCGCCGCCAGGAGATCGCCTCGCGCGCGGGGCTCGCCGCCGTCCCGTACTACGCGCTGGCCTCCGGCTTCCTCACCGGCAAGTACCGGCCCGGCGTCGAGGTGGACAGTCAGCGGGCGGGCGGCGCCGCCAAGCACCTGGAGACCGAGCGCGGCCGGAAGGTCCTGACCGCGCTCGACGAGATCGCCCGGGCGCACGAGGCCGAGATCGCCACCGTCGCCCTGGCCTGGCTCGCCGCGCAGCCCACCGTGACCGCGCCGATCGCGTCCGCGCGCACGGTCGAACAGCTTCCCGCGCTGCTCGCGGTGGCCGACCTGACCCTCACGGACGAGGAGATCGCCCGCCTCACGGACGCCTCCGCCTGAGACCGGTCAGCAGCGGTACGGGGGGTACGGGTACGCGGCGCCGGGCGCCATCGGTGCCGCGTACCCCGGAGGGCGCCACATGGGGGTGGTGACCTGCGCGGCGTACGCCAGCGCCGCGCGCGCGTAGCCGCGCCGCTCCCACAGCCCGTCGAGCAGCTCCCGCTCCCGTACGGCGAAGTCGGCGCCCGCCCCGCCCTTGCGGGCCCGATGCCGCAGGAGTGCGAGCGAGGTCGCGTACGCCTCGTAAGCGGTGACCGCGCGCTCCGCCTCCTTGCCGCCGTAGTGCGCGGCGAACTCCTTGGCCAGGCGGCGCGCCTTGAGCGAGCCGAGCGCGAAGGGCTCGGGCGGGGCCAGCCATCCGGCGCCGACGTAGACGCCGAGTTCCGTGCGCACGGTGCGCAGCTCGCGGTGGCGCAGATAGATCGCGAGCCAGGTGACGAGCGCGAACACCGGCACCATGAAAGCCGCGTACACGGCGAAGAAGCCGTACTCGCCGAAGGACGACGAGCCGTTCCAGAAGGCGTGCATGGCCATCGCGACGAGCAGCCCGGCGAGCGGCACCAGGACGCGACGGACCCTGCCGCGCTCGGGGGCGAGGACGGCGGCGACCCCGAAGCCGATGCCGGTGAGCACGGTGAACAGCGGATGCGCGAACGGGGACATCACGACGCGCACGAAGAAGGTCGCTGCCGTCACCGAGGTGAGGCCGGGGCCGGTCCCGGTGAGCTGGTCGGTGCCGAACGCGTTGCCCAGATAGAGGATGTTCTCGGTGAACGCGAAGCCGGTCGCGGTCACCCCGGCGATGACGACGCCGTCGACGACGCCCGTGAAGTCACGTCTGCGGAAGAGGAAGACGAGCAGCACGGCGGCGGCCTTGGCGCTCTCCTCGACGACGGGCGCTATCACGGTGGCGCCGAGGGTATCGGCGCCGGTCGGGTCCGCGGTGGCGGTCTCTATCCACCGGGTGGCGAAGCTGTTGGCGACGATCGCTATCAGGGCCGCCGCGCAGGCGCCCCAGGCGAAGGAGAAGACCAGGTTCCGCCAGGGCCCGGGCTGCACCCGGTCCAGCCAGCGGAACGCGGCTATCAGCAGCGGTACGGGGACCAGGGCCAGGCCGAGACCGACCAGGAACCCCTCCGTGCCGGTCTGCTCCCGGACGAGCGCCGCGATGACGGCGCCGGAGACCGCGAGCAGCGTGGCCAGAGCGGTGGCCCGTACACCTTTCCGCTCCCACCAGCGCGGATGCGGGACCGCGCCGGTCGGCCGGGGGCCGGCGGCGTGGTCCTGGTGCGGCGGACTACTGGGGTACGAGGCCACTCATTGACCCTAACGAGGGATGCGCGGCGCCGCGACGGGGCCTGTGCTCAGCGCCGCCTGAACAGCAGGTCATGCACCACATGCCCCTTCTTCAGACCCTGACCCTCGAACCGGGTCAGCGGCCGGAAGCCGGGGCGCGGGGCGTACCCGCCGTCCGCCTGCGTGTTCTCGTAATCGGGGTGGGCGGTGAGCACCTCGAGCATCTGCTCCGCGTACTCCTCCCAGTCCGTCGCGCAGTGCACGAGCGCGCCCGGCTTGAGGGGGCCCGCGACCTGGGTGAGGAACTCCGGCTGGATGAGGCGCCGCTTGTTGTGCCGCTTCTTCGGCCACGGGTCGGGGAAGAAGACGCGCAGGCCGTCGAGGCTGTTCTCGGGGAGCATCGCGCGCAGCAGGATGATCGCGTCACCGTTGGCCACCCGTACGTTGGTCAGGCCGCCGCGCTCGGCGAGGCCGAGGAGATTTCCCTGGCCCGGGGTGTGGACGTCCACGGCGAGGATGCCGGTCGTGGGGTCGTCGGCGGCCATCTGCGCGGTGGCCTCGCCCATGCCGAAGCCGATCTCCAGGACGACGCGGTCGACGCCGGGGAACATCTCCGCCAGGTCGAGCACCCGCTGCCCGTCGATGTCGAGCCCCCACTTCGGCCACAGCCGCTGCAACGCGTCCGCCTGCGCGGTCGTCACCCGGCTGCGGCGCGGCTGAAAGCTGCGGATACGCCGCTCGAAGTGCGACCCGGCGGGATCGGGCTTGGGCCCGTCCGGAAACCGCGGCTCATTCGCACGCACGGGCGGAACGGAATTCTGGGGACTCTCGGACTCAGACACAGTGGGCCAATTTTACGCGCCGACGCCTCCGGCGGTTCCGGGCGGTCCGTTGCGGCGGCGGGCTGTGGGCATGGTTGCGAGGTTGGGTGGTTTCGCGCGGTCCGGTGTTGTGGCGGCGGGTTCTGGACGTGGTTGCTGGGCTGGGTGGTTTCGCGCGGATCGTCGCTGCGGCTGTGCCCTGCCTTGGGCGTGGTCGGTGCGCTTGGGAGCCGCGTGCTGTCCGTGGTGCTTCCGTCCTTGGGCGTCGGCGGCGTCCGTAGTGGCGGCGTGCGGTCTGCCGCTGCGTTCTGCCCTGGGCGTGGTTGGCGCGCTTGGAGGCCCGCGCACTGTTCCCCGTGCGACCGTCCTTGGGCGTGGGCGGTGCCCGTCGCGGCGCCGAGACAGCTCACCCCCGGGGACGGGCCTAGGCGGTGCTCAGTGCGGCCAGGGCGCGGCGGGAGACCTCTCTGCCGATGGGTAGGGACGCTGTCGCGGCGGGGGAGGGTGCGTTCAGTACGTGGACCGTGCGGGCGCCCTCGCGTATCAGGAAGTCGTCTACGAGCGTGCCGTCCCGCAGGACCGCCTGGGCCCGTACCCCGGCGGGCGAGGGCACCAGGTCGTCGGGGGTGACGGCGGGCACCAGGCGCCGCACCGCGTCGGTGAAGGCGCGCTTGGACGCCGAGCGCCGCAGTTCGCCCGCCCCGTACCGCCAGTGGCGGCGCGCGATGTGCCACGAGCCGGGCCAGGCGAGTGTGCCCGCCAGCTCGCGGGGGCGGACGGTCGCCCAGTCGTAGCCCTCGCGGGCCAGCGCCGGTACCGCGTTCGGCCCGACGTGGACCGAGCCCTCGATGCCGCGTGTCAGATGCACCCCGAGAAAGGGGAACGCCGGGTCCGGCACCGGGTAGACGAGGCCGCGCACCAGCTCGGGCCTGGCCAGGTCGAAGTACTCGCCGCGGAAGGGCACGATCCGCATCCCCGGGTCGTCCCCGGTGAGCCGGGCGACCTGGTCGCACTGGAGCCCCGCGCAGTTCACCAGGACCTTGCCGCGCACGACGTCCCCGGCGGCGGTCCGCACGGCGACCCCGCGCGTGGGCCGCCGGTCGATCTGCACGATGTCCGCCCCGTACCGGATCTCCGCGCCGGACGCCTCGGCGAGGTGGCGCGCGACCGCGCGGTAGTCGGCGATCCCGGTACTGGCCACGTGGATCGCGGCGAGCCCGCGCACCTCCGGCTCGTACTCCTGGATCTGGGCGGGGCCCAGCTCCCGTACCGCGATCCCGTTCTCCCGGCCGCGCTGGGCCAGGGCGTGCAGGCGCGGCAGCTCGTCCCGCTCGGTGGCGACGATGAGCTTTCCGGTGACCGCGTGCGCGATCCCGTACTCCGCGCAGAACTTGACCATCTCGGCGGCCCCGCGCACCGCGAACCGCGCCTTGAGCGAGTCCGGCCGGTAGTAGATCCCGCTGTGGATCACCCCGCTGTTGCGCCCCGTCTGGTGCCGGGCCGGGCCCGCCTCCTTCTCCAGGACGACGACGCGCGTGCCCGGAGCGGCGCGGGAGACGGCATAGGCCGTGGCGAGCCCGACGATCCCGCCACCGACCACCAGCACATCCCCGTCATACGCGACCGCGCTCACCGGGCCTCACCTCCATGTCCTGCATCTTGCCCGACACCACTGACAATCCATGCGGGACGGAGGGCACGGGCCCCCGGTGGACGTCCGGATCACGCCGGAGCCATGAGCAGCGGCCGGGCCCGCTCCCGCAGCTCGACCACCCGCGGCTCGTCGCCGTACGGTTCGAGGCGGTGCAGCAGGTCCTTCACGTACTCGGTGGTCCGCGCGGAGGAGATCCGGCCCGCGACCTCCAGGGCGCGGGTGCCCTGCTCGCAGGCGGCGTCCAGGTTGCCCGACTCCAGTTCGGCGACGGCCGACACGACGAGGCGCAGCCCGTGCGAGCGCACGAACTCCTCGGTGGGCCGCGAAAGGGCCTGCTCGGTGAACCTGCGCACCTGGCGCGGCGCCTTCAGGTCCCGGTAGCACTCGGCGGCGTCCGCGGCGAACCGGTCGTAGGAGTAGAAGCCCAGCCAGGAGGGGTCGCTGTCGCCCTCGCGGGAGCGCTCCAGCCACCCTTCGGCGGCCCGTAAGGCGGCACCGGCGGCCTGCGCGTCACCCGCGCGTGCGTGCGCGCGTGCCTCGACGAGCCGGAAGAAGCTCATGGTGCGGGCGGTGGCGAGCCCCCGGTTGCGCTCGACGGCGGCCTGCGCGAGATCGACGCCCTCGTCCCCGAACCCGCGATAGGTGGCTTGAAGCGACATGGAGGCGAGCACGTAGCCCCCGAGCGGCACGTCCGCCGCCGCCCGCGCGAGCCGGAGCGCCTGGATGTAGTACCGCTGCGCGGCTTCCTGCTGCCCGGTGTCGAACGCCATCCACCCGGCGAGCCGCGTCAGTTCGGCCGAGGCGCCGAACAGCGAGCGCCCCACGTCATCGGAGTAGGAGCCGAGGAGCAGCGGCGCCGCCTCGACCCGCAGGCACTCGGGCACCATCGACGAACGCCAGTCCCCGCCGCCGTACTTGGAGTCCCAGCGCCGCGCGTCCTGCGCGGCCTCCCGCAGCTTCACCACATCACTGTGGCCGACCTTCTGCGGCGAGCCCTCCTCACTGAGGTGGGCCTCGCGCGCGACCGACGAGTCGGCCGGGGTTATCAGCCATCGCGAGGCGGGGGTCGCGTAAGCGCTCACCGCGAAGGATCCGGCCAGGGACTGCCAGATGCCGCCGCTGCCCGCCCGGCGACCCGCGAGGTCGAGCCGGTACAGCTCGGTGGCCGACTTCACGGCCGCGCGGACGTCGCGCGGGAAGGCGAGGCCGACCTCGGGCGCGGGGTCGGCGTCGGCGAGGCCGATCTCGTGCAGCGGCACGGGCCGGCCGAGCTTCTGGCCTATGGCGGCGGCGATGAGGTGCGGGGCGGCGCCCTGCGGCACCATGCCCTTCGACACCCAGCGCGCCACCGAGGTCTTGTCGTAGCGAAGGGTCAACCCGCGCTGTGCACCGAGGTCGTTGACGCGGCGCGCCAGTCCCGCGTTGCTGATTCCCGCGAGGGCGAGAACGGCGCCGAGCTTCTCGTTCGGTCCGCGTAGCTCCCTGGACATGCGCCACCCCTCGACACAGACGGCTGCCGCCGCAACACCTCGCCGGTCCTCTGGACTGGCATAACCGCGCGGCATTCGTACACCCAGAGTAGTTCGCCGAATCCCAAGCGTTAAGTGGCGCAGATCCGGATGGCGGGATTCTTGTTCGGTCCGGACCACGGCGCACGCCACGCCCTGTGACCGTGTGCTCCGGTTGTGGCGCCGTGCGCCTGTCCGTGCGCTCTTACCCGGGTACGGGCGGAGCGCTTCGATGAGAACTGCGTGGGTCGGCCCGCTGTACTGGATCCAGTGGGCTGGGGGACACCGCCGCCTACATCCCCGCGGGCGGCGGACCGGTCCGGGAGGCGATGGGTGCCTCCCGGACCGTGCGTTGCGCGCTGTGGCCGAAGCGGGGCGACCCGCTCCGGCCACCGGCGGCCGATTTGGCCGAAACTCGCCCCCGTATTCCTCCCCCTCCTTGGTGGTGCGGCGGTTCAACCACGGCTCGAAAGGGGCGCATTGGGGGGAGCACACATCATGGCTCACCCCCTACTTGCCCCCTCTGTCCCGCCTCCTTCGTGGCAGCATGTAGAGCCCTTGGGTTGTCCACAGCGCGTGGAGGCGGCGATGCGGTGGTTGGTGGGGTGGAGCAGTGCCACCGCGGGGCCCCTTGCCTTCGAGTCCGCGGGGGCCTACGGAACGGACGGCGAAACGGTACATCCGGTCGGCTCCCAACTCCTGTGGGGCGACCCGGATCCGCTGTGGGCGGTCGGCGACTGGCGCCCCGACGAAGTGCGCATGGTGAAGGTCGACGACCAGACGCGCATCGCCGTCCTCGGCGTGTGCGGGGCGACCGACGAACAACTCCGCCTGGGCCTCCTCACGGCGCGCGGGGGCGCACTGCGTCACCTCACCAACTGGCCCGGCAGTTACACGGCCGTCGTCCAGGTCGGCCGCCGCGTGATGGTCATCGGCGACGTGGCAGGCGCCCGCCCCGTCTTCTACACGCCCTGGGCGGGCGGCACGGCCTACGCGACCGCCGCGCTGCCCCTCGCGGACCTCATCGAGGCGAACCTGGACGTCGGCCACCTCGCCGCACTGCTCGCCACCCCCGACGTCCCCGAGGCGCTCCAGGACTCGACCCCGTACGAGGGCGTACGCCGCATCCCGCCCGGCCACGCGCTGATCCTGCGCGCGGGCGCGCGTGAGATCGCCGGTTACGAGGCGGTGGCGTCCCTCGCGGTGGGCGCGGCACCGGTGGACCCGGACACGGCGGTGGCGGGCGTACGGGACGCGCTGGTGGACGCCGTACGAGCCCGCCTGGCCGCCCCCCGCCACGTACCCGGCACCGACCTCGACCCCGGCCCGGTACCGGGCATGGGCCCGGCGGAACGGCGTGCCGCGCGCGGGATGCCCGTACCCGGCATCGGGGCGGACCTCTCGGGCGGCCCGGCCTCCGGCACCCTCGCGCTCCTGGCGGCGGGGCTGCCCGGCATGCCCGGCACGGTCCTGGGCCACGGCACGGGGGCGGGCGAACGCCTCCTCGCGGTCACCTTCAACGACATCTCCTCGACCACGGCGACGGCCACGCGCGAGGCGGAGCTGGAACGGGCGGGAGCGATCGCGGCCAACCCCCGCCTGCACCACGTAGTGGTGGCGGCGGGCGAAGAGGCGCTCCCCTACGCGGACCTGGACGGCCCGCTCACGGACGAACCGAGCGCCGTCCTGGTCACGGCGGCCCGCCACCGCGCACGCCTGGCCTCCGGCAGCGCCGACCACTTCACGGGCTACGGGGCACGCCAAGTCCTGGACGCGCACCCCGCCCGCCTCACCGACCTCCTCATGGACCGACGCCGCCGCCACATGGTCCGCCCCATGGCGGCGCTCACCAAGGCGGACGGCGGCTCGCTCGCGGTGCCCGCGCGCGTGTACGGCGCGGCCCGCAAACTGGCCCGTACGCCTTACAAGGCGGGCCTGTCCCATCTCGCCGACCGCCTCCTCCACCGCAGCTTCGACGAACCGGGCGGCCCCGTCGGAGCGTCCCTGGCCGCGCTGAACTGGGCCAGGCCCGGCCCCGCCGCGCGCTGGCTCACCGGTGAGGCGCTCGCTGAAGTATCGGTTCGCCTGCAACTCGGCACGGCACGACCGGGGTTGGGGCCCGCCCAGCGCCCCGGCGAACTCCGGGCCCGTGCGGTGCTGGCCCGCCACGCCGCCGACCTCCGCATCCTCGAACAAGCCGCGGAGATCCGCTTCCAGCGGCTGCACGCGCCGTTCCTCGACAACCAGGTGGTCCGGGCCTGCCGCGCGCTCCCCGAAGCGCTGCGCGTCCAGCCGGGCGCCCGTGCGTCCATCCTGCGTACGGTCCTGGAGGGCGCCGGGGTCGGGGACCTGCCGCCGGGGTGGGGGGCGCCGTCGCACGCGTCGTCCGCGGCGGCGGCCCGCACGGGGCTGCGGGCGTCGGCGGACCGGTTGATCGCCCTCTTCGACACGCCGCTGCTCGCGCAGACCGGGTTGATCGAAGCGCGTACGGTGCGCAAGGCGCTGCGGGCCGCGGCGGACGGTGAGCCCTTGCCGCTGGACGGGCTGGCGGACCTGGTCGGACTGGAGCTGTGGTTGCGG
The DNA here is from genome assembly GCF_040644575.1 of Streptomyces sp. NPDC046939. Classification (NCBI taxonomy): domain Bacteria; kingdom Bacillati; phylum Actinomycetota; class Actinomycetes; order Kitasatosporales; family Streptomycetaceae; genus Streptomyces; species Streptomyces sp. NPDC046939. The sequence continues at coordinate 112,283 of NZ_JBEYWV010000030.1, forward strand.
CGGCTGCTGGCGCGGCGCGGCACGTGTTGGACCGGCACGCCTGCGCGGGCCCGCGCGGTTCCCACGGGCAGCGTCGTCCCGGACAGGGCCCTCGGATCGGGCCCGCGCCACTAGACACCGGGCTCTCCGAGCGGGCCCGTTCTTGGCGGTGGCCCGGGGTAGAACGAGTCCCCCGAACCCTTGCGCGGCCCTTCCGACATGCGCCGCCCGGGCTGAGACGGCTCTCGGGGTCTCGCGTGCGGGCACGGGTGACGCCCTGGGCGCAACCTTGTCCGTGGCGGGCGGGGCAGGGTGTTCGCTGGGGCCTGCTCGCATGGTCACCCGGCGCTGGGGGGCCGCCTTGCCCACCCTGCCGCCCCAGGCGGCAGATTGCCCAAGGCGGGGGCGGGGGCGCCCCGGGTGGGGGTGCGGGGGGTGGCAGGTTGCCCACGGCGGGGCGGGGGCGGCCCGGGTGGGGAGGTGGGGGGAGCGGCAGGTTGCCCGCGGCGGGGTGGGGCGCCCGGGGTGGGGAGGTGCGGGGAGTGGCACGTTGCCCCAAGCGGGGCGGAGGCGTTCGGGGTGGGGGAGGCGGGCGGCAAGTTGCCCAAGGCGGGCAGGGGGGGGGACGGCAGATTGTCCAAGGTGGCGGGGATTGGTGACCGTATGGGCCACCGGGGTGCACCCGCGTCGCCACGGGAGGGGACGTGTCGGGGTGCCCCCGCAGGACACCGCTGGAATTCAGTGCCGGGTGACCCGCCCTCTGGCGGACCGTGGGGGATCAGACCTATCCGGCCGAGGAGGTACCCCGGCGCGGCCCCGCCCCACCATCCGACCGACCGCGCCCTACAGCGCCCTCGCATGTACGCCCGGCCCTGCCGCGCCCTCGCATGTGCGTCCGCGCTGTCCTGCTCACCCCTCCCCGTCGCAGCAGTGACAATGCTCAGGTGCAGTACTCGATTCTTGGCTCGGCTCAGGCGTATGACGAACGCGGGGTCGCCATACCCGTGGGCGGTCCGCGGTTGCGCGCGCTGCTCACCTCCCTGGCCCTGCACACCCCCCGCACGGCCCCCTTCGACGCCCTCATCGACGACGTCTGGGCCGACACCCCACCCGCCGACGCCCCAGCCGCCCTGCAGGCCCTCGTAGGCCGCCTGCGCCGAGCCCTCGGCAAGGACGCGGTCACCTCGGAGACAGGCGGCTACCGCCTCACGGCGACCCGCGCCGACATCGACCTGTACGTCTTCGAGGGCCTGGTCCGCGAGGGCACGGACGCCCTGACCGCCGACGACCCGGCGTCAGCCGCCCGCATCCTGCGCGAGGCCCTCGCCCTGTGGCGCGGCCCGGCCCTCGCCGATCTCCCCGACCACACCGCGGCCACCCGCCCGGAGGCGATGCGCCTGGAGGCGACCCGCGCGCGCGTGGCCGCGGATCTGCGTCTGGGCCGCGCCTCCGACCTCGTACCGGAGCTGCGGGAGCTGACGACGGCGTACCCGTACGACGAACCCCTGCACGTACTCCTGATCAAGGCGCTGCGCGAGGCGGGCAGGAACGCGGACGCCCTGGCGGCCTACGAGGAGACCCGCCGCACCCTGGCGGAGGCCCTCGGCACGGACCCCGGCCCGGAACTCAAGGCCCTGCACACGGAACTGCTGACGGCCACACAAGCACCGCCACCGCCCAGAACCCCGGACCTCCCGCCCGGCAACCTCCGCCCCCGCCTCAACTCCTTCGTCGGCCGGGAACCCGAACTCGCCGCCATCCGTGCGGACCTACGAGCCGCCCGCCTGGTCACCCTCACGGGCCCGGGCGGCTCGGGCAAGACCCGCCTGGCGGAGGAGGCCGCCGCCCCGATCCCGCACGCCTGGCTGGTGGAGCTGGCCCTGCTGGACGACCCGAGGGCGGTCCCGGGCGCGGTCGTGAGCGCGCTGCGCCTGCGCGAGACGGTCCTGAAGACGAGCGAGTTGTCGTCGGGCCCGCAGGACGACCCGACCGCGCTGCTCATCGAGCACTGCGCGAACCGCGGCCTGCTCCTGATCCTTGACAACTGCGAGCACGTGATCGACGCGGTGGCCCAACTCGCCGAGACGCTGCTCACGCACTGCCCGGACCTGAAGATCCTGGCCACGAGCCGGGAACCGCTGGGCGTACCGGGCGAGTCCGTGCGCCCGGTCGAGCCGCTGCCCCCGGACCCGGCGCACCGCCTGTTCACGGAGCGCGCGCGGACGGTGAGCCCGCACTTCGACCCGGACGGCGACCCGGAGGCGGTGGCCGAGATCTGCCGCCGCCTGGACGGGCTGCCGCTGGCGATCGAGCTGGCGGCGGCGCGGCTGCGGCTGCTCACGCCGCGCCAGATCGCGGACCGCCTGGACGACAGGTTCCGCCTCCTGACGAGCGGGAGCCGTACGGTCCTGCCGCGTCAGCAGACGTTGCGGGCGGTGGTGGACTGGTCGTGGGACCTGCTGGAGGAGCGTGAGCGTACGGCGCTGCGCGAGCTGTCGGTGTTCGCGGGCGGCTGGGACCTGGAGGCGGCGGAGGCGGTCTGCGGCGACGGGAAAACGGTGGCGGACACGATCGGCGCCCTGCTGGACAAAAGCCTCTTGGTGGCAACGCCACCCCAACCTGGGACACCACCCCAACTTGGGACACCACCCCAACCCGGAACCCCACCCCAACCCCAAACCCCCACCATGCGCTACCGCATGCTGGAGACCATCCACGAGTACGCGTCGGAACGGGCCGCTGAAACCCCCGACCTGCGCCTGGCGGCCCAGCGCCGCCACATCGCCTACGTACGGGCGCTGGCCGCCGAGGCCGCCCCCAAGTTGCGTTCGGCGGAGCAACTGCCGTGGATCGACCGCCTGGAGACGGAGCTCGACAACATCCGCGTAGCGCTGGCGCGCGCGACGAGCGACTCGGCCCTCCTGGACGAGGAGAGCGCGATCGCCGTGGCCCTGGACATGGGCTGGTTCTGGTGGCTGCGCAACTACCGCCTGGAGGGCTTGGCCTGGGCCGAGGCAATCGAGCAGCTCATGCCGGACCGCACGACCTTGGGCGACCCGGATGACCCGGATGACCCGGATGACCGGGACGACCCGCTGTACTGGCCCCGCATGAACCTCCGCCTCCTCTCCCTCTTCCTGATCACGGATTCGAGGCCGCAGGACGCGTTGGCCGGTGAGGGCGACGCGGAGTACGTGGAACGGGTGCGGTCGGCGTTCGAGCCGCCGAACCCGCAGAGCGCCCGTTTCCCCGGCATCATCTGGCCGTTCTCCCTGTTCCTGCTGCGCAGCGAGAAGTGGCCGGACGTGCGCGGAGCGCTGGACGCGGCGGTCGACAACTGCCGCCGCTACGGCGGTGACTGGGAGCTGGGCGTGACGCTGATGTTCCGTACGCACGCGGCTGTCGACATGCCGGGAAAGATGGACGGCGTGGACGGCGACCTGCTGGAGCTGCGCGCCATCAGCCGCAGGGTGGGCGACCGGTGGATGCGGGCGCAGGTGTGCAGCGCGGCGGGGGAGGCCGCGATCGGGCGCGGGCGGCTGGCGGAGGCGAAGGAGGAGTTCGAGGAGGCGTGGCGCCTCGCCCATGAGGTGGGGGCGTACGCGGAGACGCCGTTCTTGATGGCGCGGCTCGCGGAGATCGCGTACCGGGAGGGCGACCGGGACACCGCGGAGAAGGCCCTCGACGTGGCGAGCGAGGAGGCGGAGCAGCACGGGACGATGGACACGACGGCGTTCGTGGCGCTGCTGCGGGCGCAGCTCGCCCTGGCGGACGGGGAGGTGGCCCACGCGCGCGAGTTGTGCGAGCGGGCCCGGGCGGCGTCGGACGCGGGCACGCCCCCGCCGCAGTTCACGGCGGCCATCGGGCTGGCCGACACCCGCATCACGGCGGCGGAGAAGGGCCCGGAGGCGGCCCTGGCGCTGCTCAGGGACGTGCTCCGGGAGGCGGAGCTGGAGCGTTGCGCGGAGACGGTCGTCGCGGGCCTGACCGACGCGGGCGCGGAGCTGCTGGCGCGCAGCGGAGACGTGGTGGGCGCCGTGCGGCTGTTCGCGGCGTCGGACGTGCTGCGCGGCGGCATGATCCGCCCGATGCCGGAGCGGGCCGAGCGCGAGGCCCTGACCGCCCGGGCCAGGGCGGAGCTGGGCGACACGCGGTACGAGGCGGAGGAGGCGAGGGGCGCGGCCCTCACCCACGAACAGGTCCTGGCGGAGCTCAGCCGCAGGTGAACCGCGATTCCGCCCAGTCGGCGAGCGCCACCGAGCCGAAGGGCGTACGCGGTTCGGCGACGAGCCGGATCGTCTTGTGCCCGGTGAGGTCGACGTGCACGGGCACGGCCGCGTCCCGTCCCCGGACGACCGGTGAGCTCCAGGCCCGCGCCCCGTCGACGTAGACGGAGAAGCGGACGGCGCCGAGCCCGAGCGTCATGTCGTCGACCCCGGCGGACGCGTCGTAGGCGGTGCAGGCGCGGTTGAGGTCGATGGTGACGGAGGAACGGGCGTGCACGGAGACCCCGTGCGCGTACCGCTTGCCGTCGATCGACATGCCGTACCGCTGCCACACCCAGCTGCTCTCGCCGAGCCGCATCTCGGGCGCGGTGCCGTCGCCGGTGACGCCGTACTTCAGCTCGTTCCACTGGAAGACGGCGGGCGGCGTCGGCTCGGGCCGGGGCGTGGTCGGTGCGGGCGGAGCCGGGCGCTCTGAAGACGGCGACGGCGAGGCCGAGGACGCCGGTGAGGAAGGAGCGGGCTCGGCCGGCGACGGCCCCACCGAAGGACTGACCGACGACCCTACTGATGGACTGACCGATGGACTGACCGAAGGCCCCGCCGACGGCCCCACCGAAGAACCCCGGTGAGGCGCCTGTGCGGGCTCCTCCGAAGGTGCCTCGGAGGGAGCCTTCGACGGCGCCCGCGAAGGAACCGGCTGCGAGAGGGGCGGCTTCTCCGCCCTGGTCTCCTCCTCCACCGGCCGCGGCGCACCGGAGAGCGCGATGGCCACGGCGACCGCGATCCCGGCCGCCACCACACCCGCCGCGATCCCGGCCTTCGCGGGCGCCCCGAGCCCTTCGGCCGCGGCCCCGCCGGCCGTACCGCCGCCGGACGAGCCGCCACTGGCCGCGGCGGCGGCCCCGGCGCCCGCCGCGCTCGCGCTGCCGCCGCCGATGAGCGCGGCCACCTTCGCGTACCCGGCGGCGCCGAACCAGCCGATGACCGCGACGGGGACGACGCCCGGGATCCCGCTGGCGACCTCCTTGATCTGGCCGGCCGCGAGGCGGCACTTGGCGCACTCCTCCATGTGCTTGCGCAGGCCGCGCTCGGCGCGCGTACGGAGGCTGCCGCGCGCGTAGGCGCCGAGCCGGTCGGCGTAGCGGGCGCACTCCTCGGACTCGGTGAGGGTGGCGGAGACGTGCGCCTGGAGGTAGGCCTCCTTGAGCCCTTCGCGGGCGCGCTTGGCGAGGACGCGCGTGCCGTTGGCGTCGAGGCCGAAGAGCGTGGCGACCTCGCTGGGCGACTCGTCCTCGACCTCGGTGTGCCAGAGCACGGCCTGCCAGCGCTCGGGCAGCGAGCGGAACGCCTGCATCGCCATGGACTGCTCGGCCTCGCGCATGGTGACGACGTCGGCGCCGAGGTCGAGCGTGTCGTCGTCCGAGACCTCGTGGGCGCGCGCCGCCTGGGTGGCGAACACGGCGAAGTCCTCGACCAGCTGCTCGCGCCTGGCCGTTTTCGCCCAGTGCGCGGCGACGCGGCGCACCGTGGTCAGCAGATAGGCGCGCACCGCGTGCTCGGGGCCGGCGCCGCCGCGCACGGCGCCGAGCATGCGCGCGAACACCTCGGCGGTCAGATCGTCGGCGGTGTGCGCGTCGCGGCAACAGGTACGGGCATAACGGCGGACGGCACCGGCGTGCCGGCGGTACAGCTCCTCGTACGCGCTGTCGTCGCCCGCGCGCATCCGGTCGATCAGATCGGCGTCGGCCACGGGGCCGCCACGCTGAGCGGGCACGGCCGCACCGGGCCCGTCGACTTCACCGGGTTCCCCGGACACCCCCACGCGCCCGTCCGGATCCCGTTCGTCCCGCTCGTCGACGCTCATCGCGGTAAGCCCCCGCCCGCATACTCTGACCCGTACACCGGGAAAGAGTGACACGCCGGGGGCCCACCGGTCCTTCCCCTGCACAGCAACCACTCATCCGTGGAGATCTGCCGTACCTGAGCACTATCGTTCACTCATTAGGGGTAGGGGCCAACGAACTGCCTACGGCCGTGACCGCAACCCCTCGAGAAGGATGTCGAGCAGCCGCGCCGACGCCGCCGCCTGCTGGGCCGCGTCCGGCAGCGAGGGCGCCGCCGTGGCGATGACCAGCAGGACGTCCGACACCGTCACGTCGGGGCGCAGCTCACCGGCCGCGCGAGCGCGGTCCACGAGCCGGCCGACGACCTCGAGCAGCGCCGCCGCCCCGGTGTCGTCCGCGCCGGCGTCCGCGTCGAGCACACTGGACCGCTGCTCGACGAGGCGCAGCTCCGGCGCCCCACTGCGCTGCTCCGGGACGCGCGTCTCGTCCCGTACGCCTTCGGAGCGCTCGTCGGCGACGCCCACCCGCAGCACCTGCGGAGGGAGCAGCCGGCCCGCGCCCGAGGCGACCGAGGTCCGCAGGAAGCGCGAGAGCGCCGACCACGGCTCGTCCTCCTGACCGAGCGCGGTACGCGCCTGGTCCGTCAGCCGGGACGTCTCCTCCTCGGCTATCCGTCGCACCAGTACGTCCTTGCTGGGGAAGCGCCGGTAGACCGTGCCCACACCGACGCGTGCGCGGCGCGCCACGTCCTCCATGGGCGCCCCGTACCCCAGCTCGCCGAAGACCTCACGGGCGGCGCGCAGCACGTGTTCGAGATTGCGCTGGGCGTCCACCCGCAGCGGCGTGGAGCGCGAGCCGTCGCCCGCCCCCCGCCCGCCCGCGCCTCCCGAGACGCCCGTGGGCGCGACGGTGGGCGCTGAGGACCATTGCGTTTCCTGAATGTGCATATGTGTTCCCCCGGTAATGACGTCTCCCCCCGGAGACACTCCCCGTCATTGTCAGCCGGAACGTGGGGAACAGAACAGCCTTTTCCGGGCCGCCCCTGCGGCCCGCAGCGCATCCCCCCGACACCCCGACAGCACACGAACATAGTTGAGAGGGGGTCAATTCAGAAGGGTTAGGTTCCGCACGGAGCGTCCCTCGAACGGAGTACGCGGCGATTCCGCCCCGATTGCCCCCCTCGCCCAACTCCCGCCGTCACGCGCTGACCTGCGCACCTGTCCGGCACACCGGCGACACGCCGAACGGCGCGCCCACCCGCGCCCTGTCACACAAATTGCCGGGGCTGTGGACAAACGCCAGAGGGCGGTGCGTCATGGGAGGGTGAGGGAACCTGCGCGCATTCTCGTTGTCGGTGGCGGCTACGTCGGGATGTACACCGCCCTTCGCCTCCAGAAGAAGCTCAAGGCGGAGCTCAGAAGCGGCGCCGTGGAGATCGTCGTCGTCACCCCCGACCCGTACATGACGTACCAGCCGTTCCTGCCCGAGGCCGCCGCCGGTTCGATCTCCCCGCGCCACGTCGTCGTGTCGTTGCGCGGCGTCCTGGAGCACTGCCGGGTGATCGTCGGCGAGGTCCTCTCCGTCGACCACACCAAGCGCACGGCCACCTACACCACGCTGGCCAGCAAGGACGAGGGCACGGGCGCGGCCACGCTCACCTACGACGAACTGGTCCTGGCCCCCGGATCCGTCTCCCGTACGCTCCCGGTCCCCGGCCTCGCCGAGCACGGCATCGGGTTCAAGACGGTCGAGGAGGCCGTCGGGCTGCGCAACCACGTCATCGAACAGCTCGACATCGCCTCCTCCACCCGCGACCCGGCGGTCCGCGACGCCGCCCTCACCTTCGTCTTCGTCGGCGGCGGCTACGCGGGCGTGGAGGCGCTCGGCGAGCTGGAGGACATGGCCCGGTACGCGGCGAAGTACTACCACAACGTCAAGCCCGAGGACCTGAAATGGATCCTCGTGGAGGCGTCCGACCGGATCCTGCCGGAGGTCGGCCCCGAGATGGGCCAGTACACGATCCGGGAACTGCGCGGCCGCAACGTCGACGTACGCCTCGGCACCCGCCTCGAATCCTGCGAGCACCGCACCGCCGTCCTCAGCGACGGCTCCCGCTTCCCCACCCGTACGGTCGTGTGGACGGCCGGCGTCAAACCGAGTCCGCTGCTCGCCGCCACCGACCTCCCGCTGACCGACCGGGGACGGCTGAGGTGCACCGCCGCCCTCGCCGTCGACGGCGCGCCGCACGCCTGGGGCGCGGGCGACGCGGCCGCCGTCCCCGACCTCACCTCGGCGGAGCCCGGCGCGGTGTGCGCGCCCAACGCCCAGCACGCGGTGCGCCAGGCCAGGACGCTCGCCGACAACGTGGCGGCGTCCCTGCGCGGAGAGCCGCTCACGGATTACGCGCACGCGTACGCAGGATCGGTGGCCTCCTTGGGGCTGCACAAAGGTGTCGCACACGTCTACGGACGCAAGCTGAAGGGCTACCCTGCCTGGTTCATGCACCGCGTCTACCACCTCAGCAGGGTGCCCACCGTCAACCGGAAGGCCCGCGTCCTGACCGAATGGACCCTCTCCGGGCTGTTCAAGCGGGAGATCGTCTCCCTGGGCTCGCTGGAGCGGCCACGCGCCGAATTCGAACTCGCGGCCGGGACCGTCCCCCCTGAGGACCCCTCCCCGCCGTCGAACGGAAGCCCGAACAACGCTTCTTGACCTGTCCGGTCGTCACCCTTCGTCCCCCCACGACACCCACAGGCGACGACGACCCACGCCCGACACCACAACTCCCGCCGTCGGACCGGCATCTGACGTTTGTCAGTACGGTCGGCCAGACTGGTCCACGAACCCGGGCGGGCACCGTCGCCCGCCCAAGACCCCACGAGGCTTGCCCCACAGTGAACTTCACGCGCTGGAGCGCCCGGCTCCCCGGAACGCAGCGCCGCGCCGCAGCGCGGGCCGACCACGGCCCGACCCCGCGAGGCGAGAGCGGCGTCCCCGCGGCCCGGGCGGAGCACCTGCCCGACGACCCCGGGCAGGACGCCACCGGCGGCGCAGTGGACGAGCTGCCCGTCCGCGACGTCCTCGACCGCATCCCCGGCCTCGTCGCCCTCGTCCACGGCCCTGACCACCGCATCGCCTACGTCAACGACGCGTACGTGGCCGCCTTCGGCGACCGGCCCGCCGGCGAACCCGCCCGCGACGCCCTGCCCGAACTCGACGAACTGAGCCTGCTCCCCCTGCTCGACCAGGTGCTGCGCAGCGCGAAGCCCCGCACGGTCAAGTCCCGCAGAACCGCCGCGGGCCGCTCCTACACCGTCACCTGCACCCCGCTGGAGACCGCCGAGGGACCGGGCGTCCTGATCTTCGCCGCCGACGTCACCGACCACGCGGAAGCCGCCGAGCGGCTGCGCACCAGCGAGCGCGAACAGCGCCGCACCGCCGTCACCCTCCAGCGCTCCCTGCTCCCGCAGGAGCTGGAGGAACCCGACGACCTGCGCATCGCCGCCACCTACCAGCCCGGCGGCACCGAGGCCGCGGTCGGCGGCGACTGGTACGACGTGATCACCCTCGGCGGCGGTCGCACCGCCCTGGTCATCGGCGACGTGATGGGCCGGGGCGTGCGCGCGGCGGCCGTCATGGGCCAGCTCCGCACCGCCGTACGCGCCTACGCCCGCCTGGACCTGCCTCCGCACGAGGTACTGCAACTGCTCGACGGACTCGCCATCGAGATCGACCCGCAACAGATCGCCACCTGCGTCTACGCCGTCCACGACCCGAACGAGGGCCGCCTCGTCTACGCGTCCGCAGGACACCTCCCCATCCTCGTACGCGACGAGAACGGCACGATCCACCGCGCCGAGGAGCCGACCGGCCCACCGCTCGGCACGGGCGGCTGGCTGCACACCTCGGGCTCGGTACCGCTGGGCCCCGGCTCGACGGCGGTGCTGTACACCGACGGCCTGGTGGAGCGCAGGGACGAGGACATCGACGAGGGAGTGGCGGCGCTCGAACACGCCCTCTCGGGCGCCACCGGCACACCGCAGGTGATCTGCGACCGCCTGATCCGCGCGGCGGGCGTCACCGCCGACCACGACGACGACGTCGCCGTCCTGGTCCTCCAGCACCCGGCCCGCAAGGGCGCCGACGGCGAGCGCTTCCGCAACGCCGCCCTCGAACTCCTCGGCGGCGTCGAGGCCGCGCCCCGCGCCCGCGCCTTCGCCTCCGGCGTCCTGACGAGCTGGCGCTTCCCCACCGACCTGCACGACCTGGGCGTCCTGGCCGCCAGCGAACTCGTCGCGAACTCCCTCCAGCACGGCACCCCGCCGATGCGCCTCCGCCTGCGCCGCACCGACCGCCGCCTGATCATCGAGGTGACCGACGGGGACGACCACCTGCCGCGCCGCCGCCGCGCCGAGCCCGTCGACGAGACGGGCCGCGGCATCGCCATCGTGGCCACGATCGCCTCGAACTGGGGCGCACGGCGCACACCGGGCGGCGGCAAGGCGGTCTGGTGCGAATTCGTCCTGCCGAAGGGGTCGGTCCAGGAGTGACGGTGACAGTGACAGTGACTGGGGGGGCGGAGGGCCCGGCCCTCGGTGGTGCGGGGCGGGGGCGGGCGGTTCGGTCTCCGGTGGTGCGGGGCGGGGCGGAGGGCCCGGCCTCCGGTGATGCGGGGCGGGGGCGGGCGGTTCGGTCTCCGGTGGTGCGGGGCGGGGCGGAGGGCCCGGCCTCCGGTGATGCGGGACGGGGGTGGGCGGTTCGGTCCCCGGTCATGCGAGACGGGGGCGGACGGCCCCGCCCCGGTCATGCAGGACGGGGGCGGAGGGCTCGGCCCCCAGTAATGCAGGACGGGGGCGGGCGGTCTGGCCCCGGTCATGCAGGACGGGGGCGGACGGTCCGGCCCCCGGTCATGCAAGACGGGAGCGAGGGCCCGGCCCCCGGTCATGCAGGACGGGGGCGGGCGGTCTGGCCCCGGTCATGCAGGACGGGGGCGGACGGTCCGGCCCCCGGTCATGCAAGACGGGAGCCAGGGCCCGGC
>NZ_JBEYWV010000031.1:0-123270 GCF_040644575.1 Streptomyces sp. NPDC046939
ACGCCCGGTTACATTCCGAACCCGGAAGCTAAGCCTCACAGCGCCGATGGTACTGCAGGGGGGACCCTGTGGGAGAGTAGGACGCCGCCGAACTATTTTTGATAAAAGCCGCTGGTCTTGAGCATTTCGCTCGAGGCCAGCGGCTTTTTTGTTGCCCGTCACCCCGTGTTCACGTTCCGCGAGGACCATCCTTGTCATGGGCACAGTTGCAATGCTGCGGGCCGCAGGCGTCGGAGCCGGTGACGAAGTGATCGTGCCGGCCTTCGGGAACCCCGAGGTCGCCGACGCTGTCGTACAGGCCGGAGCGACCCCCGTCTTCGCCGACATAGACCCGGACACCTACTGTCTCGACCCCGCGCACGTGGCGGACCGCGTCACCGCGCGGACCTCGGCCGTCATAGCCGTTCATCGCTTCGGACACCGGGCCGACCTCGCGCGGCTCCACGACCTCGGCAGCCGGCACGGGTTGCTCGTACTCGAACAGGGTGAGTCCGAGAAGCCGTACGACGAGCTGGCGCAACGGCGAGCGCACGCCACCTACTTGAACGGGAAGCTGAACGGGGTGCGGACGCCCGCCGGTCACGAAGGGCACACCTATCAGCAGTACGTCGTGCGGGTGCCCGGCAATGGGCGGCCCGACCGGGACGCTTTCGCACGGACATTGCGGAGCAAAGGAGTTGAATGCCGGGTACCGGTGAAGACTCCGGTGCACCGGCTGCCCGCGTTCCGGCGCGATGCGGAGTTGCCCGAGACCGAGCGGGCCGCCGACGAGACATTGGCATTGCCGGTCGACGGAGCCATGACGCGTAAGCAACTCCACCGTCTGGTCTCCGCCTGCAACGCTCTCGGTGGGCTCCTCGAACCGGCTTTTTAGCCGACGTCCGGAGGCGGTTCGAGCACCTCCGAACTTCAGGTATGCTTTATCTCGTTGCCGAGCGGGAAACCGCGAAGCGGCCGGCCCCTATAGCTCAGTCGGTAGAGCGTCTCCATGGTAAGGAGAAGGTCAGCGGTTCGATTCCGCTTGGGGGCTCAAGCAGAAAGGCTCCCGCCCAATGGGCGGGAGCCTTTTTCGTTTCCGCGCGGCCGCGGCCGGACCCTCCGTCAGTCGTGCTGGATCTCGGGAACCCGCATCGTCAGGATCGCCATGTCGTCCGAGGGCGCGTCCGCCGCGAAACGCTCCACCGCCCGCATGATGCGCCCCGCGACCGCACCGGCCGTCAGGCCCGTACAACCGGACAGGACTTCCGCCAGGCCGTCGTCGCCCAGCATGCGGGTGCCCTCGCGGCGCTCCGTGATGCCGTCCGTGACGCAGAGGAGGACGTCGCCCGGGTCGAGCGTCATCGTCTGCTCGTACAGTTCGAGATCGTCCATGACGCCGAGCAGCGGCTGCGGCTCCGCGAAGGGTTCGACCGAGCCGTCCTGGCTCAGGCGCAGCGGCTGCGGGTGTCCGGCGCAGACCATCTTCAGGACCGCCGAGCCGTCCTCCTGCGGCCACAACTCGCCGTAGAGGAGCGTCAGGAAGCGGCTGCGGGCGCCCTCGTCGAGGATCGCCGCGTTCAGGCGCTCCAGGACCGCCGGGCCGCCGAAGCCCTCGCGGGCGAGGAGGCGCAGCGCGTGGCGGGCGAGGCCCGTGACGGCCGCGGCCTCCGGGCCCGTGCCGCAGACGTCGCCGATGGCGAAGCCGTACGCGCCGTCGCGGATGGGGAAGAGGTCGTAGAAGTCACCGCCCACCTCGTTGCCCTCGCCGGCCGCGCGGTAGATGACCTCGACCTCGACGCCCGGGATGTGCGGCAGCTCCGGCGGGAGGAGGCTGCGCTGGAGGGACTGGCTGATGGCCATGCGCTCCGAGTACAGGCGCGCGTTGTCCAGGGCGAGGGCCGCCCGGCGGCTCAGGTCCTCGGCCAGTTCCAGGATCTCCTGGCGGAAGTGCTCGTCCGTCGGCTTGCCGAGCGTGAGCATGCCGATGACGCGGTTGCGGGCGACGAGCGGCAGGACGACCGTCTCGCCGCCGACCGCGGAGGCCGTCGCGAGGGTGGTGCCGATGCCCGAGGTGACGCTGGCGGGTTCGCCGAGGCCCAGGCTGCGCATGGACGTACGGAGCGCTGCCTGGTGGGCGGCTTCGGCGGGGGCCGTCCAGACGCGGGCGCCGGGGGTGGGTACCGGGTCCGGTGGGGTGATCTTGGAGAGGAGCGCCTTGAGGCCGTCGATGCGGTCCTCGTCCTCGTGCAGGACGTAGGAGAGGTACGGCTCCGAGACCTGGTCGGCGATCATGTAGACGGCGCACCAGGTGGCGAGCGTGGGGACGGTCATCTGGGCCATGAGGGCCAGGGTCTGGTCCCGGTCGAGGGTGCCGGCGAGGAGGTCGGAGGCTTCGACGAGGAAGCTGAGGGAGCCGCGCCGCAGCTTCTCCAGCTCGCCGAGGCGGGCCGATTCGACGGCCATGGCGATGCGGTCGGCGGCGAACTGGAGGCGCAGCGCCTCCTCGTTGGTGTAGCGGTCCGGGGCTTCGGCGGCGACGCCGAGGGAGCCGGTGAGGCGGCCCTCGACCTTGAGCGGGACCGTGACGACCGAACGCATGCCCGTACCGCTCAACAGGGGCACCGCGCCCGGTACTTGAGTGAGGTCCTCGTGGACGGCGGGCATCCTTGCGGAGCCGTAGCGGCCGGGGCCGACTTCCACGGGCACGCGCGCGAAGCGCTGGCGCGCGGAGGGCAGGCCGGTGGAGGCGCGGACCTCCAGCTCGGTCTCGTCGTCGGTGGCGAGGAGGAGGAAGGCGGCGTCGGCGTCGAGCATGTCGCGGGCGCGCTCGACCGTGCGCTGGAGCAGGCCGTCGAGGTCGTCGGGGGCGGGGGAGCCGATGAAGACCTCGAAGGCGTCCGGGCTCTGGTTCTCGGAGGTGGTGCCGTTCTCCGACGACGGCATGCGCAGCGGGGTCTGGAGCACGGCGCGCTCGTGGTCGCGCACGAGGAGGCAGACCGTGGAGGGTTCGCCGTCGGTGTCGCGGACGCGCAGGTGGGAGGCGTAGACGGGGGTGACGCGGCCGCTGGCGGCGCGGATGCCGTAGCTGCCCTCCCAGCGCGAGAGCTGGAGCGCGTCGGCGATGCCGGTGCCGGTGCCGGGCGTGTGCGGCCAGGCGGCGAGGTCGGTGAGGGGCTTGCCGGTGACCTGTTCGGCCCCGTAGCCGAAGAGATGTTCCGCGTCCTCGTTCCAGGCGGTGATCGCGCCGGTTCTGTCGATCTGCACGACGGCGACGCGGACGCGTTCGTCGGCGAGGGGGAGCAGGTCGGGCGGGAGGACCGGGCCCGCGGCGCGGGTGCCGACCGAGCGCTCGGGCAGGTCGATCTGGAACCAGACCTGCTTGTGGGTGGCCGAGTAGTCGACGCCCCAGCGGCCGGCGAGGGCCGCGCAGAGCTGGAGGCCGCGGCCGCCCTCGCGGTCGGGGCTGCCCATGTTGATCGCCGAGGACTGGAGCGGGATCTCCCGTTCCGGATAGCGGTCGGAGACCTCGATGCGGATGTGGTCCTCGGCGCGCAGGCACAGGACCTCCGCGGCGGTGCCCGCGTGGACGACGGCGTTGGTGACGAGTTCGCTAGTGAGGACCACCGCGTCGTCGATGATGTCGGCGTAGCCCCACCCCTGGAGCGTGTCGCGCACGAAGGAGCGGGCCGTGGCGACGGATCGCCCGACCGGTTCGAAGGTGGCAGCCGCGCGCGCGGTGATCACAGAACTCCCTGGACGCGTTGTACTGGCTGTACGAGTGTCGAGGCCAAGCTCTCCCGTACTCATGTCGCGGCCGCCCCTCCGATGCCCGCTCGTTTCCCGCCACCGCCCAGGCCGGGCGGACCGGGGTGGGTGGACAGCCGCTGCCAAGGTTACTTACCTTCGCCGTCCATGCGGATGCCGGTCGTCAGTGTTTTCCGTTCCGGCGGGTGTGCGGAGCGTGTGCGAAGCTGCCGAACTGTTATGGCCTGGTTCAGCCATGGTGAAACACTGGGCAAGCTTCAGTTACGGACGCATTGGGAATCCGGTGCGGCGGTAGAAGCGAACCCGAGCAACCCGAGCAGTTCAGGTCGACCCCTGCGGGAGGGACACAGTGGAGTCTGGCGCAGCGACGCGGGGCAGGAAAGCGCGCGCGGAAGGCGGACAGTCCCTGAATAAACAGCACAAGTCGCGCAATGGCACCACAACGGTGGACACGGCGGCGCTGAACAGGCTGTTGGCAGGGCTCGTCGCGATACGGGACGGCAACTTCCGCAAGCGCCTCACCGTCAGCGGTGACGGTGTGATGTCCGAGATCGCGGCCGTCTTCAACGAGGTGGCCGACCGGAACCTGCATCTGACCGGGGAGCTCTCCCGTGTACGGCGCATGGTCGGGCGTGAGGGCAAGCTGACCGAGCGCCTGGAGACGGGCGCCTGCGAGGGTTCCTGGGCCGCCGCGATCAACGCGTCGAACGCGCTGGTCGACGATCTCGTACGGCCGGTCTCCGAGGTCGGGCGGGTGCTCACCGCGGTCGCCGAGGGTGATCTGTCGCCGCGCATGGAGCTGCGCTCCCAGGTGCCGGACGGGACGGGGCACCCCTTGCGGGGTGAGTTCCTGAAGGTCGGGCGGACCGTCAACAATCTGGTCGACCAGCTCTCCACCTTCACCGACGAGGTCACGCGCGTGGCCAGCGAGGTGGGTACCGAGGGCAAGCTCGGGGGACAGGCGCGCGTACGCGGAATGTCCGGTTCGTGGAAGGACCTCACGGATTCGGTCAACACGATGGCGTACCGGCTCACCGCGCAGGTGCGTGACATTGCTCTCGTCACGACCGCGGTGGCCAAGGGTGATCTGTCGCGCAAGGTCACGGTGCACGTCGCGGGCGAGATGCTCGAGCTGAAGAACACCGTGAACACGATGGTGGACCAGCTCTCGTCGTTCTCCTCCGAGGTCACGCGGGTGGCCCGGGAGGTGGGTACCGAGGGCGAGCTGGGTGGTCAGGCGCAGGTGCCCGGTGTGGCGGGTGTGTGGAAGGACCTCACCGACTCGGTGAACCTCATGGCGGGCAATCTGACCGCCCAGGTGCGCGGGATCGCCCAGGTGACCACGGCGGTGGCCAACGGCGACCTGTCGCAGAAGGTCACGGTGTCGGCGCGCGGCGAGGTCGCCCAGCTCGCCGAGACGATCAACCAGATGACCGAGACGCTGCGCACGTTCGCGGACGAGGTGACGCGCGTCGCCAACGAGGTCGGCGCGGAGGGCCAGCTCGGCGGCCAGGCCAATGTGCCGGGCGCGGCGGGCACGTGGAAGGACCTGACGGACTCGGTCAACACGGTCTTCCGGAACCTGACCACGCAGGTGCGTGACATCGCCACTGTCACGACGGCGGTGGCCAACGGTGATCTCTCGCAGAAGGTCACCGTCGATGTCGCCGGCGAGATGCTGGAGCTGAAGAACACCGTCAACACGATGGTCGACCAGCTCTCCGCGTTCGGCTCCGAGGTCACGCGCGTGGCGCGCGAGATCGGCGTCGAGGGCGAGCTGGGCGGTCAGGCCCTGGTGGTCGGCGCGGCCGGCACGTGGAAGGACCTGACCGACTCCGTCAACACGGCTTTCCGCAACCTCACGGGCCAGGTGCGCAACATCGCGCAGGTGACGACGGCGGTGGCCAACGGCGACCTGTCGCAGAAGGTCACCGTGGACGTGTCCGGCGAGATGCTCCAGCTGAAGAACACCGTCAACACGATGGTGGACCAGCTCTCCAGCTTCGCCGACCAGGTGACGCGGATGGCGCGCGACGTGGGCACGGAGGGCCGTCTCGGTGGTCAGGCCCGCGTGGACGGCGTGAGCGGCACGTGGAAGGAGCTCACCGACTCCGTCAACTTCATGGCCGGGAACCTGACCTCCCAGGTGCGGCAGATCGCCCAGGTCACTACGGCTGTAGCGCGGGGTGACCTTTCGCAGAAGATCGACGTGGACGCGCGCGGGGAGATCCTGGAGCTGAAGAACACCATCAACACGATGGTCGACCAGCTCTCCGCCTTCGCCGACCAGGTGACGCGCGTCGCGCGCGAGGTGGGCACCGAGGGGCGCCTCGGCGGTCAGGCGCAGGTCCCGGGCGTCGCCGGTGTGTGGCGCGACCTGACGGACTCCGTGAACGGCATGGCGGGCAACCTCACCGCGCAGGTCCGCAACATCGCGCAGGTCGCCACGGCGGTCGCGCGCGGTGACCTTTCGCAGAAGATCGACGTGGACGCGCGCGGGGAGATCCTGGAGCTGAAGAACACCCTCAACACGATGGTGGACCAGCTCTCCGCGTTCGCCGAGCAGGTGACGCGGGTGGCCCGCGAGGTGGGTACGGACGGCATCCTCGGCGGCCAGGCCGAGGTGCAGGGCGTGTCGGGTACGTGGAAGGACCTGACGCAGTCCGTGAACGGCATGGCGAACAACCTGACGCTCCAGGTGCGCAACATCGCCGAGGTCACTACGGCTGTAGCGCGCGGTGACCTGTCCAAGAAGATCACCGTCGACGCCAAGGGCGAGATCCTGGAGCTCGTCACGACCGTCAACACGATGGTCGACCAGCTCTCGTCGTTCGCGGAGCAGGTGACGCGCGTCGCGCGCGAGGTGGGCACGGAGGGGCAGCTCGGCGGTCAGGCGCGGGTGCCGGGCGTCACCGGCATCTGGAAGGACCTGAGCGACAACGTCAACCTGATGGCCAACAACCTGACCATGCAGGTGCGCAACATCTCCCAGGTCGCCAACGCGGTGGCCAACGGCGACCTGACCCGTACGGTGACGATCGAGGCGCGCGGCGAGGTCGCGCAGCTCGCCGACACGTTCAACACGATGGTCAAGACGCTGAGCTCGTTCGCCGACCAGGTCACCAAGGTGGCCCGCGAGGTGGGCACGGACGGCATCCTCGGCGGCCAGGCGCGCGTACCCGGTGTGGCCGGTACGTGGAAGGACCTCACCGAGTCCGTGAACGGCATGGCGTCGAACCTGACCGGCCAGGTCCGCAACATCGCGATGGTCACGACCGCCATCGCCAAGGGCGACCTGACCAAGAAGATCGACATCGACGCGCGCGGCGAGATCCTCGAACTCAAGACGACGATCAACACGATGGTCGACCAGCTCTCGTCCTTCGCCGAGCAGGTCACGCGCGTGGCCCGCGAGGTGGGCACCGAGGGCCAGCTCGGCGGCCAGGCACGCGTGCGTGACGTGGACGGCACCTGGCGCGACCTGACGGAGTCCGTGAACGAGATGGCCGGGAACCTGACCCGGCAGGTGCGCGCGATCGCGGCCGTCGCCACGGCGGTGACCCGCGGCGATCTGAACCTGAAGATCGACGTCGACGCGGCGGGCGAGATCCAGGTCCTCCAGGACAACATCAACAAGATGATCTCCAACCTGCGCGACACCACGATCGCCAACGAGGAGCAGGACTGGCTGAAGGGCAACCTGGCGCGCATCTCGGGCCTGATGCAGGGCCGCCGCGACCTCGACGACGTGGCCTCGCTGATCATGAGCGAGCTGACGCCGGTGGTGTCGGCGCAGCACGGCGCGTTCTTCCTGGCGACGCCCCTGGACGACAGCGCGGACCCGACGACCGCCGACGACGACGCGTACGAGCTGCGCATGTGCGGCAGCTACGGCTACTCCATGGGGTCCATGCCGACCTCCTTCCGGCCCGGTGAGACGCTCATCGGGACGGCCGCGAAGGAGCGGCGCACGATCCTCGTGGACAACGCGCCCAGCGGCTATCTGAAGATCTCCTCGGGGCTGGGTGAGGCGCCGCCGGCGCAGGTCATCGTCATCCCGGTGCTCTTCGAGGGCAAGGTGCTCGGCGTGATCGAGCTGGCGTCCTTCACTCCGTTCACGCAGATCCAGAAGGACTTCCTCGGGCAGATCGCCGAGATGATCGCGACGAGCGTGAACACGATCTCCGTCAACACCAAGACGGAGATCCTGCTCAAGCAGTCGCAGGAGCTGACCGAGCAACTGCGGGAGCGTTCCGCCGAGTTGGAGAACCGGCAGAAGGCGCTCCAGGCGTCCAACGCCGAGCTGGAGGAGAAGGCCGAGCTGCTCGCCCAGCAGAACCGCGACATCGAGGTGAAGAACACCGAGATCGAGGAGGCGCGCCAGGTCCTGGAGGAGCGCGCCGAGCAGCTCGCGGTGTCGATGCGCTACAAGAGCGAGTTCCTCGCGAACATGTCGCACGAGCTGCGCACGCCGCTCAACTCCCTGCTCATCCTCGCCAAGTTGCTCGCCGACAACGCCGACGCGAACCTCACGCCGAAGCAGGTCGAGTTCGCCGAGACGATCCACGGCGCGGGCTCCGACCTGCTCCAGTTGATCAACGACATCCTGGACCTGTCGAAGGTCGAGGCGGGCAAGATGGACGTCTCGCCGACGCGGATCGCCCTGGTGCAGCTCGTCGACTACGTGGAGGCCACCTTCCGGCCGCTGACCGCGGAGAAGCAGCTCGACTTCTCCGTACGGGTGTCGCCGGAGCTGCCCACCACGCTCCACACCGACGAGCAGCGTCTGCTCCAGGTGTTGCGCAACCTGCTGTCCAACGCGGTGAAGTTCACCGACTCCGGCGCCGTGGAGCTGGTCATCCGGCCCGCGGGCGGCGACGTGCCGAACGCCATCAGGGAACAGCTCCTCGAGGCGGGCTCGCTGCGGGAGGCCGACGGCGACCTGATCGCCTTCTCGGTGACCGACACCGGCATCGGCATCGCGGCCAGCAAGATGCGGGTGATCTTCGAGGCGTTCAAGCAGGCCGACGGCACCACGAGCCGCAAGTACGGCGGTACGGGGCTCGGGCTCTCCATCAGCCGCGAGATCGCCCGGCTGCTCGGCGGTGAGATCCACGCGGCGAGCGAGCCGGGGCGCGGCTCCACGTTCACGCTGTACCTGCCGCTGCACCCGGCCGAGCTGCCGCCCCAGGGGTACACGCAGCTCGCCCCGGCCGTCGAACCGGGCCGGCCGCTGGCCCTGGACGCCGCGCCGGAGCCGCCCGCCGAGGTGGAGACCCCGGCGGAGGTGAAGTCGTACCAGGAGACGCAGAACGGGGCCGCGGCGCTGTTCCGGCGGCGGCGCCGGTCCGCACCCGCGCCCGAGGCGCGTCCGGCGCCCTCGGCACCTCCGGCGCCCTCGGGGCGGACGGCGTCCACGCAGCAACACTGGGAGGAGATCGAGGAGGAGGCGCCCAAGGCGCGGCGCTCGTTCCACTTCGGCGGCGAGAAGGTGCTCATCGTCGACGACGACATCCGCAACGTCTTCGCGCTCACCAGCGTCCTGGAGCAGCACGGCCTGTCGGTCCTGTACGCGGAGAACGGGCGCGAGGGCATCGAGGTCCTGGAGCAGCACGACGACGTGACGGTCGTCCTGATGGACATCATGATGCCCGAGATGGACGGGTACGCGACGACGACGGCGATCCGCAGGATGCCGCAGTTCGCCGGGTTGCCGATCATCGCGCTCACCGCGAAGGCGATGAAGGGCGACCGGGAGAAGGCGATCGAGTCCGGCGCTTCCGACTACGTCACGAAGCCGGTGGATCCCGATCATCTGCTGGCGGTGATGGAGCAATGGATGCGCGACAAGTGACCGGATCACCGAACATTCACGCGTCGTTGCTGACTGAGTGTGGCCACATCCGTGTAGAAGTGCGGTAACCGGGGAACCTTCTGGTCTCCCACCGCGTTTCTGCTACGTGCACAGTGACATCTCGGTGACAGGGTGTGGCGGCAGGCGGGGTGCGGCTACGATGACCGGCACAAGGACGGACGGCACCAGGAAGCCGTCCCCTGGGGCGGCGGAAGGAGCCTCCCAGAATCCTGCGGACAGGGGCGGCCCCATGCCGGGGCGAGGAGGGCGGGCCATGGTGCAGAAGGCCAAGATCCTCCTGGTCGATGACCGGCCGGAGAATCTGCTGGCGCTGGAGGCCATCCTCTCCGCGCTCGATCAGACGCTGGTGCGGGCATCGTCCGGGGAGGAAGCGCTCAAGGCGCTGCTCACGGACGATTTCGCGGTCATTCTGCTGGACGTTCAAATGCCCGGAATGGACGGATTCGAAACCGCGGCGCACATCAAGCGTCGGGAGCGGACCCGGGACATCCCGATCATCTTCCTCACAGCGATCAACCACGGCCCGCACCACACCTTCCGCGGCTATGCGGCGGGCGCGGTGGACTACATCTCCAAGCCGTTCGACCCGTGGGTGCTGCGCGCCAAGGTCTCGGTCTTCGTCGAGCTGTACATGAAGAACTGCCAGCTCCGTGAGCAGGCCGCGCTGCTCCGCCTGCAGTTGGAGGGCGGCGGCCGGGCCGTCGGTGACTCCAAGGAGCCCGCGGGGCTGCTCGCCGAGCTGTCCGCGCGCCTCGCCGCCGTCGAGGAGCAGGCCGAGGCGCTCTCCAAGCAGCTCGACGAGGAGTCGGCGGACGCGGCGGCCGTCGCCACCGCCGCCCACCTGGAGCGCAAACTCACCGGCCTGCGCAGGGCCCTTGACGCGCTGGAGCCCGGCGCGGGCAACGGCGCGCCGTCCCTGCCGTCCCAGAGCTGAGGTCCCGCCCCGGCTTTGAGGGCGCGTCAGTTCGGCCACGGCGGCCCCGCGACACAAAAGGGTGAAGCACTGGGCACACGTGTACGTGGGCGCCTCCCCCGGTAACCTCACACCTATGGCCTCACGTCCCGCAGCCAAGAAGCCGCCCGCGAAGAAGGCGGCAGCGCCCACCAAGGCTCCGGCGAAGAAGGCCCCTGCGAAAAAGGCCCCCGCCAAGAAGGCCGTGAAAGCGCCCGCGAAGAAGGCGGTGGCGAAGAAGCCCGCGCCCAGGCCGGCGCCCAGCCCCACCGGGGGCCTGTACCGCGTCGTGCGCGCCCTCTGGCTCGGTCTCGCGCACAGCGTGGGAGCCATGTTCCGCGGCATAGGGCGCGGAGCGAAGGGCCTCGACCCGGCACACCGCAAGGACGGCCTGGCGCTGCTCCTGCTCGGCATCGGACTGATCTGCGCGGCCGGCACGTGGTCGAACCTTCAGGGCCCGGTCGGCGACCTCGTCGAGATGCTGGTGACCGGCGCGTTCGGCCGGCTCGACCTGCTCGTCCCGATACTGGTCGGGGTCATCGCCGTACGCCTCATCCGCCACCCCGAGAAGCCCGAGGCCAACGGGCGCATCGTCATCGGCCTCTCCGCACTGGTCGTCGGCGTGCTCGGCCAGGTCCACATCGGCTGCGGCTCACCCGCGCGCGCGGACGGCATGCAGGCCATAAGGGACGCGGGCGGCCTCATCGGCTGGGCCGCCGCGACCCCGCTCAGCTTCACCATGACCGACGTGCTCGCGGTCCCCATGCTCATCCTGCTCACCATCTTCGGCCTCCTCGTGGTCACCGCGACGCCGGTCAACGCGATCCCGCAGCGGCTGCGCCTGCTCGGCGTACGCCTCGGGCTCATCCACGACGACCTGGCCGCCGAGGAGTTCGTCGCCGAGGAGTACGAGGACGAGTGGCGCGAGGCCGCGCCCGGGCCCGCCAGGCGGCGCTCCACGGCCCCGCGGGCGTACGACCCCGACCGCATAGAGGAGGACGCCCTCGCCAAGCGGCGCAGGCCCCGGCGTTCGTCCGTGCAGCCCTCCATGGACCGCCCCATGGACGCCGTGGACGTGGCCGCCGCTGCCGCCGCCGCGCTCGACGGCGCCGTGCTGCACGGGATGCCGCCGTCCCCGCTCGTCGCCGATCTCACCCAGGGCGTCGGCACCGAGCGCGAGGAGACGGGGGAGCGCTCGGGGAAGGCGCCCGCGCCGGAGCGCACGGCGCCCGTCCCGACGGCGCGCGGCAAGAAGTCCGCGCCGGCCGAGCCCGAGCCGACGCCCTCCAAGCTCGCCGTGCCCGACCTGACCAAGGCCGCGCCCGAGGACGTACGGGAGATGCCCGCGCGCGCGGAGCAGCTCCAGCTCGCCGGTGACATCACGTACGCGCTGCCCTCGCTCGACCTGCTGACGCGCGGCGGCCCCGGCAAGTCGCGCAGCGCCGCCAACGACGCCGTGGTGGAGTCGCTGACCACCGTCTTCACCGAGTTCAAGGTCGACGCGGCCGTCACGGGCTTCACGCGCGGGCCGACGGTCACGCGCTACGAGGTCGAGCTCGGCCCCGCCGTGAAGGTCGAGAAGATCACCGCCCTGGCGAAGAACATCGCGTACGCGGTCGCCTCCCCGGACGTGCGGATCATCAGCCCGATCCCCGGCAAGTCCGCGGTCGGCATCGAGATCCCGAACACCGACCGCGAGATGGTCAACGTCGGGGACGTGCTGCGCCTGGCCGACGCCGCCGAGGACGAGCACCCGATGCTGGTCGCGCTCGGCAAGGACGTCGAGGGCGGCTACGTCATGTCGAACCTCGCGAAGATGCCGCACATCCTGGTCGCCGGTGCCACGGGTTCCGGCAAGTCGTCCTGCATCAACTGCCTGATCACCTCGATCATGATGCGGGCGACCCCCGAGGACGTGCGGATGGTCCTCGTCGACCCCAAGCGCGTGGAGCTGACGGCGTACGAGGGCATCCCGCACCTCATCACGCCGATCATCACCAACCCCAAGAAGGCCGCCGAGGCGCTCCAGTGGGTCGTGCGCGAGATGGACCTGCGCTACGACGACCTCGCCGCCTTCGGCTACCGGCACATCGACGACTTCAACCAGGCGATCCGAGACGGCAAGCTCAAGACGCCCGAGGGCAGCGAGCGGGAGCTGAAGACCTATCCGTACCTCCTGGTGATCGTCGACGAGCTCGCCGACCTGATGATGGTCGCCCCGCGCGACGTCGAGGACGCCATCGTGCGCATCACGCAGCTCGCGCGCGCGGCCGGCATCCACCTGGTGCTCGCCACGCAGCGTCCCTCGGTCGACGTCGTCACGGGTCTCATCAAGGCGAACGTGCCCTCGCGCCTGGCCTTCGCCACCTCCTCGCTCGCCGACAGCCGCGTCATCCTGGACCAGCCCGGCGCCGAGAAGCTCATCGGCAAGGGCGACGGCCTGTACCTGCCCATGGGCGCGAACAAGCCGATCCGCATGCAGGGCGCGTTCGTCACCGAGGACGAGATCCACGCCGTCGTCCAGCACTGCAAGGACCAGATGGCGCCCGTCTTCCGCGACGACGTCACCGTCGGCACCAAGCAGAAGAAGGAGATCGACGAGGACATCGGCGACGACCTGGAGCTGCTGTGCGCGGCGGCCGAGCTGGTCGTCTCCACCCAGTTCGGGTCCACGTCCATGCTCCAGCGCAAGCTCAGGGTCGGCTTCGCCAAGGCGGGCCGGCTGATGGACCTCATGGAGTCGCGCAACATCGTGGGACCGAGCGAGGGCTCCAAGGCCCGCGACGTCCTCGTGAAACCGGACGAACTGGACGGAGTGCTCGCGGTCATCCGCGGCGAGGAGCAGCCGTAAAGGATCTTTCGATTTCGATGTCACTCGTACGGGGATCCGGGGCAACCGTTTCCCCATCGAGCACGTCAAGTTGAGGGAAGGGGCACCCACTTGTCCCACCATCAGGATGTCGGGCCATTCTGATGGCGTACAAAGTCCGACCGCCCGGTTGCCCCACCCTTTCGCACCCCCCCTAGACTGAACCTCCAGCAGGTGGTTACACGCTCGAAAGGCGCCCCCGTGTCCATCGGCAAATCCCCTGAAGACGACCGTCCTTCGCAGACCAGCGCCCCGAGCACGGACGACGGACCCTCGGTCGGCCGCGCCCTCCAGCAGGCACGTATCGCCGCGGGCCTCACCGTCGACGAGGTCAGCCAGTCGACCCGGGTGCGCGGCCCGATCGTGCACGCCATCGAGGCGGACGACTTCTCCCGCTGCGGCGGCGACGTGTACGCGCGCGGGCACATCCGCACGCTCGCGCGCGCGGTGGGCCTGGATCCCGAACCGCTGCTCGCGCGGTACGGCGCCGAGCACGGCGGCCCCGCCGCGCCGACGCCCGCCACCCCGCTGTTCGAGGCCGAGCGCATCCGCTCCGAGCCGCGCCGGCCCAACTGGACCGCCGCCATGGTCGCCGCGATCGTCGCGGTCATCGCCTTCGTCGGCTACACCGTGGTCAGCGGCGGTGACGACGACGGCGGCACGCAGCAGGCCGCCGAGGGCGCCACCCCCGCCACCAGCAAGCCCGCCACCAAGCCGAGCCCCAGCAAGAAGCCCGCCACCAAGCCGGACCCCTCGGACAGCGCCATCGCGGCGGCCCCCCAGGACAAGGTCACGGTGAAGCTCAACGCGGCGGACGGCCGGAGCTGGATCCTCGCCAAGGACCACAACGGGCGGAAGATGTTCGACGGCGTGCTGGAGCGCGGCCAGTCCAAGACGTTCCAGGACACCACCAAGATCGACCTCGTCCTGGGCGACGCCGGCGCCATACAGCTCTATGTGAACGGCAAGCAGATCGAGGACGAGTTCCAGCCCGGTCAGGTCGAGCGGCTCAGCTACACCAAGGGCGACCCGGAAGTCGGCTGACAGGCGGCCCGGACCCCCCTGGCGCAACCCACCCGGAACCCTCCCGGCGAGGGCTGTCGGTGGAACGAAGTAGTCTTGAGTCCATGCCCGAACGCCGTACCGTCGCACTTGTCACCCTTGGCTGCGCCCGTAACGAGGTGGACTCGGAGGAGCTCGCAGGCCGCTTGGAGGCGGACGGCTGGGAGCTCGTCGAGGACGCCGAGTCCGCGGATGTCGCCGTCGTCAACACCTGTGGCTTCGTCGAGGCCGCCAAGAAGGACTCCGTCGACGCCCTCCTCGAGGCCAACGATCTCAAGGGCCACGGCAGGACCCAGGCCGTCGTCGCCGTCGGCTGCATGGCCGAGCGGTACGGCAAGGAGCTCGCCGAGGCGCTGCCCGAGGCCGACGGCGTGCTCGGCTTCGACGACTACGAGGACATCTCCGGGCGCCTGCGGACCATCCTCGCCGGCGGCAGTGTCGAGGCCCACGCCCCGCGCGACCGCCGCAAGCTCCTCCCGATCAGCCCCGCCGAGCGCCAGGAGGCCGGCGCCGGCGTCGCGCTGCCCGGCCACGCGCCCGCGGACCTGCCCGAGGGGCTCGCGCCCGCGTCCGGGCCGCGCGCGCCGCTGCGCCGCCGCCTCGACGGCGCGCCCGTCGCCTCCGTGAAGCTGGCCTCCGGCTGCGACCGGCGCTGCTCCTTCTGCGCCATCCCCTCCTTCCGCGGCTCCTTCATCTCGCGCCGCCCCAGCGACGTGCTGAACGAGACGCGCTGGCTCGCCGAGCAGGGCGTCAAGGAGGTCATGCTGGTCTCCGAGAACAACACCTCGTACGGCAAGGACCTGGGCGACATCCGCCTCCTCGAGTCCCTGCTGCCCGAGCTGGCCGGTGTGGACGGCATCGAGCGGGTCCGCGTCAGCTACCTGCAGCCCGCCGAGATGCGGCCCGGCCTCATCGACGTCCTGACCGGCACCGACAAGGTCGTCCCCTACTTCGACCTCTCCTTCCAGCACTCCGCGCCCGCCGTGCTGCGCGCGATGCGGCGCTTCGGCGACACCGACCGGTTCCTGGAGCTGCTCGACACCATTCGGAGCAAGGCGCCGCAGGCCGGTGTCCGCTCCAACTTCATCGTCGGCTTCCCCGGCGAGTCCGAGGCGGACCTCGCCGAGCTGGAGCGCTTCCTGAACGGCGCGCGTCTGGACGCCATCGGCGTCTTCGGCTACTCCGACGAGGACGGCACCGAGGCGGCCACGTACGAGAACAAGCTCGACGAGGACGTCGTCGCGGAGCGCCTCGCGCGCGTGTCGCGCCTCGCCGAGCAGTTGGTGTCGCAGCGCGCCGAGGAGCGGCTGGGTGAGACGGTGGAGGTGCTCGTCGAGTCCGTCGCCCCCGAGGACGGGATCGTGGGCCGCGGCGCGCACCAGGCGCCCGAGACCGACGGACAGGTGCGGCTCACGGGCGGCGCCGGACTGAGCGTCGGCCGTATGGTCGAGGCAAAGGTGGTCGGGACCGAGGGAGTGGACCTCGTCGCGGAGCCGTTCGACCGGCTTGAGGAGGCGGGCAGATGACCGGAGTCCCGGCATCCGCCAGGGGCGGGACCGGCACGCCGGCGCCCGGCGGCAAGCTGGGCGCTGCGGCCGTCAACGAGGCCAGCCTGTGGAACATCGCCAACATCCTGACCATGGTGCGGCTGCTGCTCGTGCCGGGGTTCGTGATGCTCATGCTGGCCGACGGCGGGTACGACCCGGCGTGGCGGGCCTGGGCATGGGCGGCGTTCGCCGTCGCCATGATCACCGATGTCTTCGACGGACATCTGGCGCGTACGTACAACCTGGTCACCGACTTCGGGAAGATCGCCGACCCCATCGCCGACAAGGCGATCATGGGGGCGGCGCTCATCTGTCTGTCCTCGCTCGGTGACCTGCCGTGGTGGGTGACGGGCGTCATCCTCGGGCGTGAGCTGGGCATCACCCTGCTGCGCTTCCTGGTGATCCGCTACGGGGTCATCCCGGCCAGCCGCGGCGGCAAGATGAAGACACTCGCGCAGGGCACGGCCGTCGGCATGTACGTCCTGGCGCTGACCGGGCCGCTCGCCACGTTCCGGTTCTGGGTGATGGCGGTGGCGGTCGCGCTGACCGTGCTGACCGGGCTCGACTACGTACGGCAGGCGATCGTGCTGCGGCGGGCCGGTCTCGCCGAGGCGGCTGCCGCGGCGGCGGTCTCCCAGGCGGCCGTCGCGCAGGCGACGGCGAGCCGGACGGACGCAGGGGCCCCGGGCACGGGGTCGTCGGTCGTGGACCCGGAGGCCGTCGAGCAGGCGGCCGTGGAGTCGGTCGTCGCCGACCCGTCGGCGTCCTCGGAGGCGGCCGAGAAGTGATGAACGAGGCTGTCGAGGCGCTGCGGCTGCTGACCGGGCGGGGGGAGACCCTCGCCGTGGCCGAGTCGCTGACCGGTGGCCTCGTCGCGGCGGAGCTGGTGGCCGTGCCCGGGGCGTCGAAGGCCCTGCGCGGCTCGATCACGGCGTACGCGACGGAGCTGAAGCACAAGCTGCTCGGCGTCGACACGCACCTGCTCGCCGAGTACGGGGCCGTCCACCCGGACGTCGCCCTGCAGATGGCCGCCGGGGTGCGCGAGGCGCTCGGCGCGGACTGGGGCATCGCGACGACCGGTGTCGCCGGGCCCGAGCCGCAGGACGGACAGCCCGTGGGCACCGTCTACGTGGCTGCCGTGGGCCCCGGCCGCGGTGCTGTGAAGGTCACTAGAAATTTCGCTGGTAGCCGCAAAGTGGTGGAGCTGCGGTTGAACGGCGGACGCATGGAAATCCGTAGGGAGAGTGTACGGAGCGTGCTCGACCTGTTGACGGAAGAGCTGGTCGGAGGGCATTCCGGCGAACCTACTGAGAATGCGCGGGCACAGGATACGGAACAGAACGGGGGGTTTTGATGTTTGCAGCCCTGAGTGAACACGACATCGCTCCCCGCACGGCCGCGGCACGAGGCGGTACGGTGGGGCGTGAAGGATGCGGCTACGCGGTCCGAGGAGGGAGCCACCGATGATTCTGCTCCGTCGCCTGCTTGGTGACGTGCTGCGTCGGCAGCGCCAGCGCCAGGGCCGTACTCTGCGCGAAGTCTCCTCGTCCGCCCGAGTCTCGCTCGGCTATCTCTCCGAGGTGGAGCGGGGGCAGAAGGAGGCTTCCTCCGAGCTGCTTTCCGCTATCTGCGACGCGCTTGACGTACGGATGTCCGAGCTGATGCGCGAGGTGAGCGACGAGCTCGCTCTCGCGGAGCTGGCCGAGTCGGCAGCAGCGGTCCCGTCGGAGCCGGTGCGCGCACCGGTCCGTCCGATGCTCAATTCCGTCTCCGTCACCGGCGTCCCGCCGGAACGGGTGACGATCAAGGCGCCTGCGGAGGCGGTCGACGTCGTAGCGGCGTAGCGTCTCGCGCAGCGTGAGGTGACCGGGAAAGCCCCGGCCGGGAAACCGGCCGGGGCTTTTCGCTGTTCGCCCCGTGTGTCCGGAATGGTCCATGTGTGCCATCGTGGACGGTGATTTCCCTACGACCGTGATGCCGACGCGGGGGTAACGGAGGTACGCCGTGAAGAGTCCGCTGTCCGATGCCGACCTGGAGACCGTGGCCGAGGCGCTGCAGGGCGCGCTCGTCGACCTGGTCGACCTCTCGCTCGTGGCCAAGCAGATCCACTGGAACGTGGTGGGGCCCCGGTTCCGTACCGTGCACCTCCAGCTCGACGAGGTCGTGGACAGCGCGCGCCTGCACTCCGACACGGTCGCCGAACGGGCCTCCACGCTCGGCGTCCCGCCGGACGGGCGGGCCGGGACCGTCGCGGAGAGCAGCGGGATCGCCACCGTGGCCGAGGGCTGGGTGAAGGACACGGACGCCGTCGGGACGCTCGTGGAGGCGCTCGGCGCCGTGATCACGCGGATGCGGGAGCGGATCCGGGCGACGGGCGAGGCCGACCCGGTCAGCCAGGACATGTTCATCGGCATCACGGCCGACCTGGAGAAGCATCACTGGATGTTCCAGGCGGAGAACCGCGGCTGAGACCGGCGCGCGTCCGTCCCGGGGGCGGGCGGACGCGCGCGGGCGAGGACCGGGGACGGGGACGGGTGGAGGTGAGCGGTCGTGGTGAGGCGGCTGCCGCGGTGGATACCGGGCCTGGTGCTCGGTGGGCTGTGGTGGTGGGCCGTCCTGCGGCTGGCGCTCACACCGGACGCCGGAGTGTTCGAGGGGGCGGTCACCTTCGGCGGCTGGGGCCTCAGCCTGCTCCCGGTGCACGCCCTGCCGAAGGGCCGCGCGTCGGGGGTCGCGGGGGCGCAGGGCCGGTTGGGAGCGCGCTGGATACAGGCCCGCGCGAGACGAGCGGGGCGGGGGGTACGGGCGGGGGTACGGGGGTGGGGGGAGCGGCGTGGGTCAGGTGGGGCGGGGTGAGGGGCTACGGGCGGGGTTTCGGGTTGTGGCGGGGTGCCCGTTGCGGGGAGTGGTGGCGGCGCTGGATCGTGATCGGCGTTGGTGGGTCTGTCACCAGGGCATCGCCACGCCGCCGTTCGGGCGGAGGATCTGGCCCGTCGTAAAGGCTGAGGCGTCCGAGGCGAGGTGGAGAACCGCGTGGGCGATGTCCTGCGGGGTGCCGACGCGGCCGAGCGGGGCCAGGCGCGTCATCAGGGCCTCCGTATGGGCCTGGGCCGTCTCGTCGTGGCGGGTCGTCATCGGGGTGCGGACCCAGCCCGGCGCGACCGCGTTGACGCGGATCCCGTGCGGGCCGACCTCCGTGGCGAGGGTCCTGGTGAGCTGGACGACGGCGGCCTTCGCGGCGCCGTAGCAGAGCAGACCGGGGCCGCCCGTGTCGATCGCGCCGGAGGCCATCGTGATGAGGGAGCCGCGGGTGCCGGCCGCGATCATCGTGCGGGCCGCCTCCTGGCACGCGTAGAGGACGCCTTTGAAGTTGACGGCGAGGACGCGGTCGAGGTCCTCGTCGCGGGTCTCCAGGACGGGGCTGTGGTGCATGATCCCGGCGATCGCGGCCAGGATGTCGAGCGTTCCGGTCGGGGCGGCCGCCGCCGCGACGGCCTCGGCGACCTGGGCGCGGTCGGACACGTCCAGCGTGTGGGTGTGCGCCGTGCCGCCGCACTCCTTGATGAGCGCGGCCGTCTCGTCCAGGCCCTGGCCGTCGCGGTCCGCGCAGTGCACCGTGGCTCCGGCCTCGGCGAGCAGCGCGGCGGAGGCCCGCCCGATGCCGCTCGCCGCGCCGGTGACGAACGCGGTCCGGCCGGTGAGGTCGTACGCCGTTACGGGCATGAGGGGACCGTAGACATGAGCTGACGGGTCGTCAATTCCTCTGCGGCGATTACCTGGCCGGGTGCGGGCCCGGCTGGCAGGTGGGGCACCAGTAGGTCGGGCGTTCCCGGGAGCCGTCGCCCTGTTCCGCCACGCGGATCGCGGTGCGGCAGCGCATGCAGGGGCGTGAGGCGCGGCCGTAGACGTACAGGCGTTCGCCGGGGCGGGCGCGGCCGGTGGTGACGCGGTTGGGGCGGTCCCGGTTGAACTCGAGGAGCTTCTTGGAGAGGACGGGAAGCTGCTCCGCCGTCTCCGGGGGCAGGTCACCCACGGGGACCCAGGGGGTGATGCCGAGGAGGAAGCAGATCTCCGATTTGAAGACGTTGCCCACACCGGCGAGGTTGCGCTGGTCGAGGAGGGCCTCGCCGACGGCGCGGGCGGGGTCCTGGAGGAGGTTGGCGAGCGCCTTGTCGGGGTCCCAGTCCGGGCCGAGCAGGTCGGGGCCGAGGTGGCCGACGGCCTTGGCCTCCTCGCTGGTGCGCAGCAGTTCGAGCACGGGGAGGCGGTAGCCGACGGCCGCGTGCGACTCGTTGGCGAGGATCGCCCGGATCTGGAAGGCGGGGCCGCCGCGCCAGCGCTCGCCCGGGGCGTAGATCTTCCAGGCGCCGTCCATCCGCAGGTGCGAGTGCAGGGTGAGGCCGCCCTCGATGCGGGTCATCAGGTGCTTGCCGCGCGAGATGACCTCAAGCACCGAGCGCCCGGTCAGATCCGCCGTGGCGAACCGCGGGACCCGGAGGTCGGAGCGGATGAGGACCTGACCCGCGAGCGCGGTGTGCAGCCGCTTGGCGGCCTGCAGGACGGTGTCTCCTTCGGGCATGGGTTCAGGGTAGGCCGCGGGCCGGCGCGGCGGCGGACGAGGACGGTGCGGGTGATCCCGCCGGGGAGGCGTCAGGCACGCAGGCGCAACCCCCTCGGCGTCGCGTGGAACCCCGCTCCCTCCAGCAGCGGTGCGTACGGGGACGTGAGCGCGGCCTCGCCGTTGATGCGCTCGACGGTGATCGTGCCGAGGGCGCCCGTACGGGCCGATTCGGCCAGGGAGCGGGCGGCGGCGGGCAGCCGGGGGTCGTCGGAGAGCTGCGCGGCGGAGGGCGCGGCGGTGTCGGACTCGGCGGCGTGCCAGGCCAGGAGGCTCTTTCCGCCGCGCTCCATGTAGAGGGTCAGCTCGCCGTCGACCAGGACGACGAGGGAGCCCGCCTTGCGGCCCGGCTTGTGGCCCGCGCGCGCGGGCGGCTCGGGCCAGGGGAGGGCCGCGCCGTACGCGTTGGCGGGGTCGGCGGCAGCCAGGACCAGGGCGCGCGGTGCGGTGCCCTTGGCGGCCGGGGCGTCGCCCTGGGCGAAGGGGTCGGGCGGGGGCGCGCCGCGCTCCTGGGCGTTGGCCGCCGCGCGCAGGCGGTCCACCGCGCCGTCCATGGCGAACTGGGCGGCGCCGAGCCCCTCCACCACATAGCCGCGCCTGGCCTGGCCGCTCTCCTCGAAGACGGACAGGATGCGGTACATCGCGGAGAAGCCGCCCTCCACGCCCTCGGCGGCGACGGCGCCGCGCGTGACGACACCGTGCCGGTCCATGAGGGTGCGGGCCAGGGCGTGGGCGCGCACGGTCGGGTCGGGCTCCTGCGCGGGCAGCAGCGACCAGCGTCCGGCGACGGTGGGCGGACCGGTGCGCGAGGTGGCCCGGGCGGCGGCCGTGAGGCTTCCGTAGCGGCCGCGCGGGACGGATCTCCGCGCGCGGTGCGCGGTGGAGCCGGCGGTGCGGCCCGAGCCGAGGAGGGCACGCATCGGGGCGAGCGTGTCGTTGGTGAGCCGGCCCGACCAGGCCAGGTCCCAGAGCGCATCGGCCAGTTGGGGGTCGGTGGCGGTGAGGGGGGCGCCGTCCTGGCCGTCCGTCGTGGCGCGGACCTGGTCCGCGATCTGCCGGAAGAACAGGCCGTAGCCGCCGGACAGGCTGTCCAGGACCGCCTGGTGCAGCGGCGTCAGCTCCAGCGGGTGCGGGGGCGGCAGCAGGAGCGGGGCGTTGTCGGCGAGGTAGAGGGAGACCCAGCCGTCCTTGCCGGGCAGGGAGCCCGCGCCCGCCCACAGCACCTCGCCCGAGGCGGTGAGCTCGTCGAGCAACGCGGGCGCGTAGCCCGAGACCCGGGAGGGCAGGACCAGCTTCTCCAGGGCGGAGGCGGGGACCGAGGCGCCCTGGAGCTGCTCGATCGCGCGGACCAGACCGTCGATGCCGCGCAGGCCGTGACCGCCCAGGTGCTGCCACTGGGGCAGGAACTGGGCGAGCGCGGCCGGAGGGACCGGTTCGAGCTCGTGCCGCAGCGCGGCGAGGGAGCGGCGGCGCAGGCGGCGCAGGACCGCGGCATCGCACCACTCCTGGCCGATGCCCGCGGGGTGGAACTCGCCCTGCACCACCCGGCCGTTCGCCGCAAGGCGCTGCAAAGCGCCTTCCGTGATCGCCGCGCCCAGGCCGAACCGGGCCGCCGCCTGCATGGACGTGAACGGCCCGTGCGTGCGCGCGTAGCGGGCCAGAAGGTCGCCGAGCGGATCCTTGACCGGCTCGGTGAACGCCTCGGGGACGCCGACGGGGAGCGCCGTGCCGAGCGCGTCGCGCAGACGGCCCGCGTCCTCGATCGCCGCCCAGTGCTCCGTGCCCGCGATCCGGACCCGGATGGCGCGCCGCGCGGACGCCAGCTCCTCGGCCCAGCCGGGCTCGGCGCCACGCTCGGCCAGCTCGGCGTCGGTCAGCGGGCCCAGGAGGCGCAGCAGGTCCGCGACGCCCTCGACGTCCTTGACGCGGCGGTCCTCGGTGCGCCACTGCAGCTCCTGCTCCAGCTCGGCGAGGACGTCCGCGTCGAGCAGTTCACGCAGCTCGGCCTGGCCGAGGAGTTCGGCGAGGAGCCGGGAGTCCAGGGAGAGCGCGGCCGCGCGGCGCTCGGCGAGCGGGGAGTCGCCCTCGTAGAGGAACTGCGCGACGTAGCCGAACAGGAGCGAGCGGGCGAACGGCGAGGCCTCGGGGGTGGTGACCTCGACCAGGCGGACCTTGCGGGACTCGATGTCGCCCATCAGCTCGGCGAGGCCCGGCACGTCGAAGACGTCCTGGAGGCACTCGCGCACCGCCTCCAGGACGATCGGGAAGGAGCCGAACTCGCTGGCCACCTGGAGCAGCTGGGAGGCGCGCTGCCGCTGCTGCCACAGGGGCGTGCGCTTGCCCGGGTTGCGCTTCGGCAGGAGCAGCGCGCGGGCGGCGCACTCGCGGAAGCGGGAGGCGAACAGGGCGGAGCCGCCGACCTGGTCGGTGACGATCTGGTCGACGTCCCCCTTGTCGAAGGCGACGTCGGCCGCGCCGATGGGCGCCTGGTCCGAGTCGTACTCCAGGCCCGGCTTGGAGGGCTCCTGGTCCAGGAGGTCAAGGCCCATCAGGTCGGCGTCGGGCAGGCGCAGGACGATGCCGTCGTCGGCGTGCATGACCTGGGCGTCCATGCCGTACTTCTCGCTGAGCCGGGCGCCGAGGGCGAGCGCCCACGGGGCGTGCACCTGCGCGCCGAACGGGGAGTGCACGACGACGCGCCAGTCGCCCAGCTCGTCCCGGAACCGCTCGACCACGATCGTGCGGTCGTCCGG
Organism: Streptomyces sp. NPDC046939; assembly: GCF_040644575.1. Lineage (NCBI taxonomy): Bacteria > Bacillati > Actinomycetota > Actinomycetes > Kitasatosporales > Streptomycetaceae > Streptomyces > Streptomyces sp. NPDC046939. The sequence goes on from NZ_JBEYWV010000031.1 coordinate 23,421, forward strand.
GATGTGGCCGCACGCCTCGCGCTGCTCGGCCAAATACGACAACACGTTCTCCGCGGCCCAAGTGTCCAGGCCCGCCTCGGCGAGGCGCACGCGCGCGTCCTCGGGCTTCTGCGAGCCGACCTCGCGCAGGAACGCGCCCACCGCGCGCCCCAGTTCCAGCGGGCGGCCCAGCTGGTCGCCCTTCCAGAACGGGAGGCGACCGGGGACGCCGGGCGCGGGGGAGACGAGGACGCGGTCGCGCGTGATGTCCTCGATGCGCCAGGAGCTGGTGCCCAGCGTGAAGACGTCCCCCACGCGGGACTCGTAGACCATCTCCTCGTCGAGCTCGCCGACGCGTCCGCCGCCCTTCTTCGGGTCGGCGCCCGCCAGAAAGACGCCGAACAGGCCGCGGTCGGGGATCGTGCCACCGGAGGTGACGGCGAGGCGCTGCGCCCCGGGGCGGCCCGTGACCGTCCCCGCGACGCGGTCCCACACCACGCGCGGGCGCAGCTCGGCGAAGGCGTCGGACGGGTAGCGGCCCGCGAGCATGTCGAGGACGCCGGTGAACGCCGACTCGGGGAGCGAGGCGAACGGGGCCGCCCTGCGAACCAGCGCAAGGAGGTCGTCGACCTGCCAGGAGTCCATGGCCGTCATGGCGACGAGCTGCTGGGCGAGCACGTCGAGGGGGTTGCCCGGGACACGCAGCGACTCGATGGCGCCCGAGCGCATCCGCTCGGTCACGACCGCCGACTGCACGAGGTCACCCCGGTACTTCGGGAAGACGACGCCGGTCGACACCGCGCCCACCTGGTGGCCCGCGCGCCCCACACGCTGGAGCCCGGAGGCGACGGACGGCGGCGACTCCACCTGGATGACGAGATCGACGGCGCCCATGTCGATGCCCAGCTCCAGGCTGGACGTGGCGACGACGGCGGGCAGCCGGCCCGCCTTCAGATCCTCCTCCACGAGCGTGCGCTGCTCCTTGGAGACCGAGCCGTGGTGCGCGCGGGCCAGGATCTGCGGGGCGCCCGTCGCCGCGCCGGAGCCGCCCATCAGCTCGGCCGGGGAGTGGTCCTCGGGCAGGGCCTCGCCGGTGGCGCGCTCGTAGGCGATCTCGTTCAGCCTGTTGCACAGGCGCTCCGCGAGGCGCCGCGAGTTGGCGAAGACGATGGTGGAGCGGTGGGCCTCGATGAGGTCCGCGATGCGCTCCTCCACCGACGGCCAGATCGAGGGGCGCTCGGCCCCCTGGTCGGAGTCGGGCACCGGGGAGCCGCCCAGCTCGCCCAGATCCTCGACCGGGACCACCACGGACAGGTCGAACCGCTTGCCGGACGGCGGCTGGACGATCTCCACCTTGCGCTGCGGCGACAGATACCGCGCGACCTCGTCGACCGGGCGGACCGTCGCCGACAGGCCGATGCGGCGGGCCGGGCGCGGCAGCAGCTCGTCCAGGCGCTCCAGGGAAAGCGCCAGATGGGCGCCGCGCTTGGTGCCCGCCACCGCGTGCACCTCGTCCACAATCACCGTCTCGATGCCGGTCAGCGCGTCCCGCGTGGCCGACGTCAGCATGAGGAACAGCGACTCCGGCGTCGTGATCAGGATGTCCGGCGGGCGCGTGGCGAGGGCGCGGCGCTCCGCGGGCGGGGTGTCGCCGGAGCGGATGCCGACCTTCACCTCGGGCTCGGGCAGGCCGAGGCGCACCGCCTCCTGGCGGATGCCGGTCAGGGGGCTGCGCAGATTGCGCTCGACGTCGACCGCGAGCGCCTTCATCGGCGACACGTACAGAACGCGGCAGCGCTTCTTCGGGTCGGCGGGCGGCGGCGACGAGGCGAGCTGGTCGAGGGCGGCGAGGAACGCGGCGAGCGTCTTGCCCGAGCCGGTCGGCGCGACGACCAGCACGTCCGAGCCCTCACCGATCGCCCGCCACGCCCCGGCCTGGGCGGGCGTGGGCGCGGAGAAGGCCCCCGTGAACCAACCGCGGGTCGCGGGGGAGAACCCGTCTAGGGCGCTCGTGGTGCCGGAGCCATCACGGGCCCCCTGCCTGGACCTGACCATGCCCCCATCCTGCACCCCACCACTGACAACTGCCTTGACCTGCGGAAATGACTGGTTCATCGGGGTGACGTGCCGCAGAATGGAGGGATGGCGGGGAACGGCGAGTGGGCACGGCACTGGCGCTACGAGCGGCTGCCGGGGCTCGACCTGCTGCGGGCCCGCTACCTCCGGCACACCTTCCCGCGCCACAGCCACGACGGGTACGTCCTCGGCGCGGTGACCCGCGGGATCGAGGAGGTCGGCATGCCCGACCGGACGCTGCGCGCCGGTCCCGGCACCGTCGTCATGATCAACCCTGAGGTCGCGCACACGGCGCGTGCGGGCGGGCCCGACGGATGGACGTACTGCACGCTCTACCCCTCGGCACAGGTCGTCGCCGAGATCGCGGCGGAGACGACGGCGGCGCGCGGGACCGTCAGCTTCGGCGAGACCATGGTCACCGATCCGCGCGCGGCAGCGCTGATACGCGAGGTGCACCGGGCCGCCGAGCAGGGCAATGCCCTGGCCGCCGACAGCCTGCTGCGGATCGTGCTCGCCAGGCTGCTACGGGACCACGGCCGGACGCCCACGCCCCGGCCGCGCCGTTCGGCCGGGGCGACGGCGGCGGCACGCGCGCGTGAGGTCCTCGAAGAGGGCCTCGCCGACCCGCCGTCCCTGGAGGCGCTCGCGGCGGACCTCGGCACCAGCCCCTTCGCGCTCCTGCGCGCCTTCCGCGACGCCTACGGGATGCCGCCGCACGCCTGGCTCACCAACGCGCGCGTGCGCGTGGCACGGCGGCTCCTCGAGAAGGGGGAGTCGCCCGCCGACGCCGCCGTGGCCGTCGGGTTCACCGACCAGCCGCACCTCAACCGGCACTTCACCCGGATCGTCGGAGTGCCCCCGGGGGCGTACCAGCGCGAGCGCAAGAACGTACAAGACCGCTGACGAGTCCCCCTCGTAAGGTCCGGGGCGTGGCAGAACAGACAACACCCACAGACATACGCCCACCGGACGAGACACGTCCCGGGCACACCGCCCCCGCGACCAAGTCCGACGGGGCCGTCGTCCGGGACGCGCTAGGCGTCGGCGTCGCCGTCGGCCTGTCCGGCTTCGCCTTCGGCGTGACCTCGGCGGGCGCCGGCCTCAGCGTCCTGCAGACCTGCGCGCTCAGCCTCTTCGTCTTCACCGGGGCCTCGCAGTTCGCGCTAGTCGGCGCGCTCGCGGGCGGCGGCAACCCGTTCACCGCCGCCGCGGGCGCCTTCTTCCTCGGCGTGCGCAACACGTTCTACGGGCTGCGCCTGTCCCAGTTGCTCGCCCTCCCGCGCGCGGTGCGGCCCCTCGCGGCGCACTGGGTCATCGACGAGACGACGGCCGTCGCGCTCGCCCAGCCCACGCGCCGCAGCGTCCGCATGGGCTTCACCGTCACCGGCCTGACCCTGTACGTCCTGTGGAACCTGACCACACTGCTCGGCGCGCTCGGCGCCGAGGCCATCGGCGACACCGACGCCTGGGGGCTCGACGCGGCCGGCCCCGCCGTCTTCCTGGCGCTCCTCGCGCCGATGGTGAAGAACGCCAGGGAGCGCGCCGTGGCGGCGATCGCCGTCGTGCTCGGCCTCGGACTGCTGCCCGTCCTGCCCGCCGGAGTGCCCGTCCTGGTGGCCGCGCTCGCCGCGCCGCTCGTGCTGTACGTGGAGGGGCGCCGCCGCGGGACCACCGGCGACGCCGCGCAAGGAGGAGACCGATGAACATCTGGATCGCCGTCGCCGTCACCGCCGTGGGCTGCTACGCCGTCAAGCTGATCGGCCTCCTCGTACCCGCGGACGCCCTGGAGAGGCCCGCCGTCAAACGGCTGGCCGCCTTGCTGCCCGTCGCCCTGCTCGCCGCCCTCACCGCGCAGCAGACGTTCGCGGACGGACGCGTCCTCATCCTCGACGCCAAGGCCGCCGGAGTGGCCGCGGCGGCCGTCGCGCTGCTGCTGCGCGCGCCGTTCCTCGTGGTCGTCGCCGTCGCCGTGCTCGTCACGGCAGGGGTGCGCGCACTCACGGGGTGACTACAAGGGGCGTCCGTACGCGCGCAGGGTGAGCAGCGCCTCGATCGTCACCATGGCGCGCGCCTCCGAGGCGGCGACGGGCGCCCACTGACGCCAGGTGACCGGCCAGCCGCCGTCCCCTTGCTGCTCGCTCTCCAGATGGTCGAGCGCGCGGGCCATCTCCTCGTCGGTGAACCAGGAGCGCGCCAGCGACTCCGGCGCCTTCGCGTAGTCGTACGGGAAGTGGTACTCACCCGGCGCGTAGCCGGGCGCGACCGGGTGGTCGTCCTTGCGGCCCGGATCGAGCACCACGAGGCGCTGCTCGCGGACGAGGCGGCCGAGCCGGTCGGCCGTGGCACGCGCGCGTGAGCGGTCCGGCACCCCGTCCAGGAAGGCGACGGCCGCCTCGACCTCGTACGGATGCGACCGCTGCAGGGAGTCGACGGCCGCCCAGCAGAACTCGGTGGCCCGGAAGAGCCAGGCGTGCCACACCTCGTTGCGGTGCAGCAGGCCCACCACCGGGCCCGTGGCGAGCAGTTCGCCCGGCGGGTCGTCCACGACCGGCACGAACGGGGCGTGCGGACAGCCGCGCTGGCTGGGAAGCACCGCTGGAAGGGCGCCCTCCGGGGTGGAGGCGGTGGTCAGGAAGCGGCACACCCGCTCCGCGCGCTGCCCCGCGCACCGCCCGATCGCGTCCAGGACGCGCAGCGCGTACCCGGCGTGCAGGGGCTGGCCGGCGGGGCCGCGCAGATCCGGTTCGAGGGCGTGGCCGTAGCCGTCGTCCGCGGTGCGGTAGGCGGCCAGCGCGGTCTCGACGGCGTCCGCCGCGACAGGTGTGGTCTCCAGGAAGTGGTAGACGAAGCGGCGCTGCTCAAGGACGCGCGCGGTCAGCCAGACGAACGATGCGGCGCGGGAGAGCGGGGAGGGCGCCGACGGCGATGAGGGGAGTGGGGAAGCTCCGGTTTCGGCCATGCGTCGACCGTAGGGCGCGGCGGTGCCCGCGGAATGCCGCACCGGCCGGGCCCCACTCTCAGGAGCGGGATACTGGACGTATGCGGTTGACGGTCTTTTGGCAGCGGATGGCGGATCACTTCGGACCCGGGTACGCCGACACCTTCGCGCGCGACCACGTGATGACGGGGCTCGGCGGGCGCACCGTGCACGAGGCGCTCGACGCGGGGTGGGAGGCGAAGGACGTCTGGCGCGTGGTGTGCGCGGCGATGGACGTGCCCGCCGAGAAGCGCTGATCCGCGGTGCGGAAATCCGGGGCGGTCACCGATCGCCCGCGGGGTGGGCGAGACTGGCCCTGTGGCAGCGACTGACGAGACCCTCCCGCTGACGGCCGACGCGACACCGCCCGGCACGACGCCCCCCGAGCAACCGCCGGGACCGGCGCCGCTCCCGCGCGCGGGCATGCCGCGCTGGCTGCCCCGCGCCATGGTGCTCGCCCTGGCCCTCATCGCCTGCTTCCGGCTCGGCACCTGGGCCTTCCACCAGGTCACCGGGTTGCTGATCAACGTACTGATCGCGTTCTTCCTGGCGCTCGCCGTGGAGCCCGCGGTGAGCTGGATGTCGGCGCGCGGCCTGCGCCGCGGCCTCGCCACCGGCCTCGTCTTCTTCGCCGTGATGGTCGCCGGGGCGGGCTTCGTCGTCCTGATGGGGTCGATGCTCGCGGGCCAGATCGTCGACATGTTCGAGGACTTCCCGAAATATCTCGACCAGGTGATCCGCTGGGTCAACTCCACGTTCCACACGGAGCTCAACCGCGTCGAGGTCCAGGACAGCCTGCTGCACTCGGACTGGCTCCAGAAGTACGTCCAGAACAGCGCGAGCGGTGTCCTCGACGTCTCCGCGCAGGTGCTCGGCGGTCTCTTCCAGCTCCTGACGGTCACCCTGTTCTCGTTCTACTTCGCCGCCGACGGGCCTCGGTTGCGGCGCGCCCTGTGCTCGGTGCTGCCGCCCGCCCGCCAGGCCGAGGTGCTGCGCGCCTGGGAGATCGCCGTCGACAAGACGGGCGGCTACCTGTACTCGCGCGGCCTCATGGCGCTGATCTCCGGGATCGCCCACTACGTGCTGCTGCAGGCGCTCGGCGTGCCGTACGCGCCGGTGCTCGGCGTCTGGGTCGGACTCGTCTCGCAGTTCATCCCGACCATCGGCACCTACCTCGCGGGCGCGCTGCCGATGCTGATCGCCTTCACCGTGAACCCCTGGTACACGCTGTGGGTCTTCATCTTCGTCGTCGTGTACCAGCAGTTCGAGAACTACATGCTGCAGCCGAAGCTGACCGCGAAGACCGTCGACATCCACCCCGCGGTCGCCTTCGGGTCCGTCATCGCGGGCACGGCGCTGCTCGGCGCCGTGGGCGCGCTCATCGCGATCCCCGCCGTCGCGACGCTGCAGGCGTTCCTCGGCGCGTACGTGAAGCGGTACGACGTCACCGACGACCCCCGCGTGCAGGGGCACCGCAGGCGCGCCGGGGCCTCGATGCTGGCCCGTGCGCGGCGCGCCCTGCGGGGGCCGAACGAGCCGGACGCCGAGGAGCGGCAAGAGCCTTAGACAGCTCCCGGGCGGGCGGCGCGCCCTCCGCGTGGTGCGCTTGACACGAAAATCGAACATCCATTCTTATGCTGGGTGTGCCTCGAGTTATCCACAGGCGGACGGGCGTCGAGGCCGATTGTCAGTGGCAGGCAGTAGCGTCTTTGACGTGAAGCGATCGACACAAGCAAACCGGGTGGAACCCATGGCAGGAACCGACCGCGAGAAGGCGCTCGACGCCGCGCTCGCACAGATTGAACGGCAATTCGGCAAGGGCGCAGTGATGCGCATGGGCGAGCGGCCGAACGAGCCCATCGAGGTCATCCCCACCGGCTCGACCGCCCTCGACGTCGCGCTCGGCGTCGGCGGCATCCCCCGCGGCCGCGTGGTGGAGGTGTACGGCCCGGAGTCCTCCGGCAAGACGACCCTCACCCTGCACGCCGTGGCCAACGCCCAGCGGGCGGGCGGCGCGGTGGCCTTCGTGGACGCCGAGCACGCCCTCGACCCCGAGTACGCCAAGAAGCTCGGCGTCGACATCGACAACCTGATCCTGTCCCAGCCGGACAACGGTGAGCAGGCTCTGGAGATCGTCGACATGCTGGTCCGCTCCGGCGCCCTCGACCTCATCGTCATCGACTCCGTCGCCGCGCTCGTGCCGCGCGCGGAGATCGAGGGCGAGATGGGTGACTCGCACGTGGGTCTGCAGGCCCGTCTGATGAGTCAGGCCCTGCGCAAGATCACCAGCGCGCTCAACCAGTCGAAGACCACCGCGATCTTCATCAACCAGCTCCGCGAGAAGATCGGCGTGATGTTCGGCTCCCCGGAGACCACGACCGGTGGCCGGGCGCTGAAGTTCTACGCCTCGGTGCGCATGGACATCCGCCGCATCGAGACCCTGAAGGACGGCACGGACGCGGTCGGCAACCGCACCCGCGTCAAGGTCGTCAAGAACAAGGTCGCGCCGCCCTTCAAGCAGGCCGAGTTCGACATCCTCTACGGGCAGGGCATCTCCCGCGAGGGCGGCCTGATCGACATGGGCGTGGAGCACGGCTTCGTCCGCAAGGCCGGCGCCTGGTACACGTACGAGGGCGACCAGCTCGGCCAGGGCAAGGAGAACGCGCGCAACTTCCTGAAGGACAACCCCGACCTGGCCAACGAGATCGAGAAGAAGATCAAGGAGAAGCTGGGCGTCGGGGTCCGCCCGGAGGAGCCCTCCGCCGAGCCCGCCGCCGACGCGGTGGCCGCCGCCCCGGCCGAGGACGCCGCCAAGTCGGTGCCCGCGCCCAAGACGGCCAAGTCCAAGGCCACGGCGGCCAAGAGCTAGTCCGTGACACGACGAACCGACTGGGCCGAGTACGACGCCCGTCCCGCCGTCCCCCAGGACCGGGGGCGCGGGGGCGACGCCGCGTACGGCGAGGACGGGTACGGAGCCGGGACGGGGGGCGACGCGGTTGACGGGGCGCCGCGCGGAGGAGGGCGTTCGCGCGGCGGGGCCGGGCCCCGCGGACGCCGGCGGCGGAGCGGGTTCGGGGATCCGTCCGGCGCCGCACAGGACGACGGCCCTCCCGACCCGTCGAGGGCCGGGCGGGGGGAACCGTCAGGGGACCCGGCTGAGCGGGCGCGGAACATCTGTCTCCGCCTGCTCACCGGGACCCCGCGCACGCGCAAGCAGTTGGCCGACGCGCTGCGCAAGCGGGACATCCCGGACGAGGTGGCGCAGGAGGTGCTGTCCCGGTTCGAGGAGGTCGGACTGATCAACGACAGCGCCTTCGCGGACGCCTGGGTGGAGTCCCGCCACCACGGCCGGGGCCTGGCCCGCCGGGCGCTCGCCCGCGAGCTGCGCACCAAGGGGGTGGACTCCACGGTGATCGACGAGGCGGTCGGTCAGCTCGACGCGGAGCGCGAGGAGGAGACGGCCCGCGAACTCGTCGCTCGCAAGCTCCGCTCCACCCGCGGCCTCGACCGCGACAAGCGGCTCCGCCGGCTCGCGGGAATGCTGGCCCGCAAGGGGTACGGCGAGGGCATGGCGCTGAGAGTGGTGCGCCAGGCGCTGGAGGAAGAGGGGGAGAACACGGAGGACCTGGGCTTCGAGGACTAAGGGGCGCCAGCGCCCAGCGCCCCCGGCCCTTGAGCGCCCCGCACTCTCCAGCGCCGCGCGCCACTCGACCCCGGCGCTCCGCAGCGCCCCGCGCCCTTCAGCTTCGCCGCCCCTCTCGGCCCCGGCGCTCTGCAGCGCCCCCACACCCTTCGGCTTCGCCGCGCCACTCAGCCCCCGATCTCCCAGCGCCCGGCGCCATTCGGCCCCTGGGGCTCTTCAGCCCTGCGGCTCCACTCGGCGCCCCGCAGTCCTGCCGCGCCAATCAGCCCGCAGCACTCTTCAGCGCCCCGCACTGCGCAGCCGGGCCGCCCCCTTCAGCGCGCTCCCCCTTCAAGCCGCCGCCTGAGCAGCGACCCGGCCGCCTCAGTCAGTTGCGACCCCGGCCGCTCAACAGTGCTGGGCCCCCCTCACCCCGAGCCACCCGGTGGCAGAACTGGTAGGCCCGCTGTGTGCCACGCCTGGAAGCCGCCGATCAGGTCCGTTGCCCGGTGGAGGCCCAGTTGGTGGAGGGAGGCGGCCGCGAGGGTGGAGGCGTAGCCCTCGTTGCAGATGACGATCACGCGCAGGTCGTGGTCGGTGGCCTCGGGTGCCCGGTGGCTGCCGTGCGGGTCGAGGCGCCACTCCAGCTCGTTGCGCTCGATGACCAGCGCGCCGGGGATGAGCCCGTCGCGCCGGCGCAGCGCCTCGTACCGGATGTCGACGAGGAGCGCCTCGTCGCGGGAGGCCGCCTCGAAGGCGTCCCGCGCCTCGACCCGGTCGAGCCGGGACCGGACCTGTTCGACGAGGTCGTCGATGCCGACCGGGCGCCGGCCCGCCGCGCTCACTGCCAGTCCTGCGGGCGCTCGACCGACTCCAGGCGCAGCACCGGGCCGGTGCGGCTGAAGCGGCGGATCTGCGGGAGCGGCGGATAGTAGGCGTGGACCGAGACGGCGTGCTCGGTGCGGGACTCGTTCAGCACCTCGTGCACATGGTGGCGGCCGAAGGCGCGGCCCTGACCGGCCGTCAGCCGGCGTTCCCTGTCGTACCCTTCGTCGAGCTCCAGGGTCTTCCAGCCGTCGGCGGGCAGCCGCACGGCCAGGGAGTTCTCCTTCAGCTCGCCCGACGCGGTGAGGAAGGCGCCGACGGACTCGGCGTGGTCGTGCCAGCCCGTGCCGGTGCCGGGCGGCCAGCCGATGAGCCAGGCCTCGCTGCCGCCGGGTCCTTCGAGCCGCACCCAGGTACGGCCCTCCGGGTCGAGCGGCAGGGAGGCGATGAGGTCGCGGTCGGCGGCGACCCGGCGGACGAAGGCGAGGAGGTCGGCCTGGTTGGGCGCGGCCACTTCGGGCGCGGCGCCGGAAGACGCCGACGAAGGCGCGGAAGGCACCGACGAAGGCGCGGAAGAAGACGTGGGCGTGGTGGGAAACGACATGAGTACCGTCCTGAGGTTCGCGAAGGACGCGTGCCACCGGCACGCGGAAAGAAGCAGTGATCGGCGAATCAGCAGGACGGGCGACACACGCAGCCCGCGTAGCGGACGAGGTCCATATGGACTCGCCGCCACAGGCGTACATCGGTGTCGATCGTCACGCTCCGGAGTACACCATGGTGGCGGGGCCGGGTCAACCGAGGTCGGGAGCGGCTCCAGAAAGCCGTCAGCAAGGCTGCAGAGCCGCTCAAGAAGGACGCCACAACGGTCTCAGGGGCGCTCAAGAAACGCCCCGGCCGTGCACCCCGTACTTACGAAGAACGGGCCCCCGTCTCCACCGGCTCTCCCTCGGTCTCCTCCACCGGCCCCCCGAGCGCGGTCTGCGCCGCCTCGTACAGCTCCGCCGGGCGCACCCCCGACAGCGCGGTGACGAGATGACCGTCGGGCCGGACGAGGAGCACCGTGTGGGCGGGCGCGTCCGGGTAGCTCTCCGCGACAAGCAGCTCCGCCTCGTGCGGCAGCGCGGCGATGGCCGCGGAGAGGCGGGGCATGAGGCCCGCCGACATCCAGTGCTTGCGCTCCCACACACCGGTGCCGGGGGCGACGAGGACGACGAGCAGGTGCCCGAGGCCGAGGCGGTCCCGGAGCTGGACGAAGGTGCCGTCCGGCGCGGTCACCCGGACGTCGGCGACCGGCGCGCCGGGCTCCGTGCCGACCGGGGTCCGGGAGGCGGAGGCCGGTGGGGCGAGCGGCGAGTCGGTGTACGCGCCGGGCGCGCCGAGGGGGCCGAGGCCCAGGTGACCGTCGGTGAGCAGGGCGTCGTGGCCCCGGGCGCCCACGGGCACGTAGGAGCGCAGGCTCTTGGGGCCCTTGCCGCCGCGGAGTATCGGCAGGGCCTGGTCGGCGGCGCGCAGCCGGGCTGCGACGACGCCGCGGCGCTCGGCCTGGTAGCTGTCGAGGAGCGCGGGGGAGATGGGGTGCGGTCCGTCGTGCCAGGTCAGGGCCAGTTTCCAGGCGAGGTTGTCGGCGTCGCGCAGCCCCTCGTCCAGGCCCTGGGTGCCGAGCGCGCCGAGGAGGTGCGCGGCATCCCCGGCGACGAAGGCGCGGCCCACGCGCCAGCGGCGGGCGAGGCGGTGGTGGACGGTGTGGACGCCGGTGTCGAGCAGTTCGTAGGGCGGGGTGGAGCCCCCGCACCAGCCCGCGAGGGTCTCGCGGATGCGCGCCACGAGGACGTCCGGGGTGACGAGGTCGCTGCGGGGCGGCAGCAGCCAGTCCAGGCGCCAGACGCCGTCGGCGAGGGGGCGGCCGACGATCTCCGGGCCCGCCGGACCCGAGGTCCGCCACGGAGGGCTCCGATGGAGCAACGCCTCACCGGGCCATGGAAGTTCCGTGCGCAGGGCGGCGACCGCGTACCGTTCGACGGCGGTGCGGCCGGGGAAGCGGATGTCGAGGAGCTTGCGGACCGTGGAGCGGGGTCCGTCGCAGCCGACGAGGTAACTGCCGCGCCACCATGTGCCGTTGGGGCCGCGGGTGTGCGCGGTGATTCCGGCGCGCTCCTGCTCGATCGCGTCGAGGCGGCTGTCGACGGCGACCTTGACGAGCCGTTCGCGGGCGACGGCGGCGCGCAGCGCCCCGGTCAGTTCGTGCTGGGCGATGTGGAGCGGGGCCGCGAGCCCCTGTCCGGGCGCCTCGTCGGGCTCCTCACCGAAGGTGATCGTCCGCATCTCCTGCTTGCGGCGCATGGAGCGCCAGCCCGTCCACCGGGAGCCGGCCTTGTCGAACGGCGTGCCCGCGAGCCGCCCGGCCAGCGCGGCGGTGTCCTCGCGGAGCACGACCGTACGGGCGGGGCGCGGTTCGTCCTTGCCGGGGCCCTCGTCGAGCACCACGGACGGGACGCCGTGGCGGGCGAGGGCGAGCGACAGCGTGAGCCCGACGGGGCCCGCGCCGACGACGATCACCGGATCCACGGCGCGGCCCCTCCCGCCCCGGGAAGTCCGCCGGAGAGCGTCCCGCGCGGGGCGGGCGGCGTACTGGACGTACAAGAAGGGGCAGTTGGAGCGGGGTGCACGTTCACAGAGCGTATGCAACCCATTGCCGGTGCTTGCGTCAAGTGACGGAGGCAGTGGCGATCATGCCACTGCCTCCCAGACACCGGAACGGTCCATGAACGACCGTCACCTCGGTCACGTGCCGCCCGCACCGCCCTTGCCGAGCACCTGCTCGATCTCGGCCATCTCCACGACCGGTTCGCCGGCCGGGGCCACGGCCACGCCCTTCTTGGTGGAGCGCCGCCCCCGCCGCTCGATCCACGTGGCGAGCCCCGAAAGGGCCAGGCACATGGCGATGTAGATCGCGCCGACGACGATGACGACGGCCGTGATCGGGTTCTCGCCGTTGACGATGATGTTGTTGGCCATCGTGCGGGCCGCGAAGAGCAGCTCGTCGTACGTGATGATGTAACCGAGCGAGGTGTCCTTCAGGGTCACCACGAGCTGGCTGATCATCGTCGGCAGCATCGCGCGGACGGCCTGCGGCAACTGCAGCATCGTCATCACCTGGGACTTGCGCAGACCCAGTGCGTACGCCGCCTCGACCTGGCCGCGCGGCACGGCGTTGACGCCCGCCCGGATGACCTCCGCCTGGACGCAGCCGTTGTAGACGGTCAGGCCGATGACGAGGGCCCAGAAGGCGGAGTTGTCGCCGACGACCCCGAGGTTCTCCTTGTAGGTGAGGAAGAGCACCCACAGGGCGTAGATGGTGATCAGCAGCGGGATCGCGCGGAACAGCTCGATGAAGCCGGTGGCGAACCAGCTGATCGCCTTGTGGTCGGAGAGCCGGGCCACCGCGAGGAGCAGGCCGAGCACCAGGGAGAGCACGCCGGCGACGGCGAAGACCTTCAGGGTGGTGATGACACCGTCGCGGATGTTGGTGCGGACACCCGCGTTGTTGAAGATGTTCCAGACCTCGGGCTCGAGCTGGCCCGTGACGTTCATCCGGTACAGGGTGAACGCGATCAGGCCGAGCACCGCGAGGGAGCCGATGATCGTGTAGATCCGGTTGCGCACCCTGGCCTTGGGGCCGGGTGCGTCGTACAGGACGCTCGAACCACTCATCGTGCGACCCCCATGCGGCGCTCGAGCAGCCGGAAGAGACCGCTGATGGCGAAGGTGATGATCAGGTAGCCGAGGGCCACCCACAGGAAGATCCAGCCGATCGCGTAGCCCTTGTCGCTCAACAGCTTCTGTACGCCGAAGAGTTCGGCGACGCTGAAGGCGCCCGCGATGGCCGAGTTCTTGGTCAGCGCGATGAAGATCGAGCTGAGCGGCGGCAGGACGGTCCGCGTGGCCTGCGGCAGGATGATCATGCGCAGGGTCTGCGAGAAGGTCATGCCGATCGAGCGCGCGGCCTCGGCCTGGCCGAGCGGCACCGTGTTGATGCCGGAGCGGACGGCTTCGCAGACGAACGCCGAGGTGTAGCAGCCGAGGGCGAGCAGCGCCTTGGTCCACGGGTTCAGGCCCGGCAGGAAGATGACCGGGATGACGAACCAGACGACCAGGAAGAGCAGCGTCAGGGGCGTGTTGCGGAAGAGCGTGACCCAGGCGGTGCCGAACAGGCGCAGGGGCGGGACGGGGGAGACACGGAAACCGGCGATGATCACGCCGAGGACCATCGCCAGGAGTCCGCTGGCCAGGGTCAGCAGGACGGTGCCTATGAACCCCTCGCGGAACTCCGGGAGATAGTCGAGCAATACGTTCACGGGGAAGTCCTCGTGGGCGGCGGCGGACGGGCGACAGCGAACGGGCGTCGGGGCGGCTCGCGGCGGAGCGGCGGACGACAGGGGGCCGCGCCGCGGGCGCACCCGATGGATGCGCCCGCCGCGGGAACGGGCCCCTCAGGCCCGCTGGATCAGTAGCGCTCCAGCGCCGGCGGCTCGGTGTACGAGGAGCCGGACAGGCCGAGCGTCGCGTCGTACGCCTTCTTGTAGTCGCCGTTCTTCTCGTGCGCCTCGATCGCGTTGTTGACGGCGTCGCGCAGCGCCTTGTCGTTCTTGTTCATGCCGATGCCGTACGGCTCCTTGGTGAAGGGCTTGCCGACGACCTTCAGCTTCTCCGGGCGCTGGGCCGCGTAGCCCTTGAGGATGGCGTCGTCGGTGGTGACGGCGTCGACCTCGTTGTTCAGCAGCTGCTGCACGCACTCGGAGTACTTGGACAGCTCGATCGTCTTCGCGCCGTACTTGGGCTTCTTGATCTCCTGGAGCGGGGTCGAGCCCTTGATGGAGCAGACCGTCTTGCCCTTGAGCGAGTCGGGGCCGGTGATGCCCTTCTCGTCCTTGCGCACGAGCAGGTCCGCGCCGGCCAGGAAGTACGGGCCCGCGAAGCCGACCTGCTTCTTGCGCTCGTCGTTGATCGTGTACGTGCCGACGTAGAGGTCGACCTCGCCCTTGGAGATCGTGGTCTCGCGGACGTTGGAGTCGACCGTCTTGAACTCGATCTGGGACGGCTTGAAGCCGAGGTCGGCCGCGACCATCTTGGCGATCTCGATGTCGAAGCCGGACCGCTTGCCGTCCGTGTCCTCGAAGCCGAGGTAGGGCTGGTCGTTCTTGGCGCCGATGACGATCTTGCCGGCCTTCTGCGCCTTCTTCAGGGCGTCCGAGTCGACCTTGACGTCCGAGGCGACCTGGTAGGTGGGCAGCTTCGGCTGGTTCTTGCCGCCGGTGGTGCCGGCGGGCTTGTCGCCGGCGTTGCCGGACTCGCCGCCACAGGCGGTCGCGGTCAGGGCGAGCACGGCCAAGGTCGCCACCGCGGCGGATTTGCGGAGCTTCATGGTGAACATCCTTAATGTCGGCAGATTCGGCAGGGATCCAGGAGAGCTAGTGGTGCAGGATCTTCGACAGGAAGTCCTTGGCCCGATCGCTGCGCGGGTTGCTGAAGAACTGGTCGGGGGCCGACTCCTCGACGATCCGGCCGTCCGCCATGAAGACGACGCGGTTGGCGGCCGAGCGGGCGAAGCCCATCTCGTGCGTGACCACCACCATCGTCATGCCGTCCCGGGCGAGCTGCTGCATCACCTCGAGGACCTCGTTGATCATCTCCGGGTCGAGCGCCGAGGTCGGCTCGTCGAAGAGCATCACCTTCGGGTCCATCGCGAGCGCCCGCGCGATGGCGACGCGCTGCTGCTGACCGCCGGAGAGCTGCGCGGGGTACTTGTCCGCCTGCGCGCCGACACCGACCCGGTCCAGAAGGGCCCGGGCCTTCTCCTCGGCCGTCTTCTTGTCCGTCTTGCGGACCTTGATCTGGCCGAGCGTCACGTTCTCGAGCACCGTCTTGTGCGCGAAGAGGTTGAAGGACTGGAACACCATGCCCACGTCCGCGCGGAGCCTGGCCAGTTCCTTGCCCTCCTGGGGCAGCGGCTTGCCGTCGATCGTGATGGCGCCGGAGTCCACGGTCTCCAGGCGGTTGATCGTGCGGCACAGCGTCGACTTGCCGGAACCCGACGGGCCGATGACGACGACGACCTCACCTCGCGCGACGGTCAGGTCGATGTCCTGGAGCACGTGCAACGCTCCGAAGTGCTTGTTCACTTCGCGCAGCGCGACCAGCGCGTCGCCCGCAGGGGGAGTGGCGTCCTTGGTCACCGAAACTTCGGTCATCGGGGTCTTGCTCCATCCTCCTCGGTTGGGAGGACAGTAAAACGCCATGCGACCAGCGTCATTACATCTGAGGGGAAATTGAGCATAACGATCCGGCCGCAAGCGGACACTATGGGTGAAGGGGACGCGGGCCCGCGTACCGGCTGGATAACGGAGTCCGTCCGGGACCGGCAACCCCTTGACGGCGTCCGCGTGGATCGGCGTGGATGCCCTGGTGAACCCGGGAAGGCCGGGAAGCGACCGGGGCACGGGAGGGGGCCGGAATGAAACTGCTGCTCGTCGAGGACGACGACCATGTGGCCGCGGCCCTGTCCGCCGTCCTGTCCCGGCACGGCTTCGCGGTCCGCCACGCCCGCAACGGCGAGGAGGCGCTGCAGGCCCTCGTCCCCGAACCCGACGCCTTCGGGGTGGTCCTGCTCGATCTCGGCCTGCCCGACCAGGACGGCTACGAGGTCTGCGGCAAGATCCGCAAGCGCACCACCACCCCCGTCATCATGGTGACCGCGCGCGCGGACGTGCGCTCGCGCATCCACGGGCTCAATCTGGGCGCCGACGACTACGTGGTGAAGCCCTACGACACCGGTGAACTCCTCGCCCGTATCCACGCGGTGAGCCGGCGCAGCGCGGCCGGGGAGAGCGCGCCCGCCGCCGGGACCGGGCTGCGCCTCGGCGGTGTCCACATCGAGCTGCCCACCCGGCAGGTGACGGTGGAGGGGACGGTCGTCCAGCTCACCCGCAAGGAGTTCGACCTGCTCGCCCTGCTCGCGCAGCGGCCGGGCGTGGTCTTCCGGCGGGAGCAGATCATCAGCGAGGTGTGGCGCACGAGTTGGGAGGGGACGGGGCGCACCCTGGAGGTGCATGTCGCCTCGCTCCGCTCCAAACTGCGCATGCCCGCCCTCATCGAGACCGTGCGCGGCGTCGGGTACCGGCTCGTCGCGCCGGCCGCGTAGCGGCAGCCGTAGAGTTCCCGGGTGCGCGCCCGTCTGCTTCCGCTGCTCATCGTCCTCATGGCGGGCGTCCTGCTCGCGCTCGGCTTCCCGCTCGCGGTGAGCGTGGCCTCCGCGCAGCAGCAGAAGGTCGTCGTCGACCGCATCGACGACACGGCCCGCTTCGCCTCGCTCGCGCAGTTCGTCACCACCCGCCCCGACGAGGACCGGGCGGACGGGACGGGTGAGGGGTTCGGGGCGGACGAGCGCCGGCAGACGCTCCAGAAGGAGATAGCCCGCTACCACGACGTCTACGGGATAAGGGCCGGCGTCTTCTACCGCGACCGCAAGCCGATGGGCCGGGCGCCCCTCGACTTCCGCGTGCCCCGGTCGGGCCAGGTGCGCGCCGCGTTCGACGAGGCGCTGTACTCGCGCGGCAGCCACGACCCGCCGCAGGTGTGGCCCTGGCAGCGGGGGCGCGTCGTCGTCGCCTCGCCCGTCATCCGCGACGGTGACGTGGTCGCGGTCGTGGTCACCGACTCGCCGACCGGCGCCATGCGCTCCGCGACGCTGCGCGGCTGGCTGATCATCGCGGCGGGCGAGTTCGCCGCCATGCTCCTCGCGGTGGGCGCGGCCCTGCGCCTGACCGGGTGGGTCCTGCGCCCCGTACGGATCCTGGACGCCACCACCCATGACATCGCCACGGGCCGGCTGAAGTCACGGGTCGCGGCGACCGGCGGCCCGCCGGAACTCCGCCGCCTGGCCCGTTCGTTCAACGAGATGGCGGACAACGTCGAGGATGTGCTCGAACAGCAGCGCGCCTTCGTCGCCGACGCCTCGCACCAACTGCGCAACCCGCTGGCCGCCCTGCTGCTGCGCATCGACGTCCTGTCCTACGAACTGCCGGAGGGAAACGAGGAGATCGCGTCCGTACGGGCCGAGGGCAAGCGCCTGGCCCGGGTCCTCGACGACCTGCTCGACCTGGCCCTGGCCGAGCACGCCGCCGCCGACCTGCGGGTGACCGACATCGGCGAACTGGCCGCCGAGCGCGTCGACGCCTGGCGCCCGGCCGCCGACGAGAAGGGGGTGCGCCTGGTCGCCGAGTGCCCCGCGGTGACCGGCTGGGCCGACCCGATCGCGCTGTCCAGTGCCCTGGACGCGGTGGTCGACAACGCCCTGAAGTTCACACCCGCGGGCGAGACGGTCACCGTCACGGTCGCGGCGAACGGCGAGACGACCGCCGTCGAGGTCGCCGACGGCGGCCCCGGCCTGCGCGAGGAGGAACTGGCGCGGATCGGCGACCGGTTCTGGCGCAGCGGACGGCACCAGAACGTCAAGGGGTCCGGGCTCGGCCTGTCCATCTCCCGGGCGCTGCTCACGGCGGGCGGCGGCTCGATCGCGTTCGCGCCCCGCGAGCCGCACGGGCTGAAGGTGACGGTGCGGGTGCCGCGGACGGCGCCACCGCGCTGAGGCGCCTGGGCGTCAGGGCTTGACCGAGCGGTAGTAGCGGCGCGCGCCCTCGTGCAGCGAGAGCGGGTCCGTGTAGACGGCCGTCCTGAGGTCGACGAGCTGCGCCGCGTGCACCTCGGTGCCGATGTGGTCGCGGCTGTCGATGACCGTGCGCGTCACCGCCTCCGTCAGCTCGGGGCTGGTCCGGTCGGTGGTCACCAGCAGGTTCGCGACGGCCAGCGTGGTGACGGCCTCGCCGCGCTGCGCGGCCGGGTAGGCGTCGGCGGGCATCACGGCGGCCCGGTAGTAGCGCGACGACTCGCCCTGTCTGTGCAGCGCCTTGACGAGGCTGCCCATCTCGACGAGGCGGACCGGGAACTCGTGCGACAGGACGTTGACGTGGTTGGTGGGCAGGCCGCCGGACCAGAAGAACGCATCGATCTGCCCCGACTTGAGCGCTTTGGGCATGGCGTCTATGCCGATGCCGACGGGGGTGATGTCCCGGTTGATGTCCAGCCCCGCCGCCCGCAGCACCTTGTCGGCGATCAAACGCACCCCGGACCGGTCCCCGCCCACGGCGACCCGCAGCCCGCGCAGGTCGGCGACGTGCTTCACGGGCGACGAGCGCGCCACGACGAGCTGCATGTAGTCGTCGTAGAGGCGCGCGCAGCCGCGCAGCCGCAGCGCGCCCGGCCGGTCCTCGAACTGGTACTTGGCGACCGCGTCGGCGGCGGCGATGGTGAAGTCGGCCTTGCCGGTGGCCACCCGCTCCACGTTGTCCCAGGAGCCCTCGCTGCCGGTCAGGCTCACGTCCAGCCGGGGCAGGTCGCGGTGGAGCGCCGTCTTGAGCAGGTTGCCGTACCGCTCGTAGACGCCGGTACGGGCCCCGGTGCTGATGGTGACGTGTCCGCTCTGCCCCGGTTCGCGGAGCGGCAGCAGCCACCACAGGAGCAGCGCGGACACCACGATCCCCGCCGCGGCGCCCAGGAGGGCGTGGCGGCGCGTGACGCGGGTCAGCGAGGGCGGCATGGCGCGATCCTGCCAGGTCGGCCCGGGGCTGACCAGGCCCGGCGGGCGGCGGCCGAGGGCTCGGGCGGGAACGGCTCCGCGCACCCCATACCCTTGTTGCCATGAGCAGCAGCGACCCGCGTCCGGCCGTGGACGGCCGTCCCACCGAAGCCCCCAAGACATACGAGGTACGCACCTACGGGTGCCAGATGAACGTCCACGACTCCGAGCGCTTGTCCGGCCTCCTCGAGGACGCGGGCTACGTCCGCGCCCCCGAGGGCTCCGACGGCGACGCCGACGTGGTGGTCTTCAACACGTGCGCGGTCCGCGAGAACGCCGACAACAAGCTCTACGGCAACCTCGGCCGCCTCGCCCCCAGGAAGACCCAGCGCCCGGGGATGCAGATCGCGGTCGGCGGCTGCCTCGCGCAGAAGGACCGCGACACCATCGTGAAGAAGGCGCCCTGGGTGGACGTCGTCTTCGGCACGCACAACATCGGCAAGCTCCCCGTCCTCCTGGAGCGCGCCCGCGTCCAGGAGGAGGCGCAGGTCGAGATTGCCGAGTCCCTGGAGGCGTTCCCCTCCACGCTGCCGACCCGCCGCGAGAGCGCGTACGCGGCCTGGGTGTCGATCTCCGTCGGCTGCAACAACACCTGCACCTTCTGCATCGTCCCCGCCCTGCGCGGCAAGGAGAAGGACCGCAGGACCGGCGACATCCTCGCCGAGATCGAGGCCCTGGTCGCCGAGGGCGTCAGCGAGATCACCCTGCTCGGCCAGAACGTCAACGCGTACGGCAGCGACATCGGCGACCGCGAGGCGTTCAGCAAGCTGCTGCGCGCCTGCGGCACGATCGAGGGCCTGGAGCGCGTGCGCTTCACCTCCCCGCACCCGCGCGACTTCACCGACGACGTGATCGCCGCCATGGCCGAGACGCCGAACGTGATGCCGCAGCTCCACATGCCGCTCCAGTCCGGCTCGGACACGGTCCTGAAGGCGATGCGCCGCTCGTACCGCCAGGAGCGCTTCCTCGGCATCATCGAGAAGGTCCGCGCCGCCATGCCGCACGCGGCGATCTCGACCGACATCATCGTGGGCTTCCCCGGCGAGACCGAGGAGGACTTCGAGCAGACCATGCACGTCGTGCGCGAGGCCCGCTTCGCCAACGCCTTCACCTTCCAGTACTCCAAGCGCCCCGGAACCCCGGCCGCGACCATGGAGGGGCAGATCCCCAAGGAGGTCGTGCAGTCGCGCTACGAGCGTCTGGTCGCCCTCCAGGAGGAGATCTCCTGGGAGGAGAACAAGAAGCAGGTCGGCCGCGTCCTGGAGCTGATGGTCGCCGAGGGCGAGGGCCGCAAGGACGGCACCACGCACCGCCTCTCAGGGCGTGCCCCCGACAACCGCCTGGTCCACTTCACCAAGCCCGACGCCGAGGTCCGCCCCGGTGACGTGGTCACCGTGGAGATCACCTACGCCGCCCCGCACCACCTGCTCGCCGAGGGCCCCGTCCTGAACGTGCGTCCCACGCGCGCGGGCGACGCCTGGGAGCGCCGCACCAAGGAGCAGCAGGACAAGAAGCAGGGCGTCCTGCTCGGCCTGCCCAAGATCGGCGTCCCCGAGCCGCTCCCCGCGGTCACCGGGGGCTGCGCGATCGACTGAGCGCGGGGCGCGGCGCACGCGGCCGCCCGGCCAGTAAGCTGCTGATCATGCTTGTCGCCGCAGCCGTGTGCCCCTGCCCGCCCTTGCTCGTGCCGGAGGTCGCTGCGGGCGCCGCCCCCGAGTTGGACGCGGCGCGCGCGGCGTGCGACGAGGCGATCGGCGCCGTGCTCGCGGCCGATCCCGACCTGGTGTGGGTGATCGGCGAGGGGCCGCGCCCCGGCGTCCACCGGCCGGGCGCCCGGGGCTCCTTCCGCCCCTTCGGCGTTGACGTCGACGTGAGCCTCGGAGCGCCCGATGCGTCCGCCGGTGCCGCGCTCCCGCCCTCCCTCTCCGTCGGCGCGTGGCTCCTCACGCGCGCGGGGTGGGACGGCGAGGTCCGTGGCTGTGAAGTGGCCGCCGGGCAAGCGGCGTTCGCCGGCGCGGACGGCGCCTGGCGGCTCGGAGAGGGCCGCACCGGCAGGGAGCGCGTCGGCTTCCTCGTCATGGGCGACGGCACCGCCTGCCGCACGGTGAAGGCCCCGGGCTACCTCGATGAGCGGGCCGAGGGCGTGGACGCCCTGATCGCCGAGGCCCTGCGCACCTGCGACCGGGACGGCTATCTGGCGCGGCTCGACGCCGGTCTCGCCGCCGAGCTGAAGATCTCCGGGCGCGCGCCCTGGCAGATGCTCTCCGCCGCCTGGGCGGCCTCCCACGACGACGACAAGGGCACGAGCCGCCTCCTGTACGAGGACGCGCCCTACGGCGTGGGCTACTTCGTGGCCTCCTGGACGTAACGCGCAATGCGCACGGCGACGGCCGCGAAGCTCCCCGGGGCTTCGCGGCCGTCGCCGTGCGGGTGACAGAAGGAGGCGGCGTCAGGACGCCGTCGGGGGAGAGGGCGGGGTGCCGCCGTCCTTGCCGTCCGGCGCGGAAAGCCGGTCCAGAGCGTCCTTCGCCTTGCTCGTCCCCTGCTGGATCTTGTCGCTGTACTTGCCCTTGGTCCTGTCGTCGACCGCCTTGGCGGCCTTGTCCAGGCCCTGGTCGATCTTGTCCCCGTGCTGCTGCGCGAGCGCGGAGACCTTGTCCTTGGCGGGGGCGAGCTTGTCTCGCAGGGTGTTCAGGAAGCTCATGGATGCACCTTTCCTCGCGGAGGCTACTTGCGGGCGCTCTCGCCTGCCGCCTCGCTGTCGGCGGCCTGCTCCGCGGACTGCTGCTGCGGGATGTCCACGTTCTCCGGCGCGGCCGTGTCGCCCGCACCCTCGTCCGGGGCCTCCACGGCCTTCTGCTCGCCCTCGGCGGCCTCGGACAGGGACGCGGCGCCCTCCGCGCCCTCCTCGTCCCCGTCGCCGTCCGTCTCCGGTTCGTCGGTCACCGCGGCGGTCTGCGCCTCGGCGGCCTGCGCCGCGTCACTGTCCTTGGCTTTCCGGCGAAACATGGAAAAAACGCCCATTTCAACTCCATACGTTACTCGTGCGGGCGAAATCCCGCCCAGTCCGGTGCGTCCCATTGCGTCGCCCGGGTCACCGGTCCTCGAAACCGGCGGGTGGGACCTCGCAACAGGCAACGACCCCGGACCCGTGGCGTCACGTAGCTCGTTCGAGAAGCGGGGCCCCGATTTGCGAGACTGGGGCGGTGAACAGCGCAGCTCCCGCCCCGCGGGTCATCGCCGTCGTCGGTCCGACCGCGGCCGGAAAGTCAGATCTCGGCGTCTTCCTGGCCGAGGAGCTCGGCGGCGAGGTCGTCAACGCCGACTCCATGCAGCTCTACCGTGGGATGGACATCGGCACCGCCAAGCTGACGCCCGAGGAGCGCGCCGGGGTCCCGCACCACCTCCTGGACATCTGGGAGGTCACGGAGGCCGCGAGCGTCGCCGAGTACCAGCGGCTCGCCCGCGCCGAGATCGACCGGCTCCTCGCCGAGGGCCGCTGGCCGATCCTCGTCGGCGGCTCCGGACTCTACGTCCGCGGCGCCGTCGACAAGATGGAGTTCCCCGGCACCGACCCCGCGATCCGCGCCCGCCTGGAGGACGAGCTGGCGCTGCGCGGACCCGGCGCCCTGCACGCCCGGCTCGCCGCAGCCGACCCCGAGGCCGGCGCCGCGATCCTGCCGAGCAACGGACGGCGCATCGTGCGCGCCCTCGAAGTCATCGAGATCACCGGAAAGCCGTTCACCGCCAACCTGCCCGGACACGACTCGGTCTACGACACCGTCCAGATCGGCGTCGACGTCGCGCGCCCCGAGCTCGACGCGCGCATCGCCACGCGCGTGGACCGCATGTGGGAGGCCGGACTCGTCGCCGAGGTGCGCGCCCTCGCCGAGCGCGGTCTGCGCGAAGGACGCACCGCCTCACGCGCCCTCGGCTACCAGCAGGTACTCGCCGCGCTCGCCGGTGAGTGCACCGAGGACGAGGCGCGCGCAGAGACCATCCGCGCCACCAAGCGCTTCGCGCGCCGCCAGGACTCATGGTTCCGTCGCGACCCGCGCGTGCACTGGCTGAACGGGGGCGAGGCCGGGCGCGGGGAACTTCCGGGCACCGCCCTGGCGTTGGTCGAACGAGCGGTCACAGCCTGATCACGTGATGGCATCGGGACGCTCCGGCCGTCATCCGGGCCTCCCCGGGCGTGCCATCATCGACCAACGATCGACCAGTGGAGTCCGAAGTGGGAGGGCGCGTGGCGATGGAGGCCGGCCCTCGTGACACCGCACCGGGCGGGGAGCAGTTGAGCCCCGACGGTCCAGAGGCGACCCCGGACGGCGTGATCGCCGACGGGCCCACCGCCGAGGAGCTGACCGCCCAGGACGAGGCGGCCGAGGTCGAGATCGAGCTGCGCCCGCAGCGCAGACTGCGCATCTGGCAGCTCGCCCCCATCGTGATGCTCGCCACCATCGGCTCACTGATGTTCGCCTTCCCGCTCTTCTTCGAGTTCGGGGACGGCGGCGCGGTCGTCGCCATGCTGGGCCTGCTGATCAGCTCGTGCGCGGCCGGCTGGGGCATGATGGCCGCCCGCCGGGTGGGCTACACCCTGCCGGGTCTCCCGCCCCGCGGCTCGGGCAGATGGCCGGACTGGCGCGTGGTCGGTGCGTACGTCGTCGTGGTCGCGGCGGTCGCCGTCCTGGCCGTCTGGCGCGTGGCCCGGCTGCGCTGACCGCGCCGCCGGGACTGTCGGACCGATCTCGTACGATCGAGAGATGACCACCTTCCTCAAGGGCCACGGGACGCAGAACGACTTCGTGATCATCCCGGACGCGGAGAACGGCATCGAGCTGTCCGCCGCCGCGGTGGCCACCCTGTGCGACCGCCGCGCCGGCATCGGCGCCGACGGCGTGCTGCACGTCGTGCGCTCCGCCGCTCACCCCGAGGCGCGCGCCATGGCGGCCGAGGCGGAGTGGTTCATGGACTACCGCAACGGGGACGGCTCGATCGCCGAGATGTGCGGCAACGGGGTGCGGGTCTTCGCCCGCTACCTCCAGCGCGCCGGGCACGTGGGCGAGGGCGATGTCGCGGTCGCCACGCGCGGCGGCGTCAAGCACGTCCACATCGACAAGGAAGGCCTGATCACGGTCGGCATGGGCAAGGCTGAGCTGCCTTCGGGGGACGTCACCGTCTCCGTCGGCGAGCGCACCTGGCCCGCGACGAACGTGAACATGGGCAACCCGCACGCCGTCGCCTTCGTCGAGGACCTGGCCCACGCGGGCACGCTGTACGACGCGCCCCCGTTCGCCCCGGCGAGCGCCTACCCGCAGGGCGTCAACGTCGAGTTCGTCGTCGACCGCGGCCCCCGGCACGTCGCCATGCGCGTGCACGAGCGCGGCTCCGGCGAGACCCGCTCCTGCGGCACCGGCGCCTGCGCGGTGGCCGTCGCCGCGGCCCGAAGAGACGGCCTCGACCCCGCCGTCACCGGGGCCCCGGTGACGTACGAGATCGATCTGCCCGGCGGCCGGCTCACGATCACCGAGCGGCCCGACGGCGAGATCGAGATGACCGGGCCCGCGGAGATCGTGGCCGAGGGCGTGCTCGACGCGGAGTGGTTCGCGTCGCTCTCCGCGCCCGCGACCGAACAAGCAGACCAACCTGGCGAAACCGTAAACCTGTGAACTGTCGCTCGAATGGGTGATCCGTTTCACGCTGGGCGAGAGCTGGACTGTGGCACGTGATGGGCTCGGTAGCATCAAGCACCGGTCCGGACGGGTGCCCCCGCCAGCCCGCCGCCGGGTCGAGAAAGCCGGAGGTGCTCATGAGTGCGGAGGCGACCAACCCCGCCATGCCAGGGGCGATCACGCCCGGAGCACACAAGAGGCGTGGCCGCCCCCGGATCGACCTGCGCCGCCTCGGCCGCGCCGCGCTCCTCGGCTCCACCGGCCGCGACCGGCTCCCCGACGCCATCGGGCACGTCGTCGAGGCGCACCGCGCGCACTATCCGGACGCCGACCTCGACGCCCTGCACCGCGCCTACGTCCTGGCCGAGTCCTCGCACCGCGGCCAGATGCGCAAGAGCGGCGAGCCCTACATCACGCACCCGCTCGCGGTGACGCTGATCCTGGCCGAACTCGGCGCCGAGAACACGACGTTGACCGCCTCCCTGCTGCACGACACCGTCGAGGACACGGACGTCACCCTCGACCAGGTGCGCGCGGAGTTCGGCGAGGAGGTCGCCTACCTCGTCGACGGCGTCACCAAGCTGGAGAAGGTCGACTACGGCGCCGCCGCCGAGCCCGAGACCTTCCGCAAGATGCTCGTCGCCACCGGCAACGACGTACGCGTCATGTCGATCAAGCTCGCCGACCGCCTGCACAACATGCGCACCCTCGGCGTCATGCGCAAGGAGAAGCAGGAACGGATCGCCAAGGTCACCCGCGACGTCCTCATCCCGCTCGCCGAGCGCCTCGGCGTCCAGGCGCTCAAGACCGAGCTGGAAGACCTTGTCTTCGCGATCCTCCACCCCGAGGAGTACGCGCACACCCGCACCCTCATGGCGCAGAACGCGGCACGCGCGGACGACCCCCTCGCCGAGATCGCCGAAGAGGTGCGCGGCGTGCTGCGCGAGGCGGGGCTGAACGCCGAAGTCCACATCCGGCCGCGCCACTTCGTCTCCGTGCACCGCGTCAGCCGCAAACGCGGCGAGCTGCGCGGCTCCGACTTCGGCCGCCTCCTCGTCCTCGTCGCCGAGGACGCGGACTGCTACGGCGTCCTCGGTGAACTGCACACCTGCTTCACCCCGGTGGTGTCGGAGTTCAAGGACTTCATCGCCGTCCCCAAGTTCAACCTGTACCAGTCGCTGCACACCGCCGTGGCCCGCGGCGACGGCGAGGTCGCCGAGGTCCTCATCCGCACGCACCAGATGCACAAGGTGGCGGAGGCGGGCGTCGTCGCCCTCGGCAACCCGTACACGCCGTCCGGCGAGGAGCAGGCGGACCCCGCGGACGAGGGCGCCGAGCGCTCCGACCCCACCCGCCCCGGCTGGCTCTCCCGCCTCCTCGAATGGCAGCGGTCGGCGCCCGACACCGACATGTTCTGGTCGACCCTGCGCGAGGACCTCGCCCAGGACCGCGAGATCACCGTCTTCCGCCCCGACGGCGGCACCATCGGCCTGCCCGCGGGCGCGAGCTGCATCGACGCCGCCTACGCGCAGTACGGCGAGGACGCCCACGCCTGCATCGGCGCCCGGGTGAACGGCCGCCTGGCCGCGCTCGGCACGGTCCTCGTCGACGGCGACACCGTGCAGCTCCTCATGGCCCGGACGGACGGCGCCGCCGCCTCCGAACCGTCCCGCGACTGGCTCGACCACGCCCGTACGCCCGCCGCCCGCATCGCCATCCGGCGCTGGCTGGCCGCGCACCCCGAGGGCCCGAGCGCCCCCGAGGCGGAGCCGCGCGCCCCCTACAGCGGCCCCTCGGCGCGCCCCGCCACGGCCAACGCGGTGGTCGACCAGCCCGGCGCCACCGTCCGCCTCGCCGGCTGCTGCACGCCCGTACCGCCCGACGAGATCACCGCCTTCGCCGTGCGCGGCGGCGTCGTCACCGTGCACCGCGTCGAGTGTCCCGGCGTGACCCGGATGAAGGACGCCGGGCGCGCGGAGGTCGGCGTGCGCTGGGCCGACGCCGAGAGCGCCGAGTACCGGGTCACGCTCGTCGCGGAGTCGTTCAGCCGCCCACACCTCCTCGCCGACCTCACCGAAGCCATAGCTCTCGAGGGCGTCGCCATCATCTCGGCGAACGTGGAACCGCCCACCCAGGGCGGCGTCCGGCACACGTACACCCTTCAACTCCCCGACGCCGCCCATCTGCCGGGCCTGATGCGCGCGATGCGCAATGTGCCGGGGGTGTACGACGTGGGGCGCGCCCAGCACGCGGCGGCGGGGGCCGTCTGACCGCGCCCGTCGCCGCCGGGGATCTCGTTCGGGTGGCAGTGGCGTGTGCCGCCCGTGCGCGCGCCCGCGCGCTGATAGCCGTAGTCCATGCTGCTCAGCTCCCGAAAGCCCCGCACCGCCGCGCTCGTCACCGCCGGCATCTGCGTCGCCCTGCTCGCGGCGTCCGCGCCCCAGGCGGCCACCCCGCTCGGTCTCGGTGACCGCCTCTTCCCGCACCTGGGGAACCCTGGGTACGACGTCGAGTCGTACGACATCTCCTTCACCTACGGCGGCGACAACAGCAAGCCGCTCCCCGCCGTTACCAAGATCAACGCGCGGGCGACGGCCCCGCTCGACCGGATCAACCTCGACTTCTCCCACGGCACGGTGCGCTCCGTGGCGGTCAACGGGGTCCCCGCCCGCTTCACGACCAGCGACGAGGACCTGATCGTCACGCCCGCCACGCCAATGGCCCAGGGCCAGCCACTGCGCATCACCGTCCGCCACACCAGCAACCCCATGCCCGCCAAGAAGACGGACGTCGGCTGGATCCGCACCAAGGACGGGCTCGCCATGGCGAACCAGGCGGACGCCGCGCACCGCGTGTTCCCCGGCAACGACCACCCCTCCGACAAGGCGTACTTCACCTTCCGCGTCACCGCCCCCGAGAACCTCCCGGCGGTCGCCAACGGCCGCCTCCTCGAAAAGCGGAACCGGGCGGCCGGATCCGCCACGAGCTGGGTCTACCGCACCGACCACCCTATGGCCACCGAACTC
Organism: Streptomyces sp. NPDC046939; assembly: GCF_040644575.1. Taxonomy (NCBI): domain Bacteria; kingdom Bacillati; phylum Actinomycetota; class Actinomycetes; order Kitasatosporales; family Streptomycetaceae; genus Streptomyces; species Streptomyces sp. NPDC046939. The sequence continues at coordinate 51,292 of NZ_JBEYWV010000031.1, forward strand.
GCCCAGGTCTCCATCGGCCGCTCCGCCGTCCTGCCCGGCAAGGGCCCGCACGGCCTGCCGATGCGCGACGTCGTACCCGCCAAGGACGTCAAGGCCCTGCGCCCCTGGCTCGCCAAGACGCCCGACCAGATCGCCTGGATGGAGAGCAAGGTCGGCCGCTACCCGTTCGAGAACTACGGCCTGCTCATCGCCGAGGCCAACACCGGCTTCGAACTCGAGACGCAGACCCTCTCCCTCTTCGAGCGCGACGTCTTCATCCGCCCCGAGTACCCGAAGTGGTACGTCGAGTCGATCATGGTCCATGAACTGGCGCACCAGTGGTTCGGCGACAGCGTCAGCCCCCGCACCTGGTCCGACCTCTGGCTCAACGAGGGCCACGCCACCTGGTACGAGGCCCTGCACACCGAGGAGAAGTTCCACTACGCGCTGGAGAAGCGGATGCGCAACGCCTACGCCTCCTCCGACACCTGGCGCGCCAGTGGCGGCCCGCCCGCCGCGCCCAAGGGACCCAAGCCCGGCGAGAAGATCAGCATCTTCCGCCCCGTCGTCTACGACGGCAGCGCCCTGGTCCTCTACGCGCTGCGCCAGGAGATCGGCAAGGAGGCGTTCGAACGCCTGGAGCGGGCCTGGGTGACCGCCCACGAGGACCAGAGCGCCACCACGGCCGACTTCGTCACGCTCGCCTCCCGGGTCGCCGGACGCGACCTGACCGGCTTCTTCCACGGCTGGCTGTACGGGAAGAAGACACCGCCGATGCCGGGGCACCCGGACTGGAAGTCCGACCCGGTGCGCAAGGCGGCGAAGAAATGATCCGCGGGGCGGGGCTTCGGCCCCGCCCCCACGGGGAAAAACCCGGGTGACGAGACGGCCCGTCCCGTGCGACCATCTCTCTGGTCGGGAATCACCGGGGCGGGCCGAGCGTTGTGCCTACTGCCGGGACACCCGGGCATCCGGGACCCGACCTCAGAAGACTCATCTCAGCGACGTAAGGATCCAATGACCTCCTCTTCTTCCCCTTCCCAGGACGCGCAGAGCTTCGCGCGGAGCCTTGCGCCGAACACCACCGAAGGTCTTCGGGCCGATGCCCTGATGGAAGAGGACGTCGCCTGGAGCCACGAGATCGACACCGAGCGGGACGGTGAGCAGTTCGACCGCACCGAGCGCGCGGCCCTGCGCCGCGTGGCGGGCCTCTCCACCGAGCTCGAGGACGTCACCGAGGTCGAGTACCGCCAGCTCCGCCTGGAGCGCGTGGTCCTCGTCGGCGTCTGGACCTCCGGCACGGTGCATGACGCGGAGAACTCCCTCGCGGAGCTCGCCGCGCTCGCCGAGACCGCGGGCGCGATGGTCCTCGACGGCGTCATCCAGCGCCGCGACAAGCCCGACGCCGCCACGTACATCGGCTCCGGCAAGGCGCAGGAGCTGCGGGACATCGTCCTGGAGACCGGCGCCGACACCGTCGTGTGCGACGGTGAGCTGAGCCCCGGCCAGCTCATCCACCTGGAGGACGTCGTCAAGGTCAAGGTGGTCGACCGCACCGCCCTGATCCTCGACATCTTCGCCCAGCACGCCAAGTCCCGCGAGGGCAAGGCGCAGGTCTCGCTGGCGCAGATGCAGTACATGCTGCCGCGCCTGCGCGGCTGGGGTCAGTCGCTCTCCCGGCAGATGGGTGGCGGTGGCTCCTCCGGCTCCGGCGGCGGCATGGCCACGCGCGGTCCCGGTGAGACCAAGATCGAGACGGATCGGCGCCGGATCCGCGAGAAGATGGCGAAGATGCGCCGTGAGATCGCGGAGATGAAGACCGGCCGCGAGATCAAGCGCCAGGAGCGCCGTCGCAACAAGGTGCCGTCGGTCGCCATCGCCGGTTACACCAACGCGGGCAAGTCGTCCCTGCTCAACCGCCTCACGGGCGCCGGTGTCCTGGTGGAGAACGCCCTGTTCGCCACCCTCGACCCGACCGTCCGCCGGGCCGAGACCCCGAGCGGCCGGCTCTACACGCTGGCCGACACCGTCGGCTTCGTCCGGCACCTGCCGCACCACCTCGTCGAGGCGTTCCGCTCCACGATGGAGGAGGTCGGCGACGCCGACCTGATCCTGCACGTGGTCGACGGTTCGCACCCCGCGCCCGAGGAGCAGCTCGCCTCCGTGCGCGAGGTCGTCCGCGACGTCGGGGCCACCAAGGTCCCCGAGATCGTGGTGATCAACAAGGCGGACGCGGCCGACCCGCTGGTCCTCCAGCGGCTGATGCGCCAGGAGAAGCGCTCGATCGCCGTCTCCGCCCGTACGGGCGCGGGGATCGACGAGCTGCTCGCGCTCATCGACGTCGAGCTGCCGCGGCCCGAGGTCGAGATCGAGGCGCTCGTGCCGTACACGCACGGCAAGCTCGTCGCGCGGGCACACACCGAGGGCGAAGTGATCTCCGAAGAGCACACCCCGGAGGGCACGCTGCTCAAGGCGCGCGTCCACGAGGAACTGGCGGCGGACCTCGCGCCGTACGTCCCGACGGCGGCGGGCACGCGCTGACCGCCACCCGTCGTTCGTGAAAGAGCCCCGTCCGGGTCCGCCCGGACGGGGCTCTTCGCTACGGCGTCACGGCGTCACGGCGTCACGGCGTCACGGCCTCACGGTGTCACGGTGTCATGGCGTCACTGGCCGCCGTGCTGCTCACTCATCGTGTCGAAGACCTGCTCTGCGTCGCGGCCCAACTGCGGTCCGGCGAGCCAGGTGTTGCCTGCCGGGCCGATCGACGTGTTCGACACCAGGACGGTCTTGCCGTCCCGCACGCGGAACCAGCCCCCGCCCGACGAACCGCCCGTCATCGTGCACCCGATCCGGTACATCGTCGGCTGCTCGGGGCTGAGCGAGAGCCGCCCGGGCCGGTCGACGCACTTGTTCATCAGCAGGCCGTCGAACGGGGGAGCGGCCGGGTAGCCCCACGCGCCCATCGAACCCACCGACGGGGCCGACGGCGCGGAGAAGTCCACCGGGAGCGCGTTCCCGACCGTCTCCTCCAGCGACTTCGTGCCCCGCTCCGGCTTCACGTGCAGCACGGCGAAGTCGTACGGCGCGCCCGCGCCGCCCGACTCGGCGCCCTGGTCGATCCACTCCTTGGAGGTGGAGGCCCAGTCCGCCCAGTAGGTGCCGTACGGGGCGATCTCCGTCTGCGTCGCATTGCGCAGGGCGCTCGCCGACTTGCCCTGGTCGTTGTACGAGGGCACGAACGCGATGTTGCGGTACCAGCCGCCCGCCGAACCCGCGTGCACACAGTGGCCCGCGGTCCACACGAGGTTCGACCTGCCCGGATGGCGCGGGTCCTTCACGACGGTGCCGGAGCAGACCATCGGGCCCGCGGGGGCGTCGAAGAAGACCTTGCCGACCGGTGCCGCGTTCTCGTGGTACGGCGTCTTCTCGGCCCGCGCCGGGACCGGGGCGGGCTCCGGGTCGGTGACGCCCTGGTCGCTCGCGTAGTCCTTCGCCGCGATCGTCTTCTTCGGCTCATCGGCGGACTTCATCCGCTCGGGCTTCCACAGCCCCTCGATGACCGGGTTGACGAAGTCGCCGGCCTCGCGCAGCCAGTCGTCCTTGTCCCAGTTCTTCCAGGCCCCGTTCTTCCACTTGTCGGGGTCGATGCCGTGCTTCTTGAGCTGATCGGCGAGGTTGGCGGAGAGCCCGGGGCCGCCGGGATTCTGGGCCGAGGCGTCGGCCGTGGTCCGCGCCGCGCCCTCCTTGCCGTCCGAACCGTCGTTGCAGGCGGTGGCGGTGAGCGCCAGAGCGGCGGCGACCGCGGTGGTGGCGACGACGGTACGCCGTCTGCGGCTGCGGTCGCTGCGGTCGCTGCGGTCGCTGCGGTCGCTGCGGGCGCTGTGGCCGCGGGCGACGGATGGTCGTGTGAAACGCATGGTGCGAGTACCCCCGTGAGAAAGCAAGATCAAGTAAGGCGGGTCTGAGATTAGGGCAGGTCTGAAATCAGGGCGGGCCTGAGGTCAGGGTGAGCCTGAGGCCAGGGTGGGTCTGGAGTCAGGGTGGGTCTGGAGTCGGGCTGCGTCGGAGGACAAGGTGTGTCCTGTCGGGCGCAGGGTCCGGCTGGGTGCAGCGCTCCGCAGGGCGGCCTGAGGGCCTGGGCGTGCGCGGCACTCCACTATGCCTGGGGATGTGAGGACGAACGGCGGCGGGGCGGTGAAGGTTTCCGCGCCCTCCCGCCGCCACTTCGCCCCCCGCCGCTTACTGGCCGGCGTACTTCTTGCTCACGGCGTCATAGATCGTCCTGGCTTCCTTGCCCAGGCGCGGACCGGCGAGCCAGCCCGCCGTCACCGGACCGATCGAGGTGTTGGAGACCAGCGCCGGCTTGCCGTCGGCACCCTGGCCGATCCAGCCACCGCCGGACGAACCACCGGTCATCGTGCAGCCGATCCGGTACATCGTCGGGCTCGCCGTGGTCAGCGACAACCGCCCCGGCCTGTCCGCGCACTGGAACAACTGCTGGCCGTCGTAGGGCGGCGCCGCCGGGTACCCCTTGGCCGTCAACTGGGAGACCTTCGGCACCGCAGGAGCGTTGAAGTTCACCGGGAGCGACGCACCGACCGTCTCCTCCAGCGACTTGCCCGAACTGCCCTTCTCCGGCGTCACATGGATGACGGCGAAGTCGTACGGCGCGCCCGCACCACCGGTCGGCCCGCCCTGCTCGATCCACTGGTCCGACGTCTGCGCCCAGTCACCCCACCACACACCGTACGGAGCGACCTCGCTCCTCGGCGCACCCTGCAACTCGGCGGCCGACTTGCCCGCGTCGTTGTACGACGGCACGAACGCGATGTTGCGGTACCAGCCGCCCTTCGCACCCGCGTGCACGCAGTGACCGGCCGTCCAGATCATGTCGGACTTGCCCGGGTGGGCGGGGTCGGAGACCACGGTGGCCGAGCAGACCATCGATCCCTCGGGACCGTCGAAGAACAACTTGCCCGCGTACGGCGCACTGTCGTGGTACGGCGTCGCGGCGGCCACCGCCTTCACCGGCCGCGGCGTCGGGTCCGTGACGCCCTGGTCACCGGAGATGTCGTTCTCGTCCACCTCGCCACCGGGGTTCTTGTCCGCGTCACGCATGCGGTCCGAGTCCCACAGGCCCTCGATGATCGGGTTGACGAAGTCCCGCGCCTCACGCAGCCACTTGTCCCGGTCCCAGTTCTTCCACTCGCCGTTCTTCCACTTGTCCGGGTCGATCCCGTGTTCCTTGAGCTTCTCCTTGATGTTGTCCGGGATATGGAACGAGCCGTCACCCGCGCTCGCGGAGGACGACGCCTTGTCGCTCGCGTCGTCCTCGCTCGGACCGCACGCGGTCGCGGTGAGGGCGAGCACCGCGCCGAGCGCAACGGCCGCCGCCACGGGGGACGTTCTGCCGCGCACGCTACTGGCGCGGCGATCGGCGAACAGCGGGCGTATGGGTCGCATGGTGAGAATCCCCCTGGGCTTCGAAATCATTGCACTGCCGAACTTGCGCGGTGGACGGGCCGTCTCGCCCCTCCCCGAACGGCACCCCACACTATGCCGGTGCCATCGGCGACGACCGACGGAACAGCAACGGTTCCGTCACGGAGGGATCTTGCTGGTACTACGCAGGGTGTCTTGCGTGCCGTGTTGTAGGGGCGGCCGGGTCAGGGTGAACGGGGTGGAAATGGCCCGGTGGGGGCGAATTGTGGTGCAGGTCTCCTTGCCAGTCTTCGGACGGGCCGTGTTCCGGCCGCCTCCTCGTCGTTAGGGGATACGGGGGATTCGCAGTCGGCACTCAGCCCTCGAACCGTCCTGGCGTGCCGCCGGGCCGGTCCTCCGGTGCTGCACCCGCCGACTCGGTCCGCCCTTCGGTGAGCCGACGAGCCCAGTCGGCCGTGAACCCAGCGGGAGGACCAGCAGCCGTGGCCTTGACCGGAGAGGCCCCCTTGGAAGGGGATGCGCGCGGGACGTCCGCACGCGAAACCGCCCTGCACGACTCCATCCTGCGCCGCCAGTCCGCGCGCGAATCGGCCGCGCGCACGTACGCGCGTGCCCTGCCGATCGTGCCGGTACGGGCCCGGGGCCTCACCATCGAGGGAGCCGACGGCCGCCGGTACCTGGACTGCCTCTCCGGCGCGGGCACCCTCGCCCTCGGCCACAACCACCCGGTGGTCCTCGAAGCCATTCGCAAGGTGCTCGACTCCGGAGCGCCGCTGCACATCCTCGACCTCGCCACCCCCGTCAAGGACGCCTTCACCACCGAGCTGTTCCGGACCTTGCCGCCCGCCCTCGCCGACCGGGCCCGCATCCAGTTCTGCGGCCCGGCCGGGACGGACGCCGTCGAAGCCGCCCTGAAACTGGTACGCGCCGCCACCGGCCGCCCCGGCCTCCTCGCTTTCACCGGTGCCTATCACGGCATGACCGCCGGGGCCCTCGAAGCATCGGGCGGCGCCCAGGACGTCCGGGTCGCACGCCTGCCCTATCCGCAGGACTACCGCTGCCCCTTCGGCATCGGCGGCCCGCGTGGCGCCGAACTCGCCGCCCGCTGGACCGAGACGCTGCTCGACGACACCAAGTCGGGTGTGCCCATGCCGGCCGGCATGATCCTCGAACCGGTGCAGGGGGAGGGCGGCGTCATCCCCGCCCCCGACACCTGGCTGCGCCGCATGCGGGCCGTCACCGAGTCCCGAGGAATCCCGCTGATCGCCGACGAGGTGCAGACCGGCGTCGGCAGGACCGGCGCCTTCTGGGCCGTGGACCACAGCGGCGTCGTGCCGGACGTGATGGTCCTGTCCAAGGCGATCGGCGGCAGCCTCCCGCTCGCCGTCATCGTCTACCGCGACGACCTCGACGTCTGGGGCCCCGGCGCACACGCCGGCACCTTCCGCGGCAACCAACTCGCCATGGCCGCCGGAACTGCGACCCTCGCCTACGTACGCGAGAACGGCCTCGCCGAACGCGCCGCCACACTCGGCACCCGCATGATGACCCAACTCCGCGCCCTGGCCCGGCAGCACCCCTGCATCGGCGACGTCCGGGGCCGCGGCCTGATGATCGGTATGGAACTCGTCGACCCGGGGGGCACCGCGGGCCCCGCCCATACGGCGCCGGACGCCGTCGTACCCCACCCCGGCGACGAGGTCGCAGAGGTCCCCGGCCCGTTCCCCGCCCCTGACGTCACGGAACCCACCCACCTCACCGGCGCACCGCACACCGACGACTTCTCCGCAGACCCCCTCCTCGGCGAACCGGCGACCGCACCCCTCCCCGCCGCCCCGGCCCTCGCCGCGGCCGTCCGCGACGCCTGCCTGGACCGCGGCCTGATCGTCGAACTCGGCGGCCGCCACTCCAGCGTCGTACGCCTCCTGCCACCCCTCACCATCACCGACGAACAGGCGGCGGCGATCGTCGACAGGCTCGCGGACGCCCTGGCCGCCGTGGCCCGAACAACACCTAGCCACACCAGCAGACGGCGGCACGCCCTGCCCCAGCGAAAGCCGCGGTAACCGGAACGACCGGACCACCGCCCCACGGAGCCTCCCACCCCACGCAAGGAAACACTCTTGAACGCCACCCCCGCATCCGACGGCCGCCCCCGCCCCTTCACCGCAGGAACCTGCGACCCGCAGACCTTGAGCGACCCGGAACACGAAGCGGTCCTCCGGAAGAAGAGCGGCGTCCAAGAGGCCGAACGTCCGCACACCTCAACCGCCCACTTCACCGACACCGTGCATGTCGTCGACGCCGTGAACGTTGCCGATGCCGTCACGGTCCGCGACGTCGCTGGTGTGGTGGATGCGCCTGATGCGGCTGGTGTGATGGGTGCGGCTGGTGCCGCTGATGCAGTTGGTGCGATCCCCGCGGCAGATGCCGTGGATGCGGCAGGGGCAACCGGCGCGATTGGCGCGGTCGTCGGGGCCGGTGCCATCGATCTGCTCGAACACCCCGACCCCACCACCGCCGCCCAGCTCGCGGCCGTGGAGAACCTGCTCCGTTGCTGGGTACGCGAGAACAACATCTCTCCTCCTCCCGTCGGCGCCCTCCGCATCGCCCTGCCCGCGAGCGGCACCGCTCTCCTCGTTCCGATCCTTTACTGGTCACTCACCGGCTGGCACCGCTTCGGCCTCCCCTACCTGGAGGACGGCCCCCAGGGCGCCCCCTGCGTCGACGCCGTGACACTCGCCGCCCTCCTGAGCCGCGAATCCGGTTCCACGGAGAGGGCCGAGGGCGGGCCGATCGCGACAAGGGACGGCACCGAGGCCCACAAGGAGGCCGATACCGCGCCCGATGCCGAGGCCGACGCTGCACCCGGCACCGACGCCAGCACGGTTGACCTCCCCACCGCCCCCTCGGGCGAAGGCGGTGACCTGGTGGCTCGCGTCGCCGACTCCGTAAGCCGCACGGCCGTGTTCATCGCCGACCGCCGTCAACGTCGCGAGGACAACCCCGACCGCTTCCTCGCCGGGGAACAGGCCCTGCTCCTCGGCCACCCGCTGCACCCCACGCCCAAGAGCCGTGAGGGCCTGTCCGAGGCCGAAGCGCGCCTCTACTCACCGGAGTTGCGCGGCTCCTTCCCCCTTCAATGGATCGCCGTCGCGCCCGATGTCCTCGCCCACGACTCGGCCTGGACCGAACGCGGCCGCCCCGTCCCCGCTCCCCGCCTCACCTCCCAACTCGCCGGACCCGGCCTCCCGTTGCCGGACGGCTTCGCCGCCCTTCCCCTGCACCCCTGGCAGCTCCGCGAACTGCGGCACCGTCCGACCACCGCCGCCCTTCTCGACGCCGGCCTCCTGCGTGAACTCGGTCCGCACGGCGAACCCTGGTTCCCCACCTCTTCCGTCCGCACCCTGTACCGCCCCGGCACCCAAGCGATGCTGAAGCTCTCCCTCAGCCTGCGGATCACCAACTCCCGCCGCGAGAACCTTCGCAAGGAACTGCACCGGGGTGTCGAGGTCCACCGGCTGCTCCGCAACGGCCTCGCCGAGCAGTGGCACGCCGCCCACCCGGGCTTCGACATCGTCCGCGACCCGGCCTGGCTCGCCGTCGACGACCCGAACGGTGACCCCGTCCCCGGGATCGATGTCATGATCCGCAACAACCCCTTCCGCCCCGGCGACGACGTCTCCTGCATCGCGGGCTTCGTCTCACCCCGGCCCCCGTACGACCCGGCGGGCTCCTCGGACCGCACCCCGATGACCTCCCGGCTCGCCGACACCATCACCCGCCTCACAACTCGGACGGGACGATCGCGTACCGCCGTCGCGACCGAGTGGTTCCTGCGCTACCTGGAGCACGTGGTGCGCCCCGTGCTCTGGCTCGACAGCGAAGCCGGTGTCGCCCTCGAAGCGCACCAGCAGAACACCCTCCTCCTGCTCGACGCCGACGGATGGCCCGTCGGCGGCCGCTACCGCGACAACCAGGGCTACTACTTCCGCGAGTCCCGCAGAACCGAACTCGACCAGCGGCTCCCCGGCATCGGCACGCTCAGCGACACTTTCGTCTCAGACGACGTCACCGACGAGCGATTCGCCTACTACCTGGCCATCAACAACGTCTTCGGCCTCATCGGCGCCTTCGGCTCCCAACGGCTCGCCGACGAACGCCTGCTGCTCGCCGCATTCCGTCGCTTCCTCGTCGAGGCGGCCACCGGCGCCAACCGACTGCGCAGCCCACTGCCGAGCCGACTGCTGGACTCACCGAAGCTGCGCTGCAAAGCGAACCTCCTGACCCGGTTGCATGGCCTCGACGAACTCGTCGGCCCTGTCGACACCCAATCCGTCTACATCACCCTCACCAACCCCCTCCATGTCTGACGTCCTGGTCCAGAACCCGGCCGGAAGACCCTGTCCCGCACTTCGTCCCGTACTCCGCACCACTCCCTGAGAGGAGCGTTGCCGTGCCCCCTGCCGATGCGAGCACCGATGCTGATGCCGAGGCCAACATCAGGGCCGACGCAGACATCGCTCCCGCGCCCGGCGCCCGGCCCAGCGCCCCGCTCGGCGAGTCCACCGACCCGTCGACGGACCCGGACTGTCAGGACACCCTGGACCTGCGCCTCTCCGACGACGTACTGGCACTCATCGCAGAGCAGGACGCCCAGGACAGCCAAGGCAGCCATGACGGACACACAGGGGACAGCGGGCATGGCGCACAGGGCAGACGGGACGGACGGAACGAACTCCACAGTGCAGACGCTCAGGGCGGACCGGGCGAACAGGAAGAGTGGCATGGTCGGCTAGGCCAAGACAGCGCCGTGAGCGGGCGTTGGAGCATCCCCGTCTTCTCCGGTTCGACCCAGCACGATCTGCTCGACCGCGTGGGGGAGTGGGGACCGGTCACCACTCCCTCAGGTGTCTTCCAGCTCGTCCCGGTCCGCATCGAGCGTGACCTCAAGCTCATCAGCCGCTGGATGAACGACCCCGCCGTCGCCGCCTTCTGGGAACTCGCCGGCTCCGAGACCGTCACCGCGGACCATCTGCGCCCGCAACTCGACGGCGACGGTCGCAGCGTGCCCTGTCTCGGTGTCCTCGACGGCACGCCCATGAGTTACTGGGAGATTTACCGCGCCGACCTCGACCCGCTCGCCCGTCATTACCCCGCCCGTCCGCACGACACCGGAATCCACCTCCTCATCGGTGGTGTCGCCAATCGCGGTCGGGGCCTCGGAACCACACTGCTCAAAGCTGTGGCCGACCTCGTACTCGACCATCGCCCGCCCTGCGGGCGCGTCATCGCAGAACCAGACCTTCGCAACACCCCTTCCGTCTCCGCATTCATGAGCGCCGGCTTCCGCTTCTCCGCCGAGGTGGACCTCCCCGACAAACGAGCCGCGCTCATGGTCCGTGACCGGGCCCTGCGCACCATCCTCTGACCTGGTCACTCCTAGTACACCGCTCGACCCGATCCGGTTCCCTCGCGAGGAGTTCCCGTGCCGAATTCGCCCGTCGTCCCGAACCCGGCAGAGCCACCCGTGCTGTACGACCCGCCCGAGCTCACGCGGGAGAACTGGGAACGGGCGGGAGCACGTCTGCTGGCCAAGCTGATCGGCGAATTCGCGTACGAAGAGATCCTCCGGCCCCTGCCCGTCGGCCATGACACGGCCGCGACGTCCCCCTACCACCCGTACACGCTGACCGTTCCCGCCCGTGACGGACAGGAGAAGGAGACGGAGTGGAACGGTCACGGCGGGCCCGAGGCGACCGGAGAAGCCGACGGGGGCACGGTCCGGTTCCGGGCCCGACGGGGTGCGTACGGCAGTTGGCAGGTGGACCCCGAGAGCATCGAGTGGGTGGCCGACGGACCGATCGCCGCGGGCGCCGCGCTGGCTGCACCGGTCACTTCAACCCGACTGACAACCCCGGCCGCACCGGTAGCGACGGCCGCACCAGTCACTTCTGCCCCATCGGTCTCGTCGACCCCAGCAGTCCCAGCAGGCCCATCAGCCCCATCGACCCCCTCGGCAGCGGAGACCGCGCCGGTCACACCGACCCCTCCCGAACGGTTCACAGACCCGCTTGTCTTCCTCCTTCGCATCAGCAGCCTCATCGGTCTCGACGGCACCACCCTCGGCCACCTCATCCGCGAGCTGTCCATCACCCTCGCCGCCGACGCCCGTCTCGACCACACCGCCGCAACCGCGCCTCACCTCGCGGACCTGGGCTACGCCGAGCTGGAGGGGCATCAGACCGGTCACCCCTGGATCGTTCTCAACAAGGGCCGTCTCGGATTCTCGGCAACCGACATCTCTCGCTGGGCCCCAGAAGCACGGCGCCCCACGAGCCTCCCCTGGATCGCCGTCCACACCAGCCTCGCCACGTACCGTGGCGCCGCCGGGCTGGAGTCCGCTGACCGTCTCTACTCCCGCGAACTCGGTCAGGCCACGCGTGAGTTGTTCGCGGACGAATTGCGCGCACGGGGCCTGGACCCGGATACGTACCTCTATTTGCCGGTCCATCCCTGGCAGTGGGACGACACCGTGCTTCCGCTGTTCGCCTCCTCCATCGCCGCGGGCTTGATCGTGCCGCTCCCTACGGACGGCGACGTCCGACTGCCTCAGCAATCGATCCGTACGTTCCTCAATATCAGCCGCCCTGACCGGCACACGGTCAAATTGCCGCTCTCCGTTCTCAACACCCTTGTGTGGCGCGGGTTGCCCACAGAGCGCACCGTCGCCGCCCCCGCCGTCACCACTTGGATGCACGCGCTGCGCGACGCCGATCCCTTTCTCAGGGACGAGTGCGGAGTCATCCTGCTGGGTGAGGTGGCGTCCGTCGCGGTGCAGCACCCCCTGTATGGAGGGCTCGACGAAGTCCCTTACCAGTACAAGGAACTGCTCGGCGCCATCTGGCGCGAGCCGGTGACCCGCTACCTCGCGCCCGGTGAGCGGGCCCGCACATTGGCTTCCTTGTTACTTGTCGACCCCCACGGGCGCGCGTTCACGACAGAACTTATTGCGCGCTCCGGACTCGACGCGAGGACCTGGCTGCGCCACCTCTTCGCCGCCGTCCTCCCACCCCTGCTGCGATTCCTGTACCGCTACGGCACCGTGTTCTCACCGCACGGGGAGAACGCCATCATCGTCTTCGACGAGCACGACGTACCGGTCCGTCTGGCGGTCAAGGACTTCGTGGACGACGTCAACGTCAGCGCGCACCCGCTCCCGGAACACGACTCCATGCCGGACGACGTCCGGGCCGTCCTGCTCACGGAGAGTCCCGCCTTCCTGACGCAGTTCATCCATTCCGGGCTGTTCGTCGGAGTCTTCCGCTACCTGGCGCCCCTGTGCGAGGAACAACTCGACGTGTCGGAAGCGGAATTCTGGTCCCTCGTGCGCGCCGAGATCCTGCGCCACCACGCCCGCTTTCCGGAGCTCAAGGAGCGGTACGAGATGTTCGACCTGCTCACGCCCCGTATCGAGCGGCTGTGCCTCAACCGCAACCGTCTGCACCTCGACGGTTACCGCGACCGGGCCCACCGCCCCCACGCCGCCGTCCACGGCACCGTCGCCAACCCCCTCCACCAACCGTGATCGCCGGATTGTCAGTGGGGCCGTTTAGGGTGGTCGAGCTATGACGAAGCCCTCACTCCCCGAGCTCCTGCACGCCGCCGTCGCCGCCGTCGGCGGCACGGAGCGCCCTGGCCAGGTGACCATGGCCGAGACGGTCGCCAAGGCGATCGACGACGGTTCCCATCTGCTGGTCCAGGCGGGCACCGGCACCGGTAAGTCCCTCGGCTACCTGGTGCCGGCGCTGGCCCATGGAGAGCGCGTCGTGGTCGCCACGGCCACGCTGGCCCTCCAGCGCCAGCTCGTAGAGCGGGACCTGCCGCGCACGGTGGAGGCGCTGCATCCGCTGCTGCGTCGCCGACCCACCTTCGCCATGCTCAAGGGCCGGTCGAACTATTTGTGCCTGCACCGCCTCCACGAGGGCATGCCGCAGGACGAGGAAGAAGGGCTCTTCGACCAGTTCGAGGCGGCCGCGCCGACCAGCAAGCTCGGGCAGGACCTGCTGCGCATGCGGGACTGGGCGGACGAGACCGAGACCGGTGACCGGGACGATCTCACGCCAGGCGTCTCGGACCGGGCCTGGTCCCAGGTCTCCGTGTCGTCCCGGGAGTGTCTGGGCGCCTCGAAATGCGCATACGGGCAGGAATGCTTCGCGGAGATGTCCCGCGAGCGCGCCAAGCTCTCCGACGTCATCGTCACCAACCACGCGCTGCTCGCGATCGACGCCATCGAGGGCGCCCCGGTCCTGCCGGAGCACGAGGTCCTGATCGTCGACGAGGCCCACGAGCTGGTGTCCCGGGTGACGGGCGTGGCGACCGGCGAGCTCACGCCCGGCCAGGTCAACCGCGCCGTGCGCCGGGCGGCGAAGCTGGTGAACGAGAAGGCCGCCGACCAGCTCCAGACCGCCGCCGAGGGCTTCGAACGGCTCATGGAGCTCGCCCTGCCGGGCCGCCTGGAGGAGATCCCCGAGGATCTCGGCTATGCCTTGATGGCGCTGCGTGACGCCGCGCGTACGGTCATCACCGCCATCGGCGCCACACGGGACAAGTCCGTCCAGGACGAGGACGCCGTGCGCAAGCAGGCGCTCGCCTCCGTGGAGTCGATCCACGATGTCGCGGAGCGGATCACGAACCAGTCGGAGTGGGACGTCGTCTGGTACGAGCGGAACGAGCCCCGCGCGGGCTCCTCCTTCCGTCAAAGCGGCGCGTCCCTGCGCGTGGCACCCATGTCCGTATCGGGTCTGCTGCGCGAGAAGCTCTTCACCGACCGCTCGGTGACCCTGACGTCGGCGACGCTGAAGCTCGGCGGTGACTTCAACGGCGTAGGGGCCTCGCTCGGCCTGGCGCCCGAAGGCACCCAGGGAGACGACATGCCGGTATGGCAGGGCGTCGATGTGGGCTCACCGTTCGACTACCCGAAGCAGGGCATCCTTTACGTCGCCAAGCACCTGGCCCGCCCCGCGCGCGAGGGCACGCGGACCGACATGATGGACGAGCTGACGGAACTGCTCCAGGCAGCCGGCGGAAGGACGCTCGGGCTCTTCTCCTCCATGCGCGCGGCCCAGGCGGCGGCCGAGGAGCTGCGGACGCGCGTGCCCGAGTATCCGATCCTGCTCCAGGGCGAGGACACCCTCGGCGAGCTGATCAAGAACTTCGCGGCGGATCCGAAGACCTGTCTGTTCGGCACCTTGTCGCTCTGGCAGGGCGTGGACGTACCGGGGACGGGTTGCCAGTTGGTCGTCATGGACAAGATCCCGTTCCCCCGGCCCGACGATCCGCTGATGAGTGCCCGCCAGAAGGCGGTCGAGGAGGCGGGCGGCAACGGCTTCATGGCGGTGGCGGCGACACATGCCGCGCTGCTGATGGCGCAGGGAGCGGGCCGTCTCGTGCGTGCGACGGGGGACCGTGGCGTCGTCGCCGTGCTCGACCCGCGCCTGGCGACGGCCCGCTACGGCAGCTATCTGCGGGCGTCTATGCCGAACTTCTGGTACACGACGGACCGCAACCAGGCGCGGCGCTCGCTTGCGGCGATCGACGCGGCGGCGAAGGCGGAGGGGAAGTAGCGCAGAGTCGCGCCTTCGCACGGGGAGCTCGGCGAGCAAGCAGGGCTGGGGTGGCGGCACAGCAGCCGGGCCAGTCGGTAGCGCGCCGACGGGTGATTCGGGGCTTGGCCCTGAACGGGGTCCGCTGATGAAGCCCCCTTGGACGTAAAACCTCCGCGCATCGAAGGGGCGATCGACGTACCCAGGCCCCCTCTGCGCAGGCCCCGGCGATCAGCACAGCCTCCAGCGCAGCTGCCCTCAGCAACCCGGCCCGGCAGCACAACCCGCCCCAGCAGAATCCAGCCCCAACAAACCCCGGCGCTCAACAAAACCCCGCCCAGAACACCCCGGGCACAGCCAGCGCAGCGCAGCGCCCAGCCCTGGGCCCCGGAACCGGCGCAGTTGGTTCCGGGGCCCGGTCAGGGAGAGTCACACGCGGCGGAGGACCGCCACCACCTTGCCGAGGATGGTCGCCTCGTCGCCGGGGATCGGCTGGTACGCCGCGTTGTGAGGGAGGAGCCACACATGGCCGTCCTCGCGCTTGAAGCGCTTGACGGTGGCCTCGCCGTCGAGCATGGCCGCCACGATGTCGCCGTTCT
Source organism: Streptomyces sp. NPDC046939 (assembly GCF_040644575.1). Classification (NCBI taxonomy): domain Bacteria; kingdom Bacillati; phylum Actinomycetota; class Actinomycetes; order Kitasatosporales; family Streptomycetaceae; genus Streptomyces; species Streptomyces sp. NPDC046939. Next base: position 66,917 of record NZ_JBEYWV010000031.1, read on the forward strand.
CCGCGACGGGCTGGCGGCGGACCGTGACCCAGTCGCCGTCGCAGATCGCGGCCTCGATCATCGAGTCGCCGACGACCTTGAGCACGAACAACTCACCGTCGCCGACGAGCTGCCGGGGGAGGGGGAAGACATCCTCGACCGACTCCTCGGCGAGGATCGGGCCACCCGCGGCGATCCGGCCGACGAGCGGCACGTACGAGGCCGCCGGCTTGCCCGTCGTGTCCGTGGGCTGCGCGCTCGGCTGGTCCGAGCCCCGCACCTCGTAGGCGCGCGGGCGGTGCGGGTCGCGGCGCAGGAAGCCCTTGCGTTCGAGAGCCATGAGCTGGTGGGCCACCGACGACGTGCTGGACAGGCCGACGGCCTGGCCGATCTCCCGCATCGACGGCGGGTACCCGCGACGCTGCACCGAGTCCCGGATGACCTCGATCACGCGACGCTGGCGGTCGGTCAGCCCCGAGCTGTCGGCGCGGATGCCTGGAGGTCGGCCGGGCAAGGAGCGGCCGGGCTTGGCCCCCTCCTGGGTCATGGCTGCGTCATTCACTGCATGCACCGGCTCGAGTCGTCCCTGGGCGCGGCCCTGGGCGGTGATCATGGCACTGTCTGCGGTGGTGGTCACGTCGGTCGGCCCCTCTCGAGAATGTCTCCCTAGCTAGCCAACGGTAGTTCCTTTCGAAAGGTTGCGCCAAACACACGTTCGAGTGAAAAACCGTAGTTTGCTTGTCGTGATCATGTGCCTGGGTGTATGACCGTCGGCCGGGAGCACGGCATTTCGGTTCAATCCGGTACGCTTCACCGCCGTGGCCGAGACCCGCTCCGAGGGCTGCCTCAGTCTGCCATTGACCGCCTCGCCGTCCGGGCACCGCCCCCTCCTCGCGTGCGTCGCGTGGTTTCGGGTCCGTTTCGGAGTCGGCAGCGGTGCGATGGGGCCCGTGGCCTGTGGTGTTTCCGGGGAGTGTGCGTGCGACTCCGTTTTCCGCGACACGCTCTAGTGCCCCAAAGGCAGCCGAACACCACATCTAGTGGTTGGATGGCATCAGCAGCCCAGGGGTTGTGGTCCCGGTGGTTTCGCTGACCAGGTCATCACCTATGCTTGGGGCTGCTTCGAGGGGCGGGAAAAGCCTCTTGGGGCTATTGAGGCGTGCCATGAAGGAGGGTTGGGAGTACATGCACTGTCCCTTCTGCAGGCATCCCGACAGTCGTGTCGTCGACAGCCGCACCACCGATGACGGCACCTCGATCCGCCGTCGCCGTCAGTGCCCGGACTGCTCCCGTCGTTTCACGACGGTGGAGACGTGTTCGCTGATGGTCGTCAAGCGGAGCGGGGTCACCGAACCCTTCAGCCGCACCAAGGTCATCAACGGTGTGCGCAAGGCGTGCCAGGGCCGTCCGGTGACCGAGGACGCGCTGGCTCTGCTCGGCCAGCGGGTCGAGGAAGCGGTACGGGCCACCGGGAGCGCCGAGCTGACGACCCACGACGTGGGCCTGGCCATACTGGGTCCACTCCAAGAGCTTGATCTCGTCGCTTACCTGCGCTTCGCGTCCGTCTACCGGGCGTTCGATTCGCTGGAGGACTTCGAGTCCGCGATCGCGGAACTGAGGGAACAGGTGCTCGACGCGGCGGCGTCGGGCCGCGCGGGCGGAGAGCGCGCGGAGAGTGACGGCGGGAGCGGAGGGGCCCTTGAGGTCCCCGTGCCCGCCCAAGCCGCCGACTGACCGGTTCCGGGTCAGCGGCGGCATCCACAGACCTGTCGCGGGCGGCATGAGCGGCGTTCGCGATACAAGACACACACCGTGCCACGGAAATTTCGCGGCACTTCAGGGCGTTTTAGCCCGGTATATGGGAGGCGGCATGACAGAGACGGCGAGCGGCCCGGCACGAGGTTCCCGTACGAAGGGTGCCAAGGCGAGCAAGGGTCTGCGTATCGAGCGCATCCACACCACCCCCGGCGTGCACCCGTACGACGAGGTGGAATGGGCCAGCCGAGACGTCGTCATGACCAATTGGCGCGACGGCTCGATCAACTTCGAGCAGCGTGGCGTCGAGTTCCCCGAGTTCTGGTCGGTGAACGCGGTCAACATCGTCACCAGCAAGTACTTCCGGGGCGCCGTCGGCACCCCGCAGCGCGAGGTGAGCCTCAAGCAGCTCATCGACCGCATCGTGAAGACGTATCGGAAGGCCGGCGAGGACTACAAGTACTTCTCTTCCCCCGCCGACGCCGAGATCTTCGAGCACGAGCTGGCGTACGCCCTCCTGCACCAGATCTTCAGCTTCAACTCGCCGGTGTGGTTCAACGTGGGCACGCCGCAGCCCCAGCAGGTCTCCGCCTGCTTCATCCTGTCCGTCGACGACTCCATGGAGTCGATCCTCGACTGGTACAAGGAAGAGGGCATGATCTTCAAGGGCGGCTCCGGTGCCGGCCTGAACCTCTCCCGCATCCGCTCCTCCAAGGAGCTGCTCTCCTCCGGCGGCAACGCCTCGGGCCCTGTCTCCTTCATGCGCGGTGCCGATGCCTCCGCGGGAACGATCAAGTCGGGTGGCGCCACGCGCCGCGCGGCCAAGATGGTCATCCTCGACGTCGACCACCCCGACATCGAGGACTTCATCGAGACCAAGGTGAAGGAAGAGGAGAAGATCCGCGCCCTGCGCGACGCGGGCTTCGACATGGACCTGGGCGGCGACGACATCACGTCCGTCCAGTACCAGAACGCCAACAATTCGGTCCGCGTGAACGACGCCTTCATGAAGGCGGTCGAGCAGGGCGGCAAGTTCGGCCTGACGTCCCGCATGACCGGTGAGGTCATCGAGGAGGTCGACGCCAAGTCGCTCTTCCGCAAGATGGCCGAGGCCGCCTGGGCCTGCGCCGACCCCGGCATCCAGTACGACGACACCATCAACCAGTGGCACACGTGCCCGGAGTCCGGCCGCATCAACGGCTCGAACCCGTGCAGCGAGTACATGCACCTGGACAACACGTCCTGCAACCTCGCCTCGCTGAACCTGATGAAGTTCCTCAAGGACGACGGCCTGGGCAACCAGTCCTTCGACGTCGAGCGCTTCTCCAAGGTCGTCGAGCTGGTCATCACCGCGATGGACATCTCGATCTGCTTCGCGGACTTCCCGACGCAGAAGATCGGCGAGAACACCCGCGCCTTCCGCCAGCTCGGCATCGGCTACGCGAACCTGGGCGCCCTGCTCATGGCGACCGGCCACGCCTACGACTCCGACGGTGGCCGTGCCCTCGCCGGCGCGATCACCTCGCTGATGACGGGTACGTCGTACAAGCGCTCGGCCGAGCTCGCCGCGGTCGTCGGCCCGTACGACGGCTACGCCAAGAACGCCACGCCGCACCAGCGCGTCATGAAGCAGCACGCCGACGCCAACACCGCGGCCGTCCGCATGGACGACCTGGACACCCCGATCTGGGCCGCCGCCACGGAGGCCTGGCAGGACGTGATCCGCCTCGGCGAGAAGAACGGTTTCCGTAACTCGCAGGCGTCCGTCATCGCCCCGACCGGCACCATCGGTCTCGCGATGTCCTGCGACACCACCGGTCTCGAGCCCGACCTCGCCCTGGTCAAGTTCAAGAAGCTGGTCGGCGGCGGCTCGATGCAGATCGTCAACGGCACCGTCCCGCAGGCCCTGCGCCGCCTGGGCTACCAGGAGGAGCAGATCGAGGCGATCGTCGCCCACATCGCCGAGCACGGCAATGTGATCGACGCCCCGGGTCTGAAGACCGCGCACTACGAGGTCTTCGACTGCGCCATGGGCGAGCGCTCCATCTCCGCGATGGGCCACGTCCGCATGATGGCCGCGATTCAGCCGTGGATCTCCGGCGCCCTCTCCAAGACCGTCAACCTGCCGGAGTCGGCGACGGTCGAGGACGTCGAGGAGGTCTACTTCGAGGCCTGGAAGATGGGCGTCAAGGCGCTCGCCATCTACCGCGACAACTGCAAGGTCGGCCAGCCGCTCTCCGCGAAGACCAAGGAGAAGGAGAAGGCCGAGGTCACGGAGAAGACCGAGGCGGAGATCCGCAAGGCGGTCGAGAAGGTCGTCGAGTACCGTCCGGTCCGCAAGCGCCTCCCCAAGGGCCGTCCCGGCATCACCACCTCCTTCACGGTCGGCGGCGCCGAGGGCTACATGACCGCCAATTCCTACCCGGACGACGGTCTCGGTGAGGTCTTCCTGAAGATGTCCAAGCAGGGCTCGACCCTCGCGGGCATGATGGACGCCTTCTCCATCGCCGTCTCGGTGGGTCTGCAGTACGGCGTGCCGCTGGAGACGTACGTCTCGAAGTTCACGAACATGCGCTTCGAGCCGGCCGGCATGACGGACGACCCGGACGTGCGGATGGCGCAGTCGATCGTCGACTACATCTTCCGCCGCCTGGCGCTCGACTTCCTGCCCTTCGAGACCCGCTCCGCGCTCGGCATCCACTCCGCCGAGGAGCGCCAGCGTCACCTGGAGACCGGCTCCTACGAGCCGTCCGAGGACGAGGTCGACGTCGAGGGCCTCGCGCAGTCGGCGCCCGTCCAGACGGCGCAGACCGAGTCCCTGAAGGCCGTCGAGACGCCGAAGGCCGAGGCCGCCGCCGTGCAGCCTGTCCCGCAGCAGGCGCACACCAGCGCCGAGCTCGTCGAGATGCAGCTCGGCATCCAGGCGGACGCCCCGCTCTGCTTCTCCTGCGGTACGAAGATGCAGCGGGCCGGCTCCTGCTACATCTGCGAGGGCTGCGGCTCCACCAGCGGCTGCAGCTGAGTGCCTGACCCGGAGGGGCGGCGGGACCATCGCGGTCCCGCCGCCCCTCCGGCGTATGCGCTACAGCTCCAGGGCGCCCATCGCGGCGGCGAACGTGGTGAGGTCACCGTCGAAGCCGCGTATCGCCTCGCGGAACGACCACTCGCCGTCAGCGCCCCGTGTGAACTCGCCGAGCGTGGCCGCCGAGCTGTCGGCCACCGCCGAGAGGTCGTGCTGCGACAGGTCGGTGTGGCCCTCGCGGACGCGCACGCCGGTGTTGGCCACGTCAGCGAAGACCAGGTGCCGCTCTGACTGCTCGTTCTGCTGGAGGACGACGCCCACCAGCACGCGCGTGTAAGCGGGCGAGAGCCGCTCCAGCTCCAGCATCATGATCTCGTCGAAACCGAAGCCCTGACCCGTCCTGCTGTCCCGGTCGAGGTGGATGGTCCCGTCGGGGGAGCGGCTGTCGAAGTGGACGAGGTAGGCGGGGCTGCCGTGCGGATCCTCCCTCGTGTACGTCCCGGCGACGAGGTCCAGGTCGTGCGGGGGCGAGCCCAACGGGCTGGGGTCCCACTTCAGGCCGACCTCGACCCGCTCGATCCCCTTGCGGAGACTGCTCACGAACTCCCCCTCTGTGACGCGATGTTGCTTGCTACGAACACGCTACGTCCTCCCACTGACAGAGCGTGGCCGGTGAGGGGTAAATCGGGTCGGTACGAGGGGCTGTCGCACCGATCATTGAGGCATGACCTGGAACGCGGAAGAACTCGACATCGACGCATACGTGGCGCGGATCGGCTTCGACGGGGATCTGAAGCAGGACGTGGAGACGCTGCGGGCCCTGCACCGTGCCCACGTGGCGGCGATCCCGTTCGAGAACCTGGAACTGATGCTGGGCAGGCCGGTGCCGCTCGACCTGTCCGCGGTGCAGGACAAGCTGGTGCACAGGCGGCGCGGCGGCTACTGCTATGAACACAACCTGCTGTTCGCCGCTGTCCTGGAGCACATCGGCTTCTCCGTCCGCGGCCTTGGCGCCCGCGTCCGCCTGAACACCACGTCCCTGCGCCCGGTGACCCACATGCTCACGCGCGTGCAGGTCGACGAGGACGCATGGCTCTGCGACGTCGGGTTCGGTGCGGCAGGGCTGCGGGAGCCCATACCTCTCCGTGACGGCGTGCAAGTGACGCAAGGTCCCTGGGAGTTCGGCATCGTCCGGGAGAGCGAGGACATCTGGGTGCTGCGCGGCAGGCGGCCCGATGACTGGCACGACGTGTACGCCTTCACCCTGGAGGAGCGTCACCCTGTCGACTACATGGTGCTGAACCACTACACGTCCAGCCATCCGCGGTCCACCTTCGTCAGACGCCCCGTGGTGCAGTACGGCACCGCGGACGCCCGCCGCATGCTGGCGGGCGAGGAGTTCGTCATCGCCTACGCGGACGGCCGACGCGTCGAACGGGCCGTGACGGCAACAGAGTTGCGTACGGTGCTCGACCAGGAGTTCGGCGTCGAACTGGGCGATGACGACCTCGCCGCATTGGTGCGCACGCACTACACCGGAGAGTGACCCCGCGTCACGCACCGCGCCGTACGATGGCGCGGTGCTGGTCAAGTGGATTCGCTGCGCTGTGGTGGACCGTCGGGGGTTCGAGCGGGGGCAGCGGAAATGGGCGGGGCTCCTCGGGGAGCCGGGGTTCCGGGGACAGGGCGGTGGCTGGAGCCGGAGAGAGCCCGATGTGGCGCATGTCTTCGGTTTCTGGGAGAGCCGTGCCTTCTACGACTCCTTCATGGCCCGCGCCCATGACCGGCTCGCCGCGAGCCAGACGGGCACCTACCGTGACATGCAGGCGAAGCTGTTCGACCACCTCTTCGACGTGAAGACGGGCTTCGAACCGCGCTTCACGGACTCCGATGTCGTCCGTGTCGCGCATTGCAAGGTGCGCGCCGAGCGGGCCGAGCACTTCACGCTGATGCAGCAGAGGATCTGGAACCCGGCGATGGCCGGCTCGCCGGGTATGGTCCGTGGTCTCTTCGGCAAGGCACCAGGCGACGAGTATCTGGTCCTGTCCATGTGGCTGTCGGCGGCCGAGCACGGGAAGTACCAGGTCCAGCGGGTGGAGCGATTGGCCGTGCGCGCCGAGACGGAGCTGGACATCGAGGCCGTCGACGGCGACATCGTGCGGCTCGAACCGACCTGGACGGTGTGAAGACGCGACCACGCGCGCGTGCCGCTCGGAGGAGACGCACTTAGAGACGCGTCACATCCGCCGGATGGAGCCCGTACGAGTGCTCGAAATCGGCCGAGCCGATCTAGTGTTTGGGCATGGCACGACCGCGGCGCATCGTTCTTGTCCGACACGGCGAATCCGAAGGCAATGCCGACGACACCGTGTACGAGCGTGAGCCCGACCATGCCCTGGCGCTCACCGAGGCCGGCTGGCAGCAGGCAGAGGAGACCGGTAAGGAGCTGCGGGAGCTGTTCGGACGCGAGCGGGTGAGCGTGTACGTCTCGCCGTACCGGCGCACCCACGAGACGTTCCAGGCGTTCCGGCTCGACCCCGACCTCGTCCGGGTGCGCGAGGAGCCCCGCCTCAGGGAGCAGGACTGGGGCAACTGGCAGGACCGTGACGACGTACGGCTCCAGAAGGCGTACCGCGACGCGTACGGGCACTTCTTCTACCGCTTCGCCCAGGGCGAGTCCGGGGCGGACGTGTACGACCGCGTGGGGGCGTTCTTGGAGAGCCTGTACCGCAGCTTCGAGCACCCGGACCACCCGCCGAACGTGCTGCTCGTGACGCACGGCCTGACGATGCGGCTGTTCTGCATGCGCTGGTTCCACTGGACGGTCGCGGAATTCGAGTCGCTGTCGAATCCTGGGAACGCGGAGATGCGGATGCTCGTTCTCGGGGAGAACGGAAAGTACGCGATGAACCGGCCCTTCGATCAGTGGTGCGACCCCCAGTCCTACGGGGCCACGGGATAGGGTGGCGCGCCGATGACCATTGACTCCTCTCCCGACGGGCGCTTGGACCGCGCCCTGTCCAGTCTGCGCGGGCTGTCCGTGGGCGACGCGCTGGGATCGCAGTTCTTCGGGCCGGTGAACTATCCGCTGCTCAAGCGCCGGGCGGTGCCGGACGGGCGCTGGCAGTGGACCGACGACACCGAGATGGCGTGCTCCGTGGTGGCTGTCCTGGCCGCGCACGGGCGGATCGACCAGGACGCCCTGGCCCGGTCGTTCGCCGAGCACCACGACTTCGACCGCGGGTACGGCCCCGCGGTGAACAGGCTGCTGCGGCAGGTCAGGGAGGGCGCCGACTGGCGGACGCTGGCCTCCGCGCTCTTCAACGGCCAGGGGTCGTGGGGCAACGGGGCGGCGATGCGGATCGCCCCGCTCGGCGCCTACTACGCCGACGACCCGGAGCAGGCCACGCACCAGGCCGAGATCTCGGCCTACCCCACGCACCAGCACCGGGAGGCCGTCGTCGGCGCGATGGCGGTGGCCGCCGCCGCGGCGCTCGTGGCCGACCCGGCCGGACCGCCGAGCCCGCAGGCGCTGCTCGACGGCGTGCTCGCGCTCGTGCCGCGCAGCGCGGTCGAGGCGGGCCTGCGCCGCGCCAAGGGCATGCTCGACTACGACGACCCGGCGACCGTGGCCGCGGTGCTCGGATGCGGTCGGCGTACCACGGCGCACGACACGGTGCCGTTCGCCCTGTGGTCGGCCGCGCGCGGACTCCAGGACTTCGAGCAGGCATTCTGGAGCACCGCCCAGGTGGGCGGCGACATGGACACCACGTGCGCGATCGTGGGCGGCATCGTCGCGTCCGGCCGGGGTGTCCAGCCGCCCGCCGAGTGGCTGGAGCGGACCGAGGCGCTGCCGGACTGGGCCCCGGCCGCCACGCTCTGACCCCGACGCGGACGGAGGCGTCGTGGGTGCCGGCCGGGCCTCACGGTCCGGTCGGCACCCACCACTCCGTACGGGCCTCAGCCCGCGGCGGGCCCCGCCGCGTTCGCGGTGCCGGAGAGCGCCGCCAGGTCGCTCTTGCGGACCCTGATCACCAGCAAGGCGACGACCAGGGCGAGGACGGCCATGGCCGCTGCCGGTATGAAGGCCGTCGAGATGCCGTGCGCGAGGACCTCGTGGCTCCAGGGCGCGGGCAGCTCGTGCGTCTTGGCGAACTCGGCCTTCTGCTCCGGCGAGGCGTGGGCCATGAAATCGGCCACCTGGTCCTTCGCCTCGTCACGGCTGGCCGTACCGAAGACGGTGGTCAGGATGGAGAGACCCAGCGAGCCACCCACCTGCTGCGTCGTGTTGAGCAGGCCGGAGGCGGCCCCCGCCTCGTGCGGTGCGACCCCGGAGACCGCGGTGAGCGTCACCGTGACGAAGTTCAGGCCCATGCCGAAGCCGAAGATCAGCATCGGCCCGAGGACCCCGTTCACATAGGAACTGTCCGGGCTGATGAACGTCTGCCAGACGAGCCCGACCACCACGAGCGCCGATCCGCCTGCTAGGAACGGCTTCGGCCCGAGTACCGGCAGGAACCGCTGCGACAGACCCGCGCCGACGGCGATCGCCGCCGTGACCGGCAGGAAGGCGAGACCGGCCTTGATCGGTGAGTAGCCCAGTACGTTCTGCACGAACAGGACGATGAAGAAGAACATGCCGAACATGGCCGCGGCGAGGCTCAGCATGATCACGTACGTCCCCGACCGGTTGCGGTCGGCGAACATCTTGAGGGGTGTGATCGGCTCCTTCGCCCGGCTCTCGATGGCCACGAACGACAGCAGCAGCACCACCGAGGCGCCGAACGACGCGAGCGTCAGGTTGTCCCGCCAGCCTTCCTCGGCGGCGCGTATGAACCCGTACACGAGGGAGGCCATGCCGAGCGTGGAGGTGAGGGCGCCGGCTATGTCGAAGCGCCCTGGGTGGCGCTCGGACTCACTGATGAACCTGGGTGTGAGGACCGCGATCAGGATGCCGATGGGCACGTTCACGAACAGCACCCAGCGCCAGTCCAGCCACTCCGTGAGCATGCCGCCGGCCAGCAGGCCGACGGCGCCGCCGCCCGCCGAGACCGCCGCGAAGACCCCGAAGGCGCGGTTCCGCTCGGGGCCCTCGGGGAACGTGGTCGTGATGAGGGCCAGTGACGTGGGTGACGCGATCGCGCCACCGACACCCTGGAGGGCGCGCGCCGCCAGCAACTGCCACGGCTCCTGCGCGAGCCCGCCCAGGAGGGAGGCGAAGGTGAACAGCAGGATGCCGGCCATGAAGACCCGGCGGCGGCCGAGGATGTCACCGGCGCGGCCACCGAGGAGCAGCATGCCGCCGAAGGTCAGCGTGTAGGCGCTGACGACCCAGGTGAGGTCGGTCGTAGAAAAGCTGAGGGCGTTCTGGATGTGCGGGAGCGCGATGTTCACAATCGTTGCGTCGAGGACCACCATGAGTTGGCAGGCGGCGATGACGGCGAGCGCGATGCCGGGGTGCCCCTCCCGGCGGGCCCCTCCCGGCTTCTGATCGTGCGTTAACTGAGAGGTTGACACTATGGATCCCCCACGAGCGATTTAGTGAACGAGCCCGTTCACTGTCGCGTCAACGGTAGTGACTCCCCTACAGTGAACGCAACCGTTCACTGAAATTGCTGCCGTGCGTCTCGTGCCGCTCGCCCTGCTCAACGGAGAGATGACGATGGTTACTTCGCGCTGGACGGCCGATTCCGCTCAGACGGCCGCCTCCATGCGCAGGCGTGGACCCGTGCTCGAACGGGCCATCCTGGACGCCGCGCTCGATCAGCTCAGTACGGTCGGCTGGAACGGCCTCACCATGGAGGGCGTGGCCGCGGGCGCGCAGACGGGCAAGGCGGCGGTGTACCGGCGCTGGCCCTCCAAGACGGACCTCGTCGTGGACGCCCTGCAGTCGGGGCTGCCCACGATGGACGACGCCCCGGATCGCGGGAGCGTGCGCGAGGACCTGCTGGAGCTGTGCCGCCAGATGCGGGCGGCCATGTACTCGCGCCCGGGTTTCGCGCTTCGCTCGGTGCTTCACGAATGTGACGCTCTTACCGCCGAACGGTTCCATGGCGTGATCGTCGAGGGCGTCGTAGAGCCGAGCGTCCAACTGATCAAAGAAGTGCTGAACCGCGGGATCGAGCGAGGTGAGGTGCGCCCCGACGCCGTGAGCGACGCGGTGTGCGATGTCATCCCGGCGCTGATGATGTACCGCTCCAAGGTGTGCGGCAGCGAATGGGAAGAGGGTGATCTGGTCGAGATGATCGACCAGGTCATGGTCCCCCTGCTCCGGCGCCACGGGGACTGAGGCCGACCGGGGTGTCGTGACGTGACACGGGCGGCGTACGCTGTATGCCGCCATGCCGTACGAACCACCCACCCACACCGTCGAGCGCTCGCTGCGCGCCCGCACCGGAGCCAAGATTGTCGCCGGTGTCGACGAGGTCGGCCGTGGCGCCTGGGCGGGCCCGGTCACGGTCTGCGCCGCGATCACGGGACTGCGGCGGCCACCGGAGGGGCTCACCGACTCCAAGCTGATCAGTCCCAAGCGCCGCGAGGAACTCGCGGAGGTGCTGGAGAGCTGGGTCACCGCGCACGCCCTCGGTCACGCCTCGCACGAGGAGATCGACGCCATGGGCATGACCGCGGCTCTGCGTCTCGCCGCCACCCGCGCCCTGGAGGCGCTGCCGGTGCGACCGGAAGCGGTGATACTCGACGGGAAGCACGACTACCTCGGTGCGCCCTGGCAGGTCCGTACGGTGATCAAGGGCGACCGTTCCTGCATCGCCGTCGCCGCGGCTTCGGTGATCGCCAAGGTCCGCCGCGACAAAATGATGGCCGAACTGGGCACCGACCATGCACACTTCGGGTTTGCGGCCAACGCCGGTTACCCGTCGCCGGTGCACCGTGCCGCGTTGGAGGAGTGGGGGCCCACCCCGCACCACCGGCTCACGTGGGCGTATCTTGATGCGCTGCCTCAGTGGCGGCACCTCAAGAAAGCCCGCAGTTGGGCGGAGGAAAGCGTTCCGGAAATCGAGGGCCAGCTCGGCTTCGACTTCTGACCATTCCTTTCGCACCGATGTGCCACCCGCTGGCGCGAACCGCACCCGCGTTTGATAGATATCAGCTCATGCCTCTCATTCCCGAGGAGCCTCAGATTCACGAGAGTGCCCAGGGTCCCCGCACCGCGCCGACCCCTCGCCCTGTACCCGGCCCGCGTCCCGCGGCGCCGCCGCGACCCGGCCGCCCGGGTCCCGCAAGGCCCACGCCGCCCGTGCAGCGCACCGCGCGCGAATCGGCGTCCGCCGTGAAGCCGGGGCCGAAGGCCCCCGCCACCCCGTCGACCTCGGCCGCCCAGCCGCAGATCCAGCTCATCCCGGCCTCGGCCGACGGTGCGCTGGACGCCGCGGAGGAAGCCGTCGACCTCCTGCTCGACACGGGCCGCGCGCCCGGCGACGTGCTGGTGATCACCACCGGCGACCCGCACCCGTGGGCCGCGCACGAGCTGTCGTTCGGCGAGGACGCCTACTGGGCGCAGCACGACGCGCGTGACGACGTCTTCTACGCCGATGCCTCCGCCCTCGGCCGTGCCGCTTCGCGCCCGGTGGTCGTCGTCGCCGTCAACGGCGGCACCGACGAAGCGACCACCAAGGCGCTGCCGCTCGCCCTCGGCAAGGCCGGCGCCCTGCTGATCGTGTGTGGCGACCCGCAGCGCGTCAATACGCTGCTGGGCGCCGGGGTCTGACGCGCCGCTTGCCGACTGCCCGTACCGCCCGGCGGTGTCCGGGGAGTCCGGCAGGCCGGCGCGTGTCCGCGCGGGCGGGCATCAGCGAGCCGCCGCGCGGCGGAGCGTCTCCGTCGCGGCACCACCGGTCCGCGGCGCCGGCTCCCCGTCGCCGCCGAGCAGGTCCGTCATGGAGCCCACGCTCGGGCGACGGCCGCCACGGCCCTCGCCGAGCACCTGCCAGCCGTCGCGCGTCATCGTGATGTACGCGCCACAGCGCAGACCGTGCAGGGTGCAGGCGTCCCGCAGCCCCCACATCCAGGCGCCGTCCTCCTGCGTCCACCGGGTGTCGCCGTCACGGCAGTACAACAGGACCGCCGTACGCACCGGGGTGCGACGGCGCAGGTCGTGCGGGATGATCCGGCGCAACTGGGCGAGCAGGGCGTTGCGGAACGCCCAGCCGTCCGTCGCGCTCTCACGGCGGGCGAACGAGGCGCTGGCGCTCAGCCGCTCCTCCGGATCGAGAACGGCCACCACGGCGGTCCGGGGCATCGGCCGATGCCGCGCGTGCAGGCCGCTGACGACATCACGCGGGTTGCGCAGCAGCGGAATCCCCGCGGCCGCCCACTCCGCGGGTTCGAGCAGCCTGGTGGGGCGGTCGGCGGCAGCGGCGCGCATCAAGGACGCGGACATCGATGCGCCCGAGGACGGAGCGAATCCGAAGGTCACGGTTCTCCCTTCGGCTACACGCCCGCAGACGGGCAAGGTCGGACTGGGGGAGCGCACCGCGGCACAGCCCTGCCGGGCCACGGGGGCCACGCGGGGAGCACTGCCAATTCTTCCCGTCGCGCAGGCGCACGGCAACGAGCAATTGCGGCCCGGTGCCGGTATCTGACGATGCGTCTTCAATGTTCTTTCCCATCGCCAGGGGCTCCGACGCATGGGTCAGCCCTGCACCGCGAGGACCAGCGGCAACACCCCCGTGGCGCCGGCCCGTCGGAGCAGCCGGGCGGCCATCGCCAGCGTCCAGCCCGTCTCGGTGTAGTCGTCGACGAGGAGCACCGGGCCACCCGCGCGCGTGACCGCCTCGGCCAGCTCGGGAGGCACCGTCAGGGTGCCGTCCAGGGCACGGAGACGCTGCGCGCTGTTGCTGCGCGGGATGGGGCCGGTGTCGCTGCCCGGGGCGTACTCGATGCGCCCCAGGACCGGCATGCGGCCCACCTGCGCGATGCCCGCTCCCAGTGACTCGATGAGCCGAGGCCGCGTATGGGACGCCACAGTGACCACGCCCACGGGGCGCGGCTGCGCGTCCGCGTCCGCGCTCGCCCATCCGCCCGGCCCCTTCGCCCAGTCAGCAAGGACCTCCACGACGGCCCGCGCGACATCGTCGGGCACCGGCCCGTCGGGGGACTGGGGAGCGAGCAGCGGGCGCAGCCTGTTGCCCCAGCCGATGTCCGAGAGACGGCCGAGCGCCCGCCCCGCGCTCGCCTGCTCGCCCGCCGGAATGCGCCCCTTGAGATCGATGCCGACGGCCGCGAGCCCGGTGGGCCACATCTTGCGGGGCTCCACCTCGACGCCCGGACGTCCGAGCTCCCCCCGGGCCGCGTCCAGCGCGTCCGGCGAGACGGAGGGATCGAAGCGGGCACCCGCGCAGTTGTCACAGCGCCCACAGGGCGCCGCCGCCTCGTCGTCCAACTGGCGCCGCAAGAACTCCATACGACAGTCCGTCGTCGTGACGTAGTCGCGCATGGCCTGCTGCTCGGCCTCCCGCTGCTTCGCGACCCAGGCATAGCGCTCGGTGTCGTAGGTCCACGGTTCGCCGGTGGCGATCCAGCCGCCCTTCACGCGGTGCACAGCGCCGTCCACGTCCAGGACCTTGAGCATGATCTCCAGACGGGAGCGCCGCAGCTCCACCAGCGGTTCGAGGGCCGGGAGCGAGAGCGGCCTGTCGGACTGCGCGAGCACATCCAAAGTGCGCCGCACCTGCTCCTCCGGCGGGAACGCGAGCGAAGCGAAGTAGCGCCAGATCGCCTCGTCCTCCTTGCCCGGCAGCAACAGCACTTCCGCGTGCTCGACACCGCGCCCCGCACGTCCCACCTGCTGGTAGTAGGCGATCGGGGAGGAGGGGGAGCCGAGGTGCACGACGAACCCGAGGTCCGGCTTGTCGAAGCCCATGCCGAGCGCGGAGGTGGCGACCAGCGCCTTCACGCGGTTGGCCAGGAGGTCCTCCTCGGCCTGCTGCCTCTCCGCGTTCTCCGTCTTGCCCGTGTACGAGGCCACGGTGTGCCCGCACTGACGCAGGTACGAGGTGACCTCCTCGGCGGCGGCGACCGTGAGCGTGTAGATGATCCCCGAGCCCGGCAGTTCGTCGAGGTGCCCGGCTAGCCAGGCCAGCCGGTGCGCGGCGTCCGGCAACCGCAGCACCCCCAGGCTCAGGCTCTCGCGGTCGAGCGGACCGCGCAGCACGAGAGCGTCCGAACCGCCACCGGTGCCGAGCTGGTCGGCCACGTCCGCCGTCACGCGCGCGTTGGCCGTCGCCGTCGTGGCCAGGACCGGGACGCCCTCGGGCAGCTCGGCCAGCATGGTGCGCAGGCGCCGGTAGTCGGGCCGGAAGTCGTGCCCCCAGTCCGAGATGCAGTGCGCCTCGTCCACGACCAGAAGGCCCGTGGCCGCCGCGAGCTGCGGCAGCACATTGTCCCGGAAGTCCGGGTTGTTCAACCGCTCGGGACTGACCAGCAGCACATCGACATCGCCGGCCGCGACCTCGGCCCGCACGGCGTCCCACTCCTCCACGTTCGACGAGTTGATCGTGCGGGCGCGGATGCCCGCCCGCGCCGCCGCCTCCACCTGGTTGCGCATCAGCGCGAGCAGCGGGGAGACGATCACGGTCGGACCACTGCCGCGCTCGCGCAGCAGCGCCGTCGCGACGAAGTACACCGCGGACTTGCCCCAGCCGGTGCGCTGCACGACGAGGGCGCGTCTGTGCTCCGCGACCAGGGCCTCGATCGCACGCCACTGGTCCTCGCGCAGGCGGGCCGTCCCACTCGGGTCGGAGACCAGGCGCGCGAGTACGGCATCGGCCGCCGTCCGCAGATCTTCGTTGCTCATGCCCCCATGCAACCCGATGGGACTGACATCGCGCGAATGACGGCGTCGGCCTGTGGACAACTCCTGTCGTGTCCCTGATCGAGGTTATCCACAGCTCAGAACGCGTCGGAGCGATCCGCGGCATGGTCGTCCCATGACGAATCACCAACAGGCCGCCGGTGTGACCGGCGGAGCGAGGGTCATCCTGCGCACGGCCGGCGAACTGGCCGAGGCGCTCCCGTACTTGCTCGGGTTCCGCCCCGACGACAGCGTCGTCCTCGTCGCCCTCCACAAGGGACGGTTCGGCGGCCGGGTGCGCCTCGGAATCCCCGAGCGCCCCGAGGACTGGCCATCGGTCGCCGAACAGATGGCGCACTGCCTGATCGGCGAGTGCGAGCGCCGGGACGGCAGGCCGGACAGCGTCGTCGCCTTCCTCTGCCAGGACGCGGCGGCCACGGGGACGGACACCGCACAGGGCGTCATGGAGCGGCTGCGCCCCTTCGCCCAGCTCCTGCGCACCGCGTGCGGCGGCTTGGACGTGCCCGTCACGGAAGCGCTGTGCCTCGCGAACGGCCGGTACTGGTCCTACTGCTGCCCACGCCCCGGGTGCTGCCCGCCCGAGGGCACCCCGATCAACACGGGCGGCACGTCCGTGATGGCGGCGACGGCGGCGTACGCCGGCATCCACGTACGTGGATCGGTGGAGGAAGTGCGGGCACGCCTCGCCCCGCTCCGGACAGCGCTCGTCGCCGAACAGACACAGGCGCTGGACGCCGCCGCGATGGAGCTCGTGCCGAGGATCTTCGCCGGTGTCTCCCGCGAGGAGGTGGAGACGGAGACCCTCGACCTCGCCCGCCGCGTCATGCGCCGCCTCTCGGAGGCGCCTCCTGAGGAGGCGGACCTGGAGGCCGATCTCAGGGACGACGAACTGCTGGCCCACGACGAGGCCGCCACCTTGATCCTCGGACTCCAGGACCGGGAGACCAGGGACCGCGCGGCCGAATGGATGGAAGGCGCGGAAGCACACTCCGCGCTCCGGCTGTGGAGGGCCCTGGCGCGCCGCTGCGTCGGCCCCTACGGAGAGCACGCCGCCGCGCCCCTGTCCCTCGCGGGCTGGATCGCCTGGTCCCTCGGCGACACCGTGGAGGCGGACCAGGCGTTGGAGATGGCCCTTACCGTGGACCCGCGCTACATCTTCGCCCGGCTGCTCAACGCGGCGATGGCCGACGGCATCGACCCGGAACCCGTACGGCGGTCGCTGCGCGGGCAGAGGGTGAACCGGGAGCAGAGCGTCGACCCTGCCCTGGACGCGCAGGACCCGCAGCCCGCGGCAGGTGAGGACGACATCGACAAGGACGCGGCGGCGGCGCTCCCAGGGGCGGCCGTGGAGCCGGGAATGTCGCGGGCGGCCCGTGGTCTGGAAGCCGCTCTACGGCGACGCGGTGAACGCCGCCCACGCGCGGGAAGCCGCTCCGCATGGCCCGGGGCCCGGGCACCGCGCCGGCCGTCCGGCAACCGCCGCGTCAACAGGCCGCGCACCCGGGACGACGGATGAGCAGCGCCACAGCGCTGGTCCGTGGTCCCGAAGGCGGGTGGTTCGCCCGGCTGCGGCGTTACTTGCGACGGCGCGGGCCCGTTCATCCGGATGTCGGTAACGATGGCCAGGCCCCGTCGGTGCCTCCAGCTTTCCGACAGGACGCCGGCGCCGCCGACGGCCGCGCGACGAGGGAGGCGACCCATGAGGGAGTTGCATCGGAGACCGGTCGTGGGCAGAGCGGATCCTTGTCGACGGGGTGGGTCGGACGCCCCGGCGCATTTGTTCCCGGTGGCCTGCGAGCGCCGACGAGTGACGAGGCGAGCCGGTGCGGGACGGGCCGTACAGGCAGGACGGATCGCATCCCGCGGCGACGAAGCCCACAGCCCAGTCCTCCGACACTCGTCCCCGCAGGGGGAGAGGCGGAGTCCGGCCACGCGAAACGCACACACCGCCTTCCCGTCAGGCGGGCGGTCGGCATGACGGCGGACATCTCCCGGCAGCCGACGGCGGAGCCGCCCCGGGCGGCACAGGCCACGCCGAGACCAGCCGTGACCCCGAGGTTCGCCTCCGACCTTCCTCCTGCCCACCAGGCACTGATCTGCGTGGCCTTGCCGGCGATGGTGATCTCCGGCGAGTCCGGGCAACTCACCGGCCGAGGGCTTGAGGGCTTCTACCGAAATGGGCGGCGACTGTTGTCACGGTGCCGGGTGCGGGTGGCGGGCCGGGAACCGATCGACGTGCAGGCCCGCATGGTCACGGCCGACCGCGCCCGCTTCGTCGGGGCCGTGCGTGCGGCGCCGGACGCGGGGCCCGACCCGGACGTGGTAGTGGAACGGATCCGGCATGCCGACGGCACAGAACGCATTACGCTGCGCAGTTCGGCCCCGAGGCCCCTGCGGCTCCCCCTGGAGGTGGCGCTCGGTACGGACCTGGCCGACCTGGGCGCGGTGGCCGCCGGGAACCCAGGCCGTGAGGTCCCCGCCACGGTCCACGATGCGGGGATGCGATGGTCCGGCCCCGCAGGCCACACCGTGGTGGTCGGGGCCCAACCGCCGCCCATGGACGCGTTGGCCTCGGCGGGGTTGCTGCGCTGGGAGCTCGAACTTCCCCCGGGTGGTTCGCAGACGGTCGAGCTGCACGTGCGCGCGGACAGCAAGGAAGCGAGCAAGAGCCCGGGACGCAACACAGTGCGCCCCTTCGCCGTGGCCAAGGCGCATGGGGACGACTCGCGCGTGGGACCGCTGCTGCGCACCTGCATCGACGACTTGCAGTCACTTCTGGTGCGAGACCCCGCGCAGCCGTCGGACGTGTACCTGGCCGCGGGCGCGCCCTGGCGTTGTGGCATGGCACCGGCCGAGGCGCTGGCCGCCGCCAGGATGGTGCTGCCGCTCGGCACGCGTCTCGCGGGCAGCACCCTGCGTGCGGTCGCCCGGACGCAACTGAACCGACAGGGGCGGGAGTTCGGGCACATCCCAGGGCCGCTGCGGCACATGGGCGCGGGCCTGCCTCCGAGCTGCACCGGCATCGAGGCCACTCTCCACTTTCCGGTGCTGCTCGCGGAGGCACGCCGCTGGGGTCTTCCCGAGCAGGAAGTGACCAGGCTGCTCCCGGCGGCGGAGCGGTGCCTGCGCTGGCTGCGGCGCGCGACCGATGAGGGCACGTACCTGCCCGATCCCGCGCCGGGGGCGCCCCTGCGCTGCGAGACGCAGGCCCACGCCCACCGCGCCGCCGTCCTCGGCGCCGAGCTGCTCGAGGCGTACGGCAGACCGGGAGGCGCGGAGCTGCGGCAATGGTCGAGCGAACTGCGGCTCCGGTTCCGACAGGACTTCTGGGTCGACGACCGAACCGGCGGCAGACCCGCGGCCGCGCGCATGGCGGACGGCCGTCCGATCACTCACCTGGGCAGCGGTTCCGCTTCTCTCCTGGACACCGGGTTGCTCGGAGCGGGCGCCTACGCCCCGGGTCTGCTCGACAAGGTGCAGACGGAGCAGCTCGCGCGCCTACTCGGCGGCCCCGACCTGGACTCGGGCTGGGGGCTGCGCACGCTCGGCGCGAAGGAGGACACGTACAACCCATTCGGTCATCGAGCGGGAGCCGTGCGGTTGCAGGAGACCGCGATCGCGGCGGCGGGTCTGGCCGCCGCCGGGTACGAGAAGAAGGCGTCCTCCCTGCTCGTCGGGGTCCTGGCCGCCGCCGAGACGCTCGGGTACCGGCTGCCGGACATGTACGCGGGGGAGCAGCGGACGGAAGGCGGCGCCCCACTGCCGCACCCGGCCGCCTGCAGACCCGCCGCTGTCGCCGCGGCGGCCGGGGTACACCTTCTGGCCACGCTCGCGGGTGTCCGCCCGGACGCGCCCGCCGGGACGGTGACGCTGGTCCCGATGAGCAACGCGCCGCTCGGCGAGATCGACCTGACGGGGCTCCGCGTGGCCGGCCACGCCTTTTCCGTACGGGTCAGTCGGCTCGGCCTCGCGATGGTCGAGGAGGCGGCGGACGTTCTGCAGTTGGGCGTACGAGCGGGCGCGCCCACGCCGTGAGGAGGGCTGACCTGACCCGGCCATTGCGCGGTCGTGAAGCGCGAAAGCAGGGAGTGAAGGGAGTGTTTATCGTCAGGCAGACGACTATGATCGTCGCATGTCGCCCTACGACCCGTCGGCCTTTCCGCCCTTCGCTGTCACCGTCGACCTGGTCGTGCTCACGGTGCGCCGACATGCGCTGTGCGCGCTGGTGGTGCGCCGCGGGGAGCCACCGTTTCAGGGCCGATGGGCACTGCCCGGAGGGTTCGTACGGGACGACGAGGACCTGACCGAGGCGGCCGCGCGCGAGCTGGCCGAGGAGACGGGACTGTGCGCTCATGACGCGACCGCGCCCGCCCAGGACAACGGGGCGCACCTGGAACAACTAGGGACCTACGGCGACCCGAAGCGCGACCCCCGGATGCGTGTCGTGAGCGTCGCCCACCTCGCCCTTGCGCCCGACCTGCCCGCGCCGCGTGCGGGCGGCGACGCGCACAGCGCCCGTTGGGCCCCGGTGGAGGCGCTGCTCGACCAGGACGGGTACGAGCGCGACGCCCGGGACAGTGAGCTGGCCGCACCCCTCGCTTTCGACCACACGCAGATCCTGTCGGACGGCGTCGAACGGGCCCGATCGAAGATCGAGTACTCCTCGCTCGCCACGGCGTTCTGCCCGCCGGAGTTCACGGTCGGAGAGCTGCGCCGCGTCTACGAGGCGGTCTGGGGCGTCGCCCTGGACCCGCGCAACTTTCACCGCAAGGTGACGGGGACCCCCGGGTTCCTCGTGCCGACCGGGGGCACCACCACGCGCCAGGGCGGCAGGCCCGCTCAGCTCTTCCGCGCGGGCGGCGCCACGCTGCTCAACCCACCGATGCTGCGCCCGGAAGTCTGACCGAAGCGCTACGGACTCCCTCGACCCGCAAGAACTTTCTGTTGGTCGCACGCGAGTTGGGGCGGGCTCGTCGTGCCACTCGTACAGGAAGCCTGAGAAGGTCCCTCTGTGCGAACGGCCACTGGGCGACAAGGGGCAAGACGTCGCCGCGGCTGTGCCGCTGGGCACTCAACCCGGCGGCAGCGCAAGGACGTTGTCGCTCGCTGCCTGTCCGCTCACGTGGCTGTGACCCAGCTGGACGCCTTCGATCCCTCCGCTGCACACAACTCCCCCTGTTTCGCCCACTTCTTTCCGATAAGGCGTCAATTGCAGCGAGGGGGGAGATCACCCTTTCGTGTGCTTTTCACCAAAGACCTCAAGGGAGTTGGGGCCAGAGCCGACAACTCATTCCGTGAGTACCCTTGCGCACACCATGATGACCGCCGCCCGCTCCGCCGACTCAGGCCTCGTCGGACCGGGTGAACTCGACCGCTACCCCTACACGGGATCGAGCACCGACCGCGTCGGCGCCCCCGTCTGGGACGGCCCGGACCAGGATCTCGGCCGCGTGGGCCGACGCGCCGCGGGCAGTCGGGGCCGCGGCCTGCATGGCCAACTCGTCCAGCAGTTGGGGCAGATGATCGTCTCCGGCGACCTCGGAGCGGACCGGCCGCTCGTGCCGGAGGAGATCGGCCAGCGCTTCGAGGTGTCCCGCACCGTCGTCCGCGAGTCCCTGCGCGTCCTGGAGGCCAAGGGCCTGGTCAGCGCCCGGCCGAACGTCGGCACGCGCGTGCGCCCCGTCAGCGACTGGAACCTCCTCGACCCCGACATCATCGAGTGGCGTGCCTTCGGGCCGCAGCGCGACGACCAGCGCCGCGAGCTGAGCGAGATGCGCTGGACGATCGAGCCGCTCGCCGCGCGCCTCGCCGCCGGGCACGGCCGTGAGGACGTGCAGGCGCGTCTCGGCGACATGGTCGAGATCATGGGGCACGCGCTCGGCCAGGGGGATTCGATCACGTTCTCCCGCGCCGACGCGGAGTTCCACTCCCTGCTGATCCAGCTCGCCGGCAACCGCATGCTGGAGCACCTCGCCGGCATCGTCTCCGCCGCTCTCCAGGTCTCCGGCGGGCCCGTCACCGGCTGTGACCGCCCGAACGAGGCGGCCGTCACGCACCATGCGCGGATCGCCGACGCGCTCGCCACGGGCGACGGGTCCGGCGCCGAGGCGGCCATGCGGCAGCTCCTGATGGTCCACCCCGACGTCGAGCGCGTCGTGCCCGCGCCGCGTGAGCACTGACCGGCCCGGCCCCCGTAGCGGAGCGAGGAGTACGAACCTGGTGTCGCCGGACGGCGCCCGCTGTGCGCCACGCGCGCGTGGAGGGCGCCGTCCGGCGGATCGGCCGTGTGGGTGCGTCACGCATAGCCTGACCTGATCTGTCCAAATCCGTAGGTTTTTGACCGTTTCCGGGATGTGACTCGGGCCACGCAGATTGGGCGTAACGCTCCACGGAGCAACGCGATGACCTAAGAGGTGACAGCCGAGGAGGGAATACAGCAGCCGTGCGAGGCGCTGTCCATCTCCCCGGCGCCCGCCCGCGCCGTCGGCCCATCCCCAAGTCGTCGGTCGTCGGCTCCGGTCCACACAGGACGGGGCCGGAAGCCGTTTTCCAACGTTCCGAGAGGTTGTTCGTGTCGGCCAGCACATCCCGTACGCTCCCGCCGGAGATCGCCGAGTCCGTCTCTGTCATGGCGCTCATTGAGCGGGGAAAGGCTGATGGCCAGATCGCAGGCGATGACGTGCGCCGTGCGTTCGAAGCCGACCAGATTCCGGCCACTCAGTGGAAGAACGTTCTGCGCAGCCTCAACCAGATCCTCGAGGAAGAGGGTGTGACGCTGATGGTCAGTGCCGCTGAGCCCAAGCGTCCCCGAAAGAGCGTCGCAGCCAAGAGTCCGGTCAAGCGCACCGCCACCAAGACCGTCGCGGCCAAGACGGTCACCCCGAAGAAGGTCGCCGCCACGACCGCTCCCGAGCCGACGGCCCCCGAGGCCGGCGCCGAGGAAGCCGAGACGGTCAAGAAGACGGCCGCCAAGAAGACGGTCGCCAAGAAGGCCACCGCGAAGAAGGCCGTCGCCAAGAAGGCCACCGCCAAGAAGACGGCCGCCAAGAAGGACGACGAGCTCCTCGAGGACGAGGCCGCCGAGGAGACCGCGGGCACGGCCAAGGCCGGCGAGGGCGAGCCCGCCGAGGAGGGCCAGGGCTTCGTCCTGTCCGACGACGACGAGGACGACGCGCCCGCCCAGCAGGTCGCGGCCGCCGGTGCCACCGCCGACCCGGTCAAGGACTACCTCAAGCAGATCGGCAAGGTCCCGCTGCTCAACGCCGAGCAGGAGGTCGAGCTCGCCAAGCGCATCGAGGCCGGTCTGTTCGCCGAGGACAAGCTGGCCAACGCCGACAAGCTCGCCCCCAAGCTCAAGCGCGAGCTGGAGATCATCGCCGAGGACGGCCGCCGCGCCAAGAACCACCTCCTGGAGGCCAACCTCCGCCTGGTGGTCTCCCTGGCCAAGCGCTACACCGGCCGCGGCATGCTCTTCCTGGACCTCATCCAGGAGGGCAACCTCGGTCTGATCCGCGCGGTCGAGAAGTTCGACTACACCAAGGGCTACAAGTTCTCCACGTACGCCACGTGGTGGATCCGCCAGGCGATCACGCGCGCGATGGCCGACCAGGCCCGCACCATCCGCATCCCGGTGCACATGGTCGAGGTCATCAACAAGCTCGCGCGCGTGCAGCGCCAGATGCTCCAGGACCTGGGCCGCGAGCCCACCCCGGAGGAGCTGGCCAAGGAGCTCGACATGACCCCCGAGAAGGTCATCGAGGTCCAGAAGTACGGCCGCGAGCCCATCTCCCTGCACACCCCGCTGGGCGAGGACGGCGACAGCGAGTTCGGTGACCTCATCGAGGACTCCGAGGCCGTGGTCCCGGCCGACGCCGTCAGCTTCACGCTCCTCCAGGAGCAGCTCCACTCCGTGCTCGACACGCTCTCCGAGCGTGAGGCGGGCGTCGTCTCCATGCGCTTCGGTCTCACCGACGGCCAGCCGAAGACCCTCGACGAGATCGGCAAGGTCTACGGCGTCACGCGTGAGCGCATCCGCCAGATCGAGTCCAAGACGATGTCGAAGCTGCGCCACCCGTCGCGCTCGCAGGTCCTGCGCGACTACCTGGACTAGTCGACGCCGCTGTACGGCTGCTGAGAGGCCCGGCACACCCCCGCTCGTGGGATGTGCCGGGCCTCTCGCGTACGCGCCTCAGGATGGATCCTCGCGGTGCGGCGTGCGCACGCGTCGATCACTCTAGGTGTTTCATAACAACCTAGAGTGAGGAGATTGTATGCGTCGTCCATTCACCAGAGCGCTGACCGTGCCGCTGACCGTGCTGGTCGCGGCGGCCGTGCTGCCCCTGGCGTCGTCGGCCTCCGCGGTCGCCGACGAAGTGATCATCGGCGGTAGTCCCGTCAAGACGTCCGACTACCCGTGGGTGGTCGCACTCTCCAGTCGTGACCGGTTCGGCGGAGCGCGCTCGGGCCAGTTCTGCGGAGGCGTGGTCGTCGGCCGCTCCACCGTCGTCACCGCGGCACACTGCCTGAGCGAGGAAGTGCTCGGAGTGCCGCGCGCCAGGGTCAGCGACCTCAAGGTGATCGCGGGCCGGACCGACCTGCGTACGTCGGAAGGGACCGAGATTCCGCTGAGCAGCGAGTACGTCAATCCGGCGTACGACTCCCGTACCAACTCCGGCGATGTGGCGGTGCTCACCCTGTCCAAGGCGCTGCCCGCGGGGGACGTGCTCCCGATGGCGGCGGAGGGCGACCCGGCCTACACGGCGGGGACGGACGCGAGTGTCTACGGGTGGGGCGACACGACCGGCGCGGGCGCCTACTCGGACACGCTGCGTGCCGCCCAGCTCAAGGTGCTGAGCGATGACGCCTGCGCCAAGGCGTACCCCGGCGGCTCGGACGGGAAGTACGTGCCGAAGACGATGCTGTGCGCGGGGGAGCCGCAAGGCGGCAAGGACGCCTGTCAGGGCGACAGTGGCGGCCCGCTGGTCGCCAAGGGCAAGCTCGTCGGCCTGGTCTCCTGGGGGAGCGGCTGCGGGCGCCCCAACAGCCCTGGCGTCTACACGCGCGTCTCGGACGTGGTGAAGGTGATGCAGCAGCACGGCTGATACGGATACGAGGACGGGCGGCCTCCCCGGGTGGGGGAGGCCGCCCGATCACCGGCCTGATGCCGGAGCTGGCTCGTCGTGGGTGCGAGGCGTCAGCGTTCCTCGGTCTCGGCGCTTGCCGGAACGGCGGTGAGCCGCTCCGTCTCGTCCTGTATCTCAGCGGCGATCTTCTTGAGTTCCGGCTCGAACTTGCGACCGTGGTGGGCGCAGAAGAGCAGTTCACCACCGCTGGACAGGACGACGCGCAGATATGCCTGGGCGCCGCAACGGTCACAGCGGTCAGCGGCCGTCAGCGGGCTCGCGGGGGTCAGAACAGTAGTCACGTCGCCTCTTCTCTAGCTCGACGAGCTGTCGTACCAGGGTCAACATCCAACCAGGCCGAAAACGTTCCCGCTCGCGGCTTTTCCTCGAAAATTTTCTTCGAGACCGGCTGTGTGTTGCCGGGTGGCGGCGAATGTGCCGTATTGCGTCTCTTACGTGCCGTACGGGTTCGCACGTTCTGTCAGGTCGGTCCTCCCCGGCTGGCTTGCCGGTTGTTCAAGAGGACGTGCCCGGAGCCTAAATGGTTCATGCCTGGAATGGAACGTGATGTGTGCGTCACTCCATCGAGGGATCGAACAAGTATGCGAGGTTGGATTAGTCTGGGCGGAGGTGAGGGTGGCGTTACAACGGCTCTACCAGGCATCGGTACCCTCTGACGGGCGACCAGCGCCGGCCCGTTACCCACCAGGGCCCCATCTGAAATTCAGCGAGGAGCGAACCGCGTGACCGCCGACACGTCCGTGCCGTCCACAGCGTTGCTGACCGGAGCAGACCGGGACGGATCCAACTACACCGCGCGGCACCTTCTCGTCCTCGAGGGGCTCGAAGCCGTACGCAAGCGTCCGGGCATGTACATCGGCTCGACCGACAGCCGCGGTCTGATGCACTGCCTCTGGGAGATCATCGACAACTCCGTCGACGAGGCTCTCGGTGGCTTCTGCGACCACATCGAAGTCATCCTGCACGACGACGCCTCCGTGGAGGTGCGGGACAACGGCCGCGGCATCCCCGTGGACAAGGAGCCCAAGACCGGCCTCTCCGGCGTCGAGGTCGTCATGACCAAGCTCCACGCGGGCGGCAAGTTCGGCGGCGGCGCGTACGCGGCCTCCGGCGGCCTGCACGGCGTGGGCGCCTCCGTGGTGAACGCGCTGTCGGCCCGCCTCGACGTGGAGGTGGACCTCGGCGGGCACACGCACGCCATCAGCTTCCGGCGCGGTGTGCCCGGCGCCTTCGCGAAGTCCGGCCCCGACGCGCCGTTCGACCCCTCCGCGCGGCTGAGCAAGGTCAAGAAGATCCCGAAGAGCCGCCACGGCACGCGCATCCGCTACTGGGCGGACCGGCAGATCTTCCTCAAGGACGCGAAGCTCTCGCTGGAGAACCTGCACCAGCGCGCCCGCCAGACCGCCTTCCTCGTGCCGGGCCTGACCATCGTCGTCCGCGACGAGTACGGCCTCGGCGAAGGCGGCAGCAAGGGCGAGGAGAGCTTCCGCTTCGACGGCGGCATCAGCGAGTTCTGCGAGTACCTGGCACAGGACAAGGCCGTCTGCGACGTCCTGCGCTTCACCGGCCAGGGCACCTTCAAGGAGACCGTCCCCGTGCTCGACGAGCACGGCCAGATGTCACCGACCGAGGTCACCCGGGAGCTGGGTGTCGACGTCGCGCTGCGCTGGGGCACCGGCTACGACACGACCATCAGGTCGTTCGTGAACATCATCGCGACGCCCAAGGGCGGCACCCACGTGAGCGGCTTCGAGCGCTCGCTCACCAGGACGATGAACGAGGTGCTGCGCACCCAGAAGCTGCTCAGGGTCGCCGAGGACGACATCACCAAGGACGACGCCCTGGAGGGCCTGACGGCCGTCGTCACGGTCCGCCTGGCCGAGCCGCAGTTCGAGGGCCAGACCAAGGAGGTCCTCGGCACCTCCGCGGCCAACCGGATCGTCGCCAATGTCGTCGCCAAGGAGCTCAAAGCGTTTCTGACCTCCACCAAGCGCGACGCCAAGGCGCAGGCCCGTGCCGTCATGGAGAAGGCCGTCGCCGCGGCCCGCACGCGCATCGCGGCCCGGCAGCACAAGGAGGCGCAGCGTCGCAAGACGGCCCTGGAGTCGTCGTCCTTGCCCGCGAAGCTCGCGGACTGCCGCAGCGACGACGTGGAGCGCAGCGAGCTGTTCATCGTCGAGGGCGACTCCGCGCTCGGCACCGCCAAGCTCGCGCGGAACTCCGAGTTCCAGGCACTCCTGCCGATCCGCGGCAAGATCCTCAACGTGCAGAAGTCGTCCGTCTCGGACATGCTCAAGAACGCCGAGTGCGGTGCGATCATCCAGGTCATAGGGGCTGGTTCCGGCCGCACCTTCGACCTCGACGCGGCGCGGTACGGGAAGATCATCCTGCTCGTCGACGCCGATGTCGACGGCGCCCACATCCGCTGCCTGCTGCTCACGCTGTTCCAGCGCTACATGCGGCCCATGGTCGAGGCCGGCCGCGTCTTCGCCGCCGTGCCGCCGCTGCACCGCATCGAGCTGGTCCAGCCGAAGAAGGGCCAGGACAAGTACGTCTACACGTACTCGGACCGCGAGCTGCGGGAGACGCTGCTCGAGTTCCAGCGCAAGGGCGTGCGCTACAAGGACTCGATCCAGCGCTACAAGGGCCTGGGCGAGATGGACGCCGACCAGTTGGCCGAGACCACGATGGACCCGCGCCACCGCACGCTGCGCCGGATCAACATCGGCGAGCTGGACGCCGCCGAGCAGGTCTTCGATCTGCTGATGGGCAACGACGTGGCGCCGCGCAAGGAGTTCATCAGCAGCTCCGCCGCGACGCTCGACCGCTCCCGCATCGACGCGTGACCGACCCCGCTCCCCTGTGCGGCTCCACCCCTGGGTGGAGCCGCACGATCCACCCCGGATCCACCCTGGCTCCGATCCGCTGACCTGCCGTTCTCCGTAGCGTCGAAGGCGTTGCACCACATCGCTCCCGACCGCTCACGGAGGCCGTCATGTCCGGGATCCCCGAAGCCCTGGCGATCGCCGCCATCGCCACGCTCGTCCTCGTGCGCCAGTTCAGGACCGTGCGCCTGGCCGCCGACCGCAAGTGGTGGCTGCTCCCCGCGCTCCTCGGATTCTCCGCGCTGCACAACGGCTCCCTCATGGACGCGCACCACCCCACGGGATCGGTCGTCCTGCTCGTCGTCGAGCTCTTGGTGAGCCTCGGCATAGGCGTCGGATGGGCGTTCACGACACGCGTCTGGTCCGACGAGCGGGGCGACGTGTGGACCAAGGGCACCGTGGCGACGGCCGGCACCTGGGTCGGCGGCCTGGCGGCGCGGGCGGCCGTCCTCGGCATCGGCCTGGCCCTCGGCATCCATCTCGGCAGCTCCGTGATCATGCTGGGCTTCGCCCTCTCGCTCCTGGTCCGCTCCGGTGTCCTGATGTGGCGGGCCGGACTCCTGCGGACGGCGTACGTTGGTCCTCTCGCGCCGTTGGCCGTGGAGGATCACAGGTGAGCCGGGACCACTGGACGGCATGGCCCTCGCGGGAGGCGCTCTCTCGCGTGGGGGTGACACGGGCCCGGCGGCTGCTGGCGAGGTCGGTTCGCGCGACGGTGATCGCGGTCATGCTGTGGACCGCCGTCACGCAGCGCGGCGTCGAGGACTGGGCCGTCGTCGCCGCACCCGTGGCGCTCCTCGTCTGCGCGGCCGCCGCCTGGGCCTTCTTCCGCACCACACTCGACCACCGGCTGTGGCCCTCCCTCGGGCTGCTCGCCCTCCTGCTGCTGATCGCCCTCGGCGCACAACAGGTCGGGTTCATGGGCCCCGCCATCGTGCTCTGGTGCGGCTGCGCCGTCTCCGCCCTCGAACGCATGCCGCTCGCCGCCGGTGCGCCCGCCACGGCGGTCTCGCTCACCGGCTTCGCTCTGGTCAACGACGACGCCTGGCTGACCACCGGCGTCATCGCGGTCGGGCTCTGCCTCTCCGGGTACGTGCTGCGCCTGGACGCCGAGGCCAGAGGCACCGCACAGAGGTTGCTGGTCCAGGAGCGGGCGGCACGGGCCGCCGAAGCCGAGTCGGCGGCGCTCGCCGAGCGGTCCCGGATCGCCCGGGAGATCCACGACGTCCTCGCCCACAGCCTCTCCGCCCAGCTCGTGCACCTGGAGGCGGCCCGGCTGCTCATCGAGCGCGGAGCCGACCGGAACCAGATTTTGGAGCGGGTCGTCGCTGCCCGGGGGATGGCCCGCGACGGGCTCACCGAGACCCGGCAGGCGCTGTCCGCGCTGCGCGGCGAGATGACACCGCTCGAGGACTTCCTACGAGAACTCGTCGCATCCTGCGACGGCGCCTCCCTCGCCGTCGAGGGCGAGCGCACGCCCCTGTCCGCCGAGGCCTCGCAGGCGGTGCGCAGAGTGGCGCAGGAGGCACTGACGAACGTACGCAAGCACGCGCCGGGCGCGAAGGCAGCCATGCGCCTCGAGTACGACCCCGGCGAGGTGACCTTGGAGATACGGGACTCGGGCGGGACTTGTCCACAGGCGGAACTCGCCGCAGGCGGTTCCGGCTACGGTCTGCTGGGGATGAGGGAGCGCGCCGAGCTGCTGGGCGGTTCGCTGGACGCGGGCCCGGACGAGGAGGGGTTTGTGGTCACGTTGAGGGTGCCCCTGTGAGCGGGGCCGATGCGGAGAGCGCGGCGGGCAGGCCACTGGCCCGTGTCGTGGTGGTCGACGACCAGACGGTGGTGCGCGAAGGCATCGTGATGCTGCTCGGGCTGCTGCCCGGAATCGAGGTGGTGGGCGCGGGTGGGGACGGTGAGGAGGCGCTCGCGCTGGTGGCCGAGCTGGCTCCGGACGTGGTGCTGATGGACCTGCGCATGCCGCGCTGTGACGGCGTGGAGGCGACGCGCCGCATCCGCGCGGAGCATCCTGGCACCCAGGTCGTCATCCTGACCACGTACGCCGACGACGACTCGCTCTTCCCTGCGCTCAGAGCGGGAGCGCGCGGTTATCTGACCAAGGACGCGGGCGGTGAGGAGATCGTGCGGGCCGTGTGGGACGTGCTCGGCGGTGCCGCGGGGCTCTCGCCGCAGATCCAGCGGCGGCTCCTGGAGAGACTGTCGCAGCCCGAGCCCGCCACGCCCGTGGCCAAGGAGCCGCCGGACGGGCTGACCGCGCGGGAGGCGGAGGTGCTGGTGCTCATCGCCGACGGCCTCAGCAACCAGGAGATCGCCCGAGCGCTGCAGGTCTCGACGGCGACGGTGAAGACGCACATCAACAACCTGTTCGCGAAGACGGGGCTGAAGGACCGCGCGCAGGCGGTGCGTTACGCGTACAGGAACGGACTCGCGAAGCCACCGGAGGCGTCCATCACCTAATGGGGTGAAGGACTTGAGAGGAGAGTCCGAGATCTTCCCGGTCTGTCCATCCTTGGCCACGCGGCCGTAGTCGGGTCGCGGACAAGGAGAGTTCGGTGGAGAAGCACGACGGGCGCGGGACGGCGCGGCCCCGGACCGGTGATCGCGGCGGCACGGGCGATCCCTGGAACGACGCGCCCGCCGCGGGGTGGGGCGACCGGGACGGCACAGGCGCACCGGCGTCCTCCGTGCCCCGCCAGGCCGCGCACCGGGAGCGGAGCGCGGCAGGGGTCTATCTGGAGGTGCAGCGCAGCGCCGCGTTCCAGGAGGTGCGCGGGCGCTACCGGAGGTTCGTCCTCCCCGCGACAGTGATCTTCTTCGCCTGGTACCTCGCGTACGTCGTGGCCGCCACGAGCGCGCCCGCGCTGATGGCCCGGCCGGTCGCGGGGGCGGTGAACGTGGCGATGGTGGCGGGGCTCGGCCAGTTCGCCAGTACGTTCCTGCTGACGTGGCTGTACGCGCGCCATGCCCGGCTGCGGCGGGACCGGCTTGCGCTCGAACTGCGCTGGGACACACAGGAGTTGGCGCGAGGGGTTGCCGGTGAGGGGGACCGTAGGGGCGGCTTCCCGCGCATAAACGGTTCCCCGGGCACGGACGCTTCCCTGCGGAGCGAGGGCGGACGACGGTGACGGGGACGCATCAGACTCTGGCCCTGATCCTGTTCAGCGCGTTCGTGGCGGTCACGCTCGCGATCACGACCTGGGCGGGGCGCCGACGGCACGGCTCGGCCGAGGAGTTCTACGCGGGCGGCCGTCTCTTCTCACCGATGGAGAACGGATTCGCCATCGCCGGGGACTACATGTCGGCCGCGTCCTTCCTCGGCATCTCCGGCCTCATCGCGCTCTACGGCTACGACGGGCTGCTCTACTCCGTGGGCTTCCTCGTCGCCTGGCTGGTCGTGCTCTTCCTCGTCGCCGAACTGGTGCGCAACTGCGGGCGGTTCACGATGGCCGACGTCGTGGCGGCGCGGATGCGGGAGCGTCCCGTACGCATCGCGGCGGGAACTTCCTCGGTCACCGTGTCCGTTCTCTATCTGGTGGCGCAGATGGTGGGTGCGGGCAGCCTGGTCGCGCTGCTGCTCGGTGGGGAGAGCGGTGCGGCGCAGGCATGGACCGTCGTCGGCGTGGGCGCGCTCATGGTGATCTATGTGTCGTTGGGAGGGATGCGGGCCACCACGTGGATCCAGATCGTGAAGGCCGTTCTGCTCATGGGCGGGACGATCACCCTGACGGTGCTCGTCCTGGCGCGTTTCCACGGTGACGTCGACCATCTGCTGCGCTCGGCGGCGGCACGCAGCGGACACGGGGCCGACTTCCTCGTGCCCGGGCTGAAGTACGGCGGGAGCTGGACCGCCCGCCTCGACTTCATCAGCCTGGGCCTCGCGCTCGTCCTCGGCACGGCAGGCCTTCCGCACATCCTGTCGCGCTTCTACACCGTGCCGACCGCGCGGGCCGCCCGTCGCTCGGTCGTCTGGTCGATCGGGCTCATCGGCAGCTTCTACCTGATGACGATCGTGCTCGGGTTCGGCGCGGCCGCCCTCGTCGGCTCCGCCGCCGTACGGGACTCGAACGCGGCGGGGAACACGGCGGTTCCGCTGCTCGCCCTCGACCTGGGCGGCGGCGCGGACTCGACGGGAGGCACGGTGCTGTTCGCGGTCGTCGCGGCGGTCGCCTTCGCCACCATCCTCGCCGTCGTCGCCGGGATCACGCTCGCCTCCTCGGCGTCCGTGGCGCACGACCTGTATGCCTCGCTGCGACGCAAGCGCGGCGGGAAGCAGCGCAGCGAGGTCGCGGTGGCGCGGGTGGCGGCGGCCGGGATCGGCGTCGTCGCGATCGCGCTCGGGCTGCTCGCGCGCGATCTGAACGTGGCGTTCCTCGTGGGTCTGGCCTTCGCCGTCGCCGCGTCCGCCAACCTGCCCGTGCTGCTGTACTCGCTGTTCTGGCGCGGCTTCACCACGCGCGGGGCGGTGTGGTCGGTGTACGGCGGGCTCGTCCCGGCGCTCGTCCTCGTCGTGCTGTCACCGGTGGTCTCGGGCAGCCCGACGTCCCTGTTCCCGGGGGTCGACTTCCAGTTCTTCCCGTTGGAGAACCCGGGGCTCGTCTCCATCCCGCTCGGCTTCCTCGCCGGCTGGCTGGGCACCATGACCTCCGCCGAGCCGCCGGACGAGGCCAAGCACGCCGAGACCGAGGTGCGGTCGCTGACCGGCGCGGGAGCTGTCTGACCTGGGCCGGCTCGCGGGCGGCCGGGTCAGCCGGCCGCGGCCCACTCGTAACGGTGTTCGGGTCGGCCCGTGTCGCCGTACTTCAGGCTCAGCCGCACCCGGCCCGTGCGTTCCAGCAGCTTCAGGTAGCGCTGGGCGGTCTGGCGGCTGAGCCCGGTCAGGTCGGCCAACTCCTGTGCGGAAAGCGGCCCTTCGGCGTTCATCATCGCCTTGCGCACCAGCTCGGCCGTGGTGGGGGAGTGGCCCTTCGGCAACTCGGGCGCGGGCGTGGCCGACAGCGCGCCGAAGAATCGGTCGACCTCCGCCTGCTCGGCCTCGCCGCCACCGTCGAGGGTGCGGCGCAGCGTCGCGTACGCCTCCAACTTTCCGCGCAGACCCGCGAACGAGAACGGCTTGACGAGGTACTGCAGCGCCCCGTGCCGCATCGCCGCCTGCACGGTCGCCACGTCGCGCGCCGCCGTCACCATGATCACGTCGATCTGGTGGCCCCGCTCACGGACGGCGCGGGCCACGTCGAGGCCCGTCTCGTCCGGCAGGTAGTGATCCAGCAGGACGAGGTCGACGTCGCGGTCCTCGATCCGCTCCAGGGCCTCGGCCGCGCTGTGCGCTTTGGCGGCCACGCGGAAGCCCGGCACCTTGGCCACGTAGGCGGCGTTCACATCGGCGACGCGGGTGTCGTCGTCCACGACCAGGACCTGGATCATCGGACCTCCTTGGACGCGGTCGGGGCGTTCTCGTCGGTGGGCTGGGCGTGGGTGGCGGGGTCGGCGGTGGCTTCGGCGGGGGTGTCTGGTTGGCTTGCGGCCGCGGTGTCGGCCCCGGCTCCGGCCGCGGTGTCGGCCCCGGCTCCGGCCCCGGTGTTGGCCCCGGCGTCGGCCACGGGCTTGCTGGTGGCCTCAGCGCGGGCGCCGGGTTCATCCGCCTCTTGAGCGCCGGAGTCCGGTTCGAAGGTGGGCTCGACATGGGTGCCGGGCCTGTCGGCGGCCCCGGCGCGAGCGGCAGGGGTATGGACGTCTCGGGCGCGGGCGTCCCGGGTGCGGAGGCTCGATTCTCGTACGGGCTCGGCGTAGCCATCCGGCCCTGCATCGGCCCCAGTACGGGCGTCGCGCCCGCAAAAACCTCGGGCGCGGGCATCCGCCTCGCCAACGGTCTCGGCGGCGTACCCGTCCCGCTCGCCGACGGCCCCGGCGCCGATATCAGGCTCACCGCCCACCTCAGCGAACGCCTCCGGCAGAACCACCACGAACTCCGCGCCTCCCGCAGGCGACGTCGTCACCTCCGCCGTACCGCCCTGGCGTTCGGCGAGGCGGCGTACGAGGGCCAGGCCGATGCCGCGCTTGCCGTACGCCGGTGGCTCCTTCGTGGACCAGCCTTCCGTGAAGACGGCCTCTCGTTGATCGGCGGGGACCCCCGGGCCCGTGTCGCGCACCCGTAGGACCGCTGCGGGGCCCTCCGCCCGGAGAATCACCTCCACGCGCGCGTGCCGCCCCGAACCGGCTGCCGCGTCGACCGCGTTGTCGACCAGGTTGCCGACGATGGTGACGAGGCCGCGCGGATCGACGAGGCGGTCAGGCAGCGCCGTGTCCCGCGAAACGCTCAGCGCGACCCCGCGCTCCGCGGCGACCGTCGCCTTGCCCACCAGCAACGCGGCGAGCAACGGGTCCTGGATCTTCTCCGTGATCTGCTCCGCGGTGACCCGGTGCGCGCCCGCCACCTCACCGACGAACTCCGCCGCCTCCTCGTACATCTCCAGTTCGAGGAGGCCGAGGAGCGTGTGCATCCGGTTGGCGTGTTCGTGGTCCTGGGCGCGCAGGGCGTCGATGAGCCCGCGCGTGGAGTCGAGTTCGCGGCCGAGCTGTTCCAGTTCGGTGCGGTCGCGCAGGGTGGCGACGGCGCCGCCGTCGTCGGTGGGCATGCGGTTGGCGACCAGGACGCGTTGGCCACGTACGGTCAACAGATCGGTGCCGGAGACGTGGCCCGCGAGCACGTCCGTCGTACGCCCTGGGCCCAGCGCGTCCTCCAGGAGCTGTCCGATGGCCTCGGTGCCGAGGCCGAGGAGGCGCTGCGCCTCGTCGTTCAGCAGGCGGATCCGTCCGGCGCGGTCCAGGGCGACGACGCCCTCGCGGATGCCGTGCAACATCGCCTCGCGCTCGGCCAGCAGCGCGGAGATGTCGGAGAACGCCAGGTCACGGGTCTGCCGCTGCACGCGCCGGGAGATCAAGTAGGCGGCGAGCGCGCCGACCGCCAGCGCTCCTCCCGCGTACGCGAACAGGCCCGGGATCGCGTGGATCAGGCGGGCACGGACGCTGTCGTACTCGATGCCGACCGAGACCGCGCCCACAATGGCCCCGTCAGCGCCCCTCAAGGGCACTTTGCCGCGCGCGGAGCGCCCGAGGGTACCGTCGTCGATCTCCATCACCTCGCGGCCCGCTAGAGCGTCGCTGGGGTCCGTCGAGACGACCCGGCCGATCTGATCGCGGTCGGTGTGCGACCAGCGCACCCCCGCCTTGTTCATGATCACGACGTACTCCGCGCCGCTGGCCCGCCGGATCCGCTCCGCCTCGGCCTGCACCGGACCGTCCGCCGTCGGTCGCGAGGAGCGCAGGTCGGCGGCGATCTGTGGCTGCGCCGCCGTGGTCTGGGCGATGGCGAGAGCGCGCCGCATCGCCTGGTCGTCGAGCTGGTCGCTCAACGGGGCGAGGAACAACCCGGTCGCCAGCACCGCCACCCCGGCGGCGATCGCCACCTGCATCAGCAGCACCTGCGCGAACACGCGCCTGGGCAGACCGAGACGCAGGCGGCGGGCGGGGGAGGTCGGGCTCATGGTGACGAACGGTACGGGTCCTTCCGCCTCCGTTCGAAGCCCTTGTGGCGCGGATCTCGTACGACGGACGACTACGACGACGACTACGACTACGACTACGAGGCACGAGGGCTACGGCGAAAGGACTACGGCTACGAGGACTCCGGCTACGAGGGCTACGACGACGGCCGCGCTCGGGTTGCCCACGCGCCCGGGGTGATGCCTCAGGACGTGCCGAGTCAAGCGCCGCCCTCGGAAAGGCTCACTCCTCG
This sequence comes from Streptomyces sp. NPDC046939, assembly GCF_040644575.1. Taxonomy (NCBI): domain Bacteria; kingdom Bacillati; phylum Actinomycetota; class Actinomycetes; order Kitasatosporales; family Streptomycetaceae; genus Streptomyces; species Streptomyces sp. NPDC046939. The sequence continues at coordinate 102,342 of NZ_JBEYWV010000031.1, forward strand.
GGCCGCCCAGGTGGCTCCGGCAACGGCTGCGGCGGACGCGCGCCCACGTAATGCCCGGTGGGTCGCATCCGCAGCGGGCGCTCCTCGTACTCCTCCAGGGCGTGCGCGATCCAGCCCGCCGTGCGCGCCACGGCGAAGATCGTCTCGCCTGCCTCGGGCGGCATCCCGTAGGTGACGGTGAACGCGGCGAGGGCCAGGTCCACATTGGCGTGCAGATCCGTGTGGCGGGCCGTCGTCGCCACGATGTCGCGCGCCGCTGCCAGCGCCGGGTGTGCGGCGGGCAGGTCCTCCAGGGCGGCGAACAGTGCCCGCGCGCGTGGGTCCTCGCTTGTGTAGAGGCGGTGGCCGAGGCCCGGCACGCGGCGTCCCGCGCGCAGTTCGTCGGCGACGACCGGCCCTGCGTTGCCGCGGTCCAGCACCTCCAGGAGCATCCGGTGCGCCAGGCCGCTGGCCGCACCGTGCAGGGGACTCTCCAGGACGCCCAACCCCGCGGAGACGGCCGCGTACGGGTGCGCCCGGGCCGACGCGGCGACGCGCACCGCCAGCGTGGAGGCTGCCAGGTCGTGGTCGACGAGCAGGGCGAGCGCCATGTCCAGGACGCGCAGCGACGCCTCGTCGGGTTCCTGGTAGGACAACCGGCCCCACAGGCGCCGCGCGATCGGCTCTCCGTCCGCGTACGTGGGCGACTGCAGGGGCTGCGCCGCCGCGAGCGTCGGGATCAGGGAGCGCGCGGCCCCGAGGACGGACTGTGCGGACAGGTCGTAGCGCATGGGGTCGGATGTCGCGGCGGCGACCGCCGCCACGCGCAGCCGGTCCACCGGGCTGCTGTGCTCCGGTAGACCGTTGACCGCGCGCCGCGCCGCCGCCAGGGCCTCCTTGGGGGCGACGAACCGGGCACCGGGGCGCAGGGCGCCCGTCCACAGCCACTCCGCGACTTCCTCGTACGAGTGACGGGCCGCCAGCTCCGCCGCGTCGACCCCCCGGAAGAAGTACCGGTCTGCGTCGATGAGCGTGATCCGGGTGCGCACGGACAGCTCGTCAGGGCTCGAACCGGCCATGCTCTCCCGCCTGTTGCGGCGAGCCAGGGCCTCGACCTCGGCGGCGTCGAAGGTGCTGCCGCGTCTGCCGTGAGCGCGTCGGCTGGTCAGCAGCCCGCGGCTGACATAGGCGTACACCGTCTCGGGCTTCACGCCGAGCAGTTCGGCGGTCTCCTGGGTGCTCAACCGACGATCGGCCCGCTGGGCCGGTGCGGGTTCTTGATCCCTCATGCGCGTCACCGTATCCACCTCCACATACATTGATTCAATCAATATTGACAGCGAATGAGTCAATCATGGACAGTCGGATCAAGTTCAGGGAGGAATCATGCCGATCAACGGGACCACGGACACCCCCGCCGTCGACCTGCCGCGCGGACTCGCGGGCGTCATCGTCACCGACACCGCACTCGGCGACGTCCGGGGACGGGAAGGCTTCTACCACTACCGTCAGTACTCGGCCGTCGAACTCGCGCAGACCCGCAGCTTCGAGGACGTCTGGCACCTGATGGTCCACGGCGAACTGCCGGACGCCGCACGGTCGGCGGCCTTCGCGCGGGAGACCGCGGAGCTGCGCGTCCTGCCCGAGGAGGTGCGGGCCGCGCTGCCCGCCATCGCCCGCGCGGGCGCGGTCTCCGGTCCACTGGCCGGGCTGCGGACAGTCCTCTCGCTGTTCGGCGCCGCGCAGGGCTTCCGGCCCGTGTACGACATCGACGCCGACCGGCGCAGGGCGAACACCCTTGCCGCGGCGGCGGTCGTCCCCACGATGCTCACCGCGCTGCACCGGCTCGGCGAGGGACTTGATCCGGTGGAGCCGCGGGCGGATCTGCCGTACGCGGCGAACTATCTGTACATGTTGACGGGGACGGAGCCGGACCCCGCTCACGCGCGCGCCGTCGAGCAGTACCTCATCTCGACCATTGACCATGGCTTCAACGCGTCCACCTTCACCGCACGCGTGATCACGTCGACAGGAGCCGATGTCGTCGCCTGTCTGGTCGGCGCCATCGGCGCCCTGTCGGGCCCGCTGCACGGTGGGGCGCCCAGCCGCGCGCTCGACACCCTGGACGCGATCGGCACCCCGGACCGCATCGATTCCTGGATCCGCGAGCGGGTCCTCGCCGGTGAACGGATCATGGGGTTCGGGCACCCCGTCTACCGCACGGAGGATCCGCGCTCGCGGATGCTGCGCGGTATCGCCGAGCACTTCGGCGGCCCGCTCGTGGAGTTCGCCGTCGAGGTGGAGCGCCGGGTCGAGGCGATCCTGGCCGAGCTCAAGCCCGGCCGTGAGCTGCACACGAACGTGGAGTTCTACGCGGGCGTGGTCATGGAGCTGTGCGGGCTGCCGCGCACGATGTTCACGCCGACGTTCGCCGCGGCGCGCGTGGTCGGCTGGAGCGCCAACATCCTGGAGCAGGCCGAGGACTCGAAGATCATCCGCCCGGCGGCGCGCTACGTGGGGGAGGAGCCGCCGGTCGCGGTGCCGCGTCTGGGCTGAGAGAAAGGCCGACGAAGGCTGACGAAGGCCAACGAACGCCAGCGAAGCTGACAAGGCCGACGAAAGCCGAAGGCGAACGGGGCCTGTAAGGCGTCAGACGTCAGACGTCAGGAATGTCGTTCTTCGCGCGCAGCAGCGTCTCCCGGTTCACGATCACGATGCGCTCGTAGTCGGCGACCCCCGCGTCCGCCGGAAGCTCCTTCGCGAGCTCGGCGGTGGCCTCCGTACCGATCACGGCGAAGTTCCCGTCGCTGAGTTCGAAGACATCGGGGCAGGTGGCGCCGGAGGCGCTTCCGCGAGCGCTCGGGGGCACCCCGATGCGACGTACGATTTTCAAGGGGACCGGTCCTTCTGGGAAGAGCGACGTTACGGCGCAACAGTAGTGGGCCGAGCGACGCTGGATAGTACCGATCCCCGTGTGTTCAGAGGGAGTTGACTGAAAAGTTCACTTGGACGGGTGAGTGGCGCGAGGGGCGGTTGATACCGCGTTCATGCCGAGTCGCTGCCGACCTGCTGCCGAGTGATGCCGGGTCTTCAGAGGGGCGGGGGTTCGCCGACGACCCACCACTCGTCGGTGTCCGACTCGTCCCGCTCCTGAAGGAGCGTTTCAGCGATGGCCCCGACCTCCGCCTCCGTGGAGTTCGGGTCGAGCGAGGCGCGATGGGGGCGGGTGGCCTCCCAGTACTCCCTGATGTACGCGCTCTGGAAGAGCTCGCGCAGATGCCCGCGGAGCTGGCGGCGGTCCAGGACGCCCGCCTCGTAGAGGTGGAAGGCGTTGACGTACCAGAGATTGGCGTAGAGGTACTGTCGCCGCCGCTCCGGCGAGAGGTCCCGGCCGTAGTTGTCGATCACGACGGCCAGCTCGGGGTCGTCGATGGCCTTGTTCAGAAGCTCCCAGTGCATGTGCTGCTGATGGGCGCGGGCCAGTCGGCGCCGATCGGCGGCCCTCGCGGCGTACCCGGGGCCGTACTGGTGCCACCAATGCGCCGTGGCGGTGCCGGCGAGCGCCCCCGTGATCATCGCGGCGACCACGGGGCGCCACGCCCTCCAACTCTGTGTGGTCATGTCAACCCCCGATTCAGGCGACCGCCCGCCGGTCGCCGGACGCGGGTCGACGGACTTGCGGACCGGCGAGCATGGCGATGGGCGGCGCGCTTGCCGTCTCCCAAGGGTGCCGAGCGGCTCTGATCGGCTGGGAGGCGGAGAGGAGGCGCACGGAAGCATGCTCGGGTCGCGGAAACCGGCGCCATGTCGAACGTCTGCCCAGTGCGCGCGCTAACAATCGTTCACTTCGCGGCCTTTCTCCCCTTGCCGCTTGTCTAGGCTGGGGCGGCACGGATGGTCGTACGGAAGGTGGAGAGAGCGCGTTGAGCCAGGTGAGCGATGCGAGCGAGGTGAACCGGCAGATCCCCGTCGTCGTCCTCGCGGGGTTCCTCGGATCGGGGAAGACCACCCTGCTCAATCACTTGTTGCATCACAGCGGCGGTTCGCGGATCGGGGCGATCGTCAATGACTTCGGGGCGATCGAGATCGACGCGATGGCCGTGGCGGGACAGTTGGGCGACTCGACGGTCTCGCTCGGCAACGGGTGTCTGTGCTGCGCCGTGGACGCCAGTGAGCTCGATGTGTATCTGGACAAGTTGACTCGCCCCGTCAATGACCGTCATGAGATGGACGTCATCGTCATCGAGGCGAGCGGCATCGCGGAACCGCAGGAACTGGTGCGCATGGTGCTTGCCAGCGAAAATCCGCGCATCGTGTACGGCGGGTTGATCGAGGTCGTGGACGCGGCCGAGTTCGACGCGACCCGGCAGAGGCATCCCGAGGTGGAGCGGCACCTGGGGATCGCGGACCTCGTCGTCGTCAACAAGGCCGACCGGGTCGCGGACGCGGAGCGGGAGCGTGTGCTGACCGCCGTGCGTGGGGCCGCCGGCCCCGCCGCCGTGGTCTGCGCCTCGTACGGACGCGTCGACCCGGAGCTGCTCTTCGACTGCCGCCCGGCGACGGAACGCATCGGCCAGCTCTCCTTCGACGACCTGCACCGTCACGACGAGACCCACGGCGAGACCCACGACGAGACCCACGGCGAGAGCCATGACGAGACCCACGACGAGAGCCACCACGCGACCCACGACGAGATGCGAGACGGGACCCTCGGCGGCGGGACGCACGCCCCGCACCTCCACTCCGCCTACGACAGCCTCTCCTTCACCTCCGACGTGCCGATGGACCCGCGCCGGCTGATGGACTTCCTCGACGGGCGCCCCGAGGGGCTCTACCGCATCAAGGGCTACGTCGACTTCGGCCCCGCCGACCCGGACAACCGGTACGCCGTGCACGCCGTCGGGCGGTTCCTGCGGTTCTACCCGGAGCCCTGGCCCGTCGGCGCCGACCCGGAGGGGGAGCCGCACCTCACCCAGCTCGTCCTCATCGGAGCCGGGATCGACACGGACGCACTCCGCGCCCGGCTCGACGGCGCCAAGGGCACGAAGAACGCCCCGCACACCGTCGACGAGCACGGCATGTGGGGCGTTCTCCGCTACGTACAGGACAAGGGCGAGGACCCCGACGATCCGGAGGCCGCCGGGGTCTGACGGCCTACACGGGCCCGGCCACCGCCGCCACCGTCTTCGGCAGGGAGATCCCGGACCCGTCGCGGCGCGGGTCCATCTCGGTCAGCTCGGCCGGCATCCCGTTCTTCTGCGCCGCGCGCGCGGGCGCCGCACCGGCCCAGGCGAGGCTCAGGCAGTCCTCGCCCTTCAGGAACCGCTGGCAGCGCACGCCACCCGTGGCGCGTCCCTTGCGCGGGTACTGGTCGAACGGGGTCAGCTTGGCGGTCGTCTGGACCGAGTCGTCCAGCGTGCCGCGCGAGCCCGCCACGGTGAAGACGACGGCGTCGGCCGCCGGGTCGACCGCGGTGAAGGAGATGACCTTCGCGCCGGTCGCCAGCTTGATGCCGGCCATGCCGCCCGCGGGGCGGCCCTGCGGGCGCACCATGGACGCCTGGAAGCGCAGCAGTTGCGCGTCGTCGGTGATGAAGACCAGGTCCTCCTCGCCGGTCCGCAGCTCCACCGCGCCCACGATGCGGTCACCGTCCTTGAGGGTGATGACCTCCAACTCGTCCTTGTTGGACGGGTAGTCGGGTGCCACGCGCTTGACGACGCCCTGCTCGGTGCCGAGGGCGATGCCGGGCGAGGACTCGTCCAGCGTCGTCAGGCAGACGACCTTCTCGTCCGCGCCGAGGGTGGAGAGGAACTCGGAGATCGGGGCGCCGCCGGAGAGGTTCGGCGCGGTCGCCGTGTCCGGGAGCTGCGGCAGGTCGATGACGTTCAGGCGCAGGAGCCGGCCCGCCGAGGTGACCGCGCCGATCTCGCCGCGCGCCGTCGCCGGCACCGCGGAGACGATCACGTCGTGCTTGGTGCGCTTGCCGTTCTCGTCGGCGGCGAACGGCTCGCCGTTGGCCGTACGGGCGAGCAGGCCGGTCGAGGAGAGCAGCACGCGGCAGGGGTCGTCGGCCACCTGGAGCGGCACGGTGGCGACGGCCGGGCCGGAGGACTCGAGCAGCACGGTGCGCCGCTCGGTGCCGAACTTCTTGGCGACGGCCGCCAGTTCCGAGGAGACGAGCTTGCGCAGCTCGGCGTCGGACTCGAGGATGCCGGTCAGCTCGTCGATCTCGCCGTTGAGCTTGTCGCGCTCGGACTCCAGCTCGATGCGGTCGAACTTGGTGAGGCGGCGCAGCGGCGTGTCCAGGATGTACTGCGTCTGGACCTCGCTCAGCCCGAAGCGACCGATCAGCCGCTCCTTGGCCTGGGCGCTGTTCTCGCTGGAGCGGATGAGGCGGATGACCTCGTCGATGTCGAGCAGGGCGACGAGGAGGCCGTCGACCAGGTGCAGCCGGTCCCGCTTCTTGGTGCGGCGGAACTCGCTGCGGCGGCGCACCACGTCGAAGCGGTGGTCCAGGTAGACCTCGAGCAGCTCCTTGAGGCCGAGGGTGAGCGGCTGGCCGTCGACCAGGGCCACATTGTTGATGCCGAAGGACTCCTCCATCGGCGTCAGCTTGTAGAGCTGCTCCAGGACGGCCTCCGGGACGAAGCCGTTCTTGATCTCGATGACCAGGCGCAGGCCGTGCTCGCGGTCGGTGAGGTCCTTGACGTCGGCGATGCCCTGGAGCTTCTTGTTGCCGACGAGTTCCTTGATCTTCGCGACGACCTTCTCGGGACCCACCGCGAAGGGCAGTTCGGTGACGACGAGGCCCTTGCGGCGCGCGGTCACGGTGTCCACGGCGACCGTGGCCCGGATCTTGAAGGTGCCGCGCCCCGTCTCGTAGGCGTCCCTGATGCCGGACAGGCCGACGATGCGGCCGCCCGTGGGCAGGTCGGGGCCCGGCACGTACTTCATGAGCGTCTCGAGGTCGGCGCCCGGGTGCTTGATCAAGTGACGGGCGGCGGCGATCACTTCGCCCAGGTTGTGCGGCGCCATGTTGGTCGCCATGCCGACCGCGATGCCCGACGCGCCGTTCACCAACAGGTTCGGGTACGCCGCCGGGAGGACCAGGGGCTCCTGCTCCTGTCCGTCGTAGTTCGGCGCGAAGTCGACCGTGTTCTCCTCGATCGACTCCGTCATCAGGCCGGCGGCCGGGTCCATGCGGCACTCGGTGTACCGCATGGCGGCCGGGCGGTCGTCGTTGCCGAGCGAACCGAAGTTCCCGTGCCCGTCGACCAGGGGGAGGCGCATGGAGAACGGCTGGGCGAGGCGCACCAGCGCGTCGTAGATCGACGCGTCGCCATGGGGGTGCAACTTACCCATGACCTCGCCGACGACGCGGGCGCACTTCACATAGCCGCGGTCGGGGCGCAGGCCCATCTCGTTCATCTGGTAGACGATCCGACGGTGGACGGGCTTCATCCCGTCGCGGGCGTCGGGCAGGGCGCGCGAGTAGATGACCGAGTACGCGTACTCCAGGTAGGAGCCCTGCATTTCGTCGACCACGTCGATGTCGAGGATCCTCTCCTCGAAATCGTCGGGCGGCGGGGTCTTCGTGCTGCGGCGGGCCATCGCTGCTGCGGCTCCTTCACCAACATCTACGGATACATCCAAGGGAACTGTCGCGGACCATTGTGGACCGCCCCACTGACAACGCTGATCGCGACCCGTCCGAACGGGGCCGACGGCGGTCCTCCCGGGAGCCGCCGCGCTCGCTCACGGCGTAGCCCGGACGGGAACTTCGCCAGGTGGCCGCAGGCTTGCATACAGTGGCAGGACTGGCAGCGGTTTCGCCTTCACACAGTGGTCCGCGTCCACAGTGTTTCCCAGGCGTCACCAGCGTTACCAGTGGTATCAGCGATATCAGCGGTCTCAGTTCTCTCAGCATTTCCGATGTTCACGGTTCGCACCGCGATCGAAGGGACGTACATGCCCATGGGTCACACGGCCACCGCCGAGGCCGGCTCCGGCGGCCTGACAGCGACCGAGCACCAACTGGCCAACGGCCTGCGTGTCGTGCTCTCCGAGGATCACCTGACCCCGGTCGCGGCGGTCTGCCTCTGGTACGACGTCGGCTCGCGCCACGAGGTCAAGGGCCGTACGGGCCTCGCTCACCTGTTTGAGCACCTGATGTTCCAGGGCTCGAAGCAGGTGCACGGCAACGGTCACTTCGAACTCGTCCAGGGTGCGGGCGGCTCGCTCAACGGTACGACGAGCTTCGAGCGCACCAACTACTTCGAGACCATGCCCGCCCACCAGCTCGAGCTCGCGCTCTGGCTGGAGGCCGACCGCATGGGCTCGCTCCTGACGGCCCTCGACGAGGAGTCGATGGAGAACCAGCGCGACGTCGTCAAGAACGAGCGGCGCCAGCGCTACGACAACGTTCCCTACGGCACCGCGTTCGAGAGGCTGACGGCTCTCATGTACCCGGAGGGTCACCCGTACCACCACACGCCCATCGGCTCCATGGCCGACCTGGACGCGGCCACCCTGGAGGACGCGCGGGCCTTCTTCCGCACCTACTACGCGCCCAACAACGCCGTGCTCTCCATCGTCGGCGACATCGACCCCGAGCAGACGCTCGCCTGGGTCGAGAAGTACTTCGGCTCGATCGCGAGCCACGACGGCAAGCCCGCCCCGCGCGACGGCTCCCTGCCCGACGTGCTCGGTGAGCAGCGCCGCCAGGTCGTGGAGGAGGAGGTCCCGGCGCGCGCCCTCATGGCCGCCTACCGGCTGCCCGAGGACGGCACGCGCGCGTGCGACGCCGCCGACCTCGCCCTGACCGTCCTCGGCGGCGGCGAGTCCTCGCGCCTGTTCAACCGCCTGGTGCGCCGCGACCGCACCGCCGTGGCCGCCGGGTTCGGTCTTCTGCGCCTGGCCGGGGCGCCCTCCATGGGCTGGCTGGACGTGAAGACGTCCGGGGACGTCGAGGTGCCGGTCATCGAGGCCGCCGTCGACGAGGAGCTCGCCCGGTTCGCCGAGGAGGGCCCCACGCCGGAGGAGATGGAGCGCGCGCAGGCCCAGTTGGAGCGCGAGTGGCTGGACCGGCTCGGCACCGTGGCGGGCCGCGCCGACGAATTGTGCCGCTTCGCCGTCCTCTTCGGTGACCCGCAGCTCGCCCTGACCGCCGTCGGCCGCGTCCTGTCCGTGACGGCCGAGGAGGTCCAGGAGGTCGCCAAGGCGCGCCTGCGCCCCGACAACCGCGCGGTCCTCGTGTACGAGCCGACGGCCCCCGTGGACACTGATGACGAGAGCGACCCGAGCGACGAGGAGGCGGGCGCGTGACCGAGCAGCTCGCGACCATGGACTTCCACCCCCAGCCCAAGGCGGGCCCCGCCAAGCCGTGGGCGTTCCCGGCCCCCGAGCGCGGCGAGCTGGCCAACGGCCTGACCGTGCTGCGCTGTCACCGCCCGGGCCAGCAGCTCGTCGCCGTCGAGATCAACCTCGACGCGCCGCTCGACGCCGAGCCCGCGGGCCTCGACGGCGTCGCCACGATCATGGCGCGCGCCTTCACCGAGGGCACCGACAAGCACTCCGCGGAGGAGTTCGCGGCCGAACTGGAGCGGTGCGGCGCCACCTTGGACGCGCACGCCGACCACCCCGGCGTCCGGGTCTCCCTCGAAGTGCCCGTCTCCCGCCTCTCCCGGGGCCTCGCGCTGCTCGCCGACGCCCTGCGCGCGCCCGCCTTCTCGGACAGCGAGGTCGAGCGCCTGGTGCGCAACCGCCTGGACGAGATCCCGCACGAGAGCGCCAACCCGGCCCGGCGCGCCGCCAAGGAGCTCTCCAAGCAGCTCTTCCCCGCCGACGCGCGCGTGTCGCGCCCGCGCCAGGGCACCGAGGAGACCGTCGCCGCCATCGACGCGGCCGCCGTACGCGCCTTCTACGAGAAGCACGTACGTCCGGCCACCGGCACGGTCGTCGTGGGCGACCTGGCCGACGTCGACCTGGACGCGCTCCTGGAGGACACGCTCGGCGCCTGGACCGGTGACACCACCGAGCCCCGCCCGGTCCCGCCGGTCACCGCCGACGACACCGGCCGCGTCATCATCGTGGACCGTCCGGGCGCGGTGCAGACGCAACTGCTCATCGGCCGGATCGGACCCGACCGGCACGACCGCGTGTGGGCCGCGCAGGTCCTCGGCACGTACTGCCTGGGCGGCACCCTCACCTCGCGCCTGGACCGCGTCCTGCGCGAGGAGAAGGGCTACACCTACGGTGTGCGGGCCTTTTCCCAGGTGCTGCTCTCCGCGCCGGACGGGACGGGCGCCGCGATGCTCGCCATCAGCGGCTCCGTGGACACCCCGAACACCGGTCCGGCCCTCGACGACCTGTGGAAGGTGCTGCGCACCCTGGCCGCCGAGGGGCTGACGGACGCCGAGCGGGACTCGGCGGTGCAGAACCTGGTGGGCGTCGCGCCGCTCAAGTACGAGACGGCCGCGGCCGTCGCGAGCACCCTCGCCGACCAGGTCGAGCAGCACCTGCCGGACGACTTCCAGGCGCAGTTGTACCGCCGCCTCGCCGAGACGGGCACCGTGGAGGCCACCGCGGCGGTCGTGAACGCCTTCCCGGCGGACCGTCTGGTGACGATCCTCGTGGGCGACGCCGCGCAGATCGCCGAGCCCGTCAGGGCGCTCGGCATCGGCGAGGTGACCGTCGTCGCGGGCTGACCCCCGCCCCGTACGACCGAGGGAGCCCCGGCAGCCGTCACGGCCGCCGGGGCTCTCCGGCATGAGCGGCCATGAGCCGCATGAGCGACATGGATCGGCATGGATCGGCATGACCCCTGGCATATGTCCGAATTGATACGGAGGTTGCCTGTCTGGCCTGTGGTGTGCGCTACAAAAGCCGGGATCCGTTTGTCGCGGAAGAGAGGTGCCCCTTAGCGTCAGTGCGGCTGTCCGCCCGTCATGCGTCGCGCCCGCGACACCGGACAGTCATCGCCGAGTCCCCCACGGCGCGAGCCAGGGGAGCCGGGGACCCACCGCAGTCCCTGGGGTGAATCGGGCGCTCTTCCGGCCGTGAGGCAGGGGAGAGGGCCCGTAGGAGACCTTCCTGCTCCGAACCCGTCAGCTAACCCGGTAGGCGAGAGGGAAGGAAAGGATCAACCACCGCATGGCGTTCACCCGTGCCACCGGGAAGCACCGTCGTCCGAGCCGTATCTCGCGCACCACCGCACAGGTCGCCGGTGTCGCCGCGCTCACCACGACCGGTGTCGTCGGAGGCCTCGCCGCCCCCGCGCTCGCCGTCGACGGCGCGGCCCCCGAGCAGAACGGCCTGACCCAGGCCATCGCCATCGGCGACTCCATGGCCGCCCAGATCGACGCGCAGGCGACGGCGCAGAAGAAGGCCGCCGACGAGGCCGCCGCCAAGGCGAAGGCCGAGGCCGAGGCGAGGAAGAAGGCGGAGGAGGCCAAGCGCGAGGCCGAGGCGAAGGCCGCCAAGGAGCGCGAGGCCAAGGAGCGCGCCGCCCGCGAGGCCGAGCGCAAGCGCCTCCTCAACAGCTTCGTCGCCCCGATCTCCGGCTCGTACGTCTCCACGGCCTACCAGGCGAGCAGCGGCCTGTGGTCCTCCGGCAGCCACACCGGCATCGACTTCCACGCGGCCAGCGGCACGCCGGTGCACGCGGTCGGCGCGGGCACCGTCGTCGAGGCCGGCTGGGGCGGCGCCTACGGCAACAACATCGTGATCAAGATGAACGATGGTACATACACCCAGTACGGTCATCTCTCCTCGATCGGCGTCTCCGTCGGCCAGGCGGTCGTCCCCGGCCAGCAGATAGGCCTCTCCGGCGCCACCGGCAACGTGACGGGCGCGCACCTGCACTTCGAGGCCCGCACGACCCCCGAGTACGGCTCCGACATGGACCCGGTCGCGTACCTGCGCTCGCACGGCGTCAACGTCTGACGCGCGCGGCACCGCTCGGGAAGCCCCGGCTCGGTGAGCCGGGGCTTTTCCCTGTGCGCCCGGCCTCGCCCACGGACTTCCTGGCGAGAAAATATCCCTGAATTCCGGTCCGCCGTCGGAAATTCCAGAACCGTGGAATAGAGTCGGGGAGAAGTTGCCCGGAGCGCGCCCGCGAGGGCGTTGGTCGACCGCGTTGCGCGGGGATCAAAGGCGGAGGTCGAATCATGCGGATTCCCGCGCACTCGGTATGCACCGCGATTCGCGACGACATCGTCACGGGCGTCCACCCGCGCGGCAGCAGGCTCACCGAGGAACTGCTCGCACGCCGCTACGGGGTCTCGCGCGTGCCGGTGCGCGAGGCGCTGCGCACCCTGGAGGCCGAGGGGTTCGTCGTCACGCGCAGGCACGCGGGCGCGTGCGTGGCCGAGCCCAGCGGGCAGGAGGCCGCCGACCTCCTGGAGGTCCGGCTGCTGCTCGAACCGCTGGCCGCCGCGCGGGCGGCGCAGCGCCGCTCCGAGGCCCATCTGAAGGTCCTGCGCGGCCTGGTCAGGCTGGGCCGGGAGCGCTCCAGGGCGAACCGGGACGAGGACTTGCGCTCGCTGGACGGCTGGTTCCACGAGACCCTCGCGCAGGCCTCCGGCAGCCCCGGGCTCATCGCCCTGCTCACCCAGCTCCGGCACAAGATCGCGTGGATGTACGCGGTGGAGAGCCCGGCCCGGCCGGCCGAGTCCTGGGCCGAGCACGGTGCCATCGTGGACGCCGTGGCGCGCGGTGACGCCGAGCGCGCCCGCGCGCTGACCGCCCGCCACGCCGAGAGCGTCGCGTCGGCCCACAAACTGCGCGTCCCGCGCGCGGGCGGCCCGGTGAGGATCTCGCAACATGCCGTAAACACGGCGGGCCTTCGGAATTAACAGAAAGGCCGTATACAAAGAGGTGCGGAATTCTGTCCGCCCGGAATTGCGGGCGGTATTCCCCGTGCCGGAGAACAGCGAAGCCGCGCGCCCCGGAGGGAAACGCGCGGCTCGGCCGGGAAAACAGATCAGACAGTCTCGGGCAGCTCGTCGAGGCCCTCGGCGACCAGCTTTGCCAGACGGTCGAGCGCGGCGTCCGCACCCTCGGCGTCGGAGGCCAGGACGATCTCCTCGCCGCCCTGGGCGCCCAGACCGAGCACCGCGAGCATGGAGGCGGCGTTGACGGGGTTGCCACCGGCCTTGGCGATCGTCACGGGGACGCCGGCCGCGGTGGCCGAGCGGACGAAGATGGAGGCGGGGCGGGCGTGGAGGCCCTCGGCCCAGCCGACGTTGACGCGGCGCTCAGCCATGTGATGCTGCCCTTCAGATGTTCCACGGTTGTCTAGACCATTCTCACACACCGGGGAGCGGTGATCGACGCGGACCCGGGTCCCGCCGCGCCACCGCCTCTCGGCCCCCATAGCCTGCCTCCCACGCGCGCGGAACGCGAGCCGTACGGCTTGTCGGTGTCCCCCTCTACTCTTGCGCCATGGAGACCGGCAAGGAGACCCCGTCGGACGAGGCCCCGGCGGACGGGCACGCGTACCCCGCCCACTGGGAGGCGGACGTGGTGCTGCGCGACGGCGGCACCGCCCGCGTCAGGCCCATCACCCCGGCCGACGCCGAGCGCCTGACCAGCTTCTACGAGCAGGTCTCGGACGAGTCGAAGTACTACCGCTTCTTCGCGCCCTACCCGCGCCTGTCGGCCAAGGACGTGCACCGGTTCACCCATCACGACTACGTGGACCGCGTCGGGCTCGCGGTCACGGTGGGCGGCGAGTTCATCGCGACCGTCCGCTACGACCGGATCGACGCCACGGGCCGCCCCGCCTCCGCCCCCGCCGACGAGGCCGAGGTCGCCTTCCTCGTCCAGGACGCCCACCAGGGCAGGGGAGTGGCGAGCGCCCTCCTGGAGCACATTGCGGCCGTCGCGCGCGAGCGCGGCATCCGCCGGTTCGCCGCCGAGGTGCTGCCCGCCAACACCAAGATGATCAAAGTGTTCCGGGACGCCGGGTACGTCCAGAAGCGCAGCTTCGAGGACGGCGTGGTCCGCCTCGAATTCGGCCTGGAGCCCACGGAGGCGTCCCTCGCGGTGCAGCGCGCGCGTGAGCAGCGCGCCGAGGCCCGCTCCGTGCAGCGCCTCCTCGCCCCCGGCTCCGTCGCCGTGATCGGCGTCGGCCGCGCACCCGGCGGGGTGGGCAGGGGCGTCCTCGACAACCTCAGGGACGCCGGGTACACCGGCCGCCTGTACGCCGTGAACAAGGCGTTCCCCGAGGACCTGACCGAGATCGACGGCGTCCCCGCGCACCGCCGCGTCCGCGACATCGACCCCGGCGAGCGCGTCGACCTGGCCGTCGTCGCCGTGCCCGCGCCGCACGTGCCCGAGGTCGTCGCCGAATGCGGCGAGCGCGGCGTGCAGGGCCTCGTCGTCGTCTCCGCCGGGTACGCGGAGAGCGGCGCCGAGGGCCGCGAGCGCCAGCGCGAACTGGTCCGCCAGGCCCGCTCGTACGGCATGCGCCTCATCGGGCCGAACGCGTTCGGGGTCGTCAACACCTCACCCGAGGTCCGGCTCAACGCCTCCCTCGCCCCCGAGATGCCACGCCCCGGCCGCATCGGCCTGTTCGCCCAGTCCGGCGCCATCGGCATCGCCCTCCTCGCGCGCCTGCACCGCAGGGGCGGCGGCGTCACCGGCGCCACCGGCATCTCCACGTTCGTCTCGGCGGGCAACCGCGCGGACGTCTCCGGCAACGACGTCCTGCAGTACTGGTACGACGACCCGGACACCGACGTCGCCCTCATGTACCTCGAATCCATCGGAAACCCGCGCAAGTTCACCCGCCTCGCCCGCCGCACCGCCGAGGCCAAGCCGCTCGTCGTCGTCCAGGGCGCCCGCCACAGCGGCATCGCCCCCACCGGCCACGCCGTCCGCGCCACCCGCCTGCCGTACGCGACCGTCTCCGCGCTGCTGCGCCAGGCGGGCGTCATCCGCGTCGACACGATCACCGAACTCGTCGACACCGGCCTCCTCCTCGCCCGCCAGCCGCTGCCCGCCGGGCCGCGCGTCGCCATCCTCGGCAACTCCGAGTCGCTCGGCCTGCTCACCTACGACGTCTGCCTCTCCGAGGGGCTGCGCCCCAAGCCGCCCCGCGACCTCACCACGGCGGCCACCCCGGCCGACTTCCGCGCCGCGCTCGACGAGGCGCTGGCCGACGACAAGACCGACGCCGTCGTCGTCACCGCCATGCCCGCCGTCGGCGAGGACCCCGCCGGGGACGCGGAGCTCGCCGCCGCCCTCAGCGCCGCCGCCGCGGCCGCGCCCGCCAAGCCCGTCCTCGTCGTCCACGTCGAACTCGGCGGCCTCGCCGAAGCGCTCTCCGCCGCCGCAAGCACCGGGCCCAACGCGCCGGACACGCCCGCCACGCGCGCGTCCGCGCCCGCACCCGCCGCCGGCGGAGCGCCCGAGGACGCGCCCCGCCTCATCCCCGCCTACCCCGCCGCCGAGCGCGCCGTCCGCGCCCTGGCCGAGGTCGTGAAGTACGCCCAGTGGCGGCGCGACGCGGCCGAGCCCGGCAAGGTGCCCGAGTACGACGACATCGACGAGGCCGGGGCCGCCGCCCTCATCGACGAACTGCTCACCAAGGAGGACGACCCGCGCGGCCTCGACCTCACCACCGAGCAGGCCCGCGAACTCCTCGCGCACTACGGCATCGCCACCCGGCGGACCCTGCCCGCGCCCGACGCCACCGCGGCCGCCGACGCCGCACGCACCCTCGGCTACCCCGTCGCGCTCAAGACGACCGCCCCGCACCTGCGCCACCGCGCGGACCTCGGCGGCGTACGCCTGGACCTCGCCGACGAGACGGACCTGCGGCGCGCCTACGAGGAGCTGACCGAGCGCCTGGGCAGCCCGGCCGAGCTGCGGCCCGTCGTGCAGTCCATGGCCCCGCGCGGCGTCGACACCGTCGTACGGGCCGTCATCGACCAGGCCGCGGGCGCGGTGCTCTCCTTCGGCCTGGCCGGCGCCCCGTCCGAGCTGCTCGGCGACACCGTGCACCGCCTCGTCCCGGTCACCGACAGGGACGCGCAGTCGATGGTCCGCTCCATCAAGACGGCGCCCATCCTGTTCGGCTGGCGCGGCGCCGCCCCCGTCGACACCCCCGCCCTGGAGGAGCTGCTCCAGCGGGTCTCGCGCCTCGTCCACGACCACCCCGAGGTGGTCGGCGTGACGCTCGAACCGGTCGTCGTCGCGCAGGAGGGCCTGACCGTCCTCGGCGCCACGGTCCGCCTCGCCCCGCCCCCCGCCCGGGGCGACCTCGGCCCCCGCACCCTGCCCGTCGCCTACTGACGCGGGCCCCGGCGGTTATCCACAGGCGCGAACCGCAGTCCCCGACCGGCCTTAGGATGGACCCCATGGCCAAGACCAGTACGACGACCCAAGGGCTGCGAGCGGCGATCGAGCGCAGCGGCTACTACCCGGCCCTCGTGGCCGAGGCGGTGGAGGCCGCGGTCGGCGGCGAGCCCATCTCGTCGTACCTCGTGCACCAGGAGACCACGTTCGACGCGAACGAGGTCCGCAGGCACGTCACCGTCCTGGTCCTGACCGGCACCCGCTTCATCGTCAGCCACACCGACGAGCAGGCCGCCGACACCACGTCCCCGACGCCGTACGCGACGACGTCCACCGAGTCCGTGAAGCTCGACCGGATCTCGTCGGTCGTCCTCAGCCGCGTCGTCGCCAACCCGGAGAAGTACGTGCCGGGCACGCTGCCGCGCGAGGTCGTGCTCACCATCGGCTGGGGCGCGGTCTCCCGCATCGACCTGGAGCCCGCCGCCTGCGGCGACCCCAACTGCGAGGCGGACCACGGCTACACCGGCAGCTCCACCGCCGACGACCTGAGCCTGCGCGTCAGCGAGGCGGGCGACGGCCCCGAGACCGTCCGCCAGGCCCTCGCCTTCGCCCAGGCCCTCTCCGAGGCCACCGTGGACGCGGGACGCCGATGACCCAGGCCGCCTGGGACGACGTAGAGCCGCTGCCCGTCCACACCGCTCCCGTCCCGGCGTACGGCACCGGATCGCTCGCCGACCTGCTGCCCACCCTCGGCTCCCACCTGGGCGTCCCCGGCTGCGAGGCCGTGATCCCCGAGCTGGCCCCCGCCGACCGGGCCTGCGTCTTCCTGATCGACGGCCTCGGCTGGGAGCAGCTCAAGGCGCACCCGGACGAGGCCCCGTTCCTCAGCTCGCTGATCGCCTCCTCGCGCGGCGGCACCGAGGCCCCGATCACCGCCGGCTACCCCGCCACCACCGCGACCTCGCTGGCCTCGGTCGGCACGGGCCTGCCGCCCGGCGCCCACGGCCTGCCCGGCTACACGGTCCGCAACCCCGACACCGGCGAGCTGATGAACCAGCTCCGCTGGACCCCGTGGACGAAGCCGCAGGCGTGGCAGCCGTACCCGACGATCTTCCAGCGCGCCCACGAGGCCGGGGTCCACACGGCCCAGGTCTCCGCGCCCGCCTTCCAGTCGACACCCCTCACCAAGATCGCCCTCAGCGGCGGCACCTTCCACGGCCGCCTCTCCGGCGAGGACCGGATGGACCTCGCCGCGGCCCAGCTCGCCGAGGGCGACCGCTCGCTCGTCTACACGTACTACAGCGAGGTCGACGGCAAGGGACACCGCTTCGGCGTCGACTCCGACCCCTGGCGCGGCCAGCTCATGTACGTGGACCGGCTCGCCCAGCGCCTCGCCGAGCAGCTCCCGCCGCGCAGCGCCCTGTACGTCACCGCCGACCACGGCATGATTGACATCCCGTTCGACGAGCGGTCCCGCATCGACTTCGACGAGGACTGGGAGCTGAGCGCGGGCGTCGCCCTGCTCGGCGGCGAGGGCCGCGCACGCCATGTGTACGCGGTGCCCGGCGCGCAAGGCGATGTGCTCGCCGTGTGGCGCGAGGTCCTCGGCGAGCAGTTCTGGGTCGCGAGCCGCGAAGAGGCGATCGCCGCGGGCTGGTTCGGCCCGCAGGTCGACGCGCGCGTCCGGGACCGGCTCGGCGACGTCATCGCCGCCGCCCGCGACGACGTGCTGATCATCGCGTCCCGCACCGAGCCGAAGGAGTCGACGATGGTCGGCAACCACGGCTCCATGACCCCGGCGGAACAGCTCGTACCGCTCCTCGAAGTACGCACCTGAGTACGTCCCCGCAGCCTTGAGACCCGGCCCCCAGCCCCCCACCCCCACGCGAAAGGTGCTCGAACCCCCATGCCCGAGCTGGTGTTCTTCTCCGGAACCATGGACTGCGGAAAGAGCACGCTGGCTCTGCAGATCGAGCACAACCGTTCGGCCCGCGGCCTCCAGGGCATGATCTTCACCCGCGACGACCGGGCCGGCGAGGGCAAGCTCTCCTCACGGCTCGGCCTGGTCACCGACGCCGTCGAGGTCGCCGACGACCTGGACGTGTACGCGTACGTCGTGGACCGCCTCTCGCAGGGCGGCAAGGTGGACTACGTGATCGCGGACGAGGCGCAGTTCCTCGCGCCGGACCAGATCGACCAGTTGGCCCGCGTCGTCGACGACCTCGGCCTCGACGTCTTCGCGTTCGGCATCACCACCGACTTCCGCTCCAAGCTGTTCCCCGGCTCGCAGCGCCTGGTCGAACTCGCCGACCGCGTCGAGGTGTTGCAGGTCGAGGCGCTCTGCTGGTGCGGCGCCCGCGCCACGCACAACGCCCGCACCATAAACGGCGAGATGGTCGTCGAGGGCGCCCAGGTCGTCGTCGGCGACGTCAACCACGCCGAGGACGAGATCGGCTACGAGGTGCTGTGCAGGCGCCACCACCGCAAGCGCCAGACGAGCGCGACGGCGCGCGCGGCGGCCCTGTCACCCGACGTCCTGCCCGTCGCCTGAGCCGCCCCGCTGACGCGATCCGTTCGCCGTGAGGGACAGCGGCGCCACTCGCCCGCCGCGCGCCCGAATCGCTACGGGGCCGACGTCACCAGCGCGAACTCCGCCCCCTCGGGGTCCGCGACCCGCGCGACCCTGCCGAGCGAACCGTTCCGCGGGGGCGTCACCGTGTGGCCGCCCAGGTCCGCGACCCGCTCCACCGCCTCCTCCACGTCCCCGACCTCGAAGTACGTCATCCAGTGCGGCCCGCGATGGCGCGGCAGGGCATGCCCGACACCCTGAACCGAGGCCACCGGACGGCCCTCCACGAGCAGCGTCACGCAGTCGAAGTCGGCGGAGACGACGGCCTCCTCGGCGTAGCCGAAGACCGACCGGTAGAACTTCGTGACGCTCGCGGTCTCCCGCGTCAGCAGCTCGTTCCACGCCACCGCGCCGGGTACGCCCGTCACCGCCATGCCCAGGTGTTCCGCCGCCTGCCAGACGCCGAAGACGGCGCCCGACGGATCGGAGCCGATGGCCATCCGGCCCGCCTCGCCCGCGTCCAGCGGGCCCACGCCGACAGTGCCGCCGCACAGCCGCACCGACGCGGCCGTGGCGTCCACGTCGTCCGAGGCCAGATAGGGGGTCCAGGCGATCGGCAGATGCCGGTCGGATGGCAGCCTGCCGATGCCGGCCACCTCCTTGCCGTCGAGGAGGGCCCGCGCGTACGGGCCGAGCTGCTGGGGGCCCGGCCGGAACTCCCAGCCGAACAGCGCCCCGTAGAACTCCTGGGTCGCGGCCATGTCGTGCACCATCAGACTCACCCAGCAGGGTGTCCCCGGCGCACGCCTGGCTGCTGCCTCGGTCATCGTCACTCTCTCCTCGAAACCGGAACCCTCGGAACGCGAAGCCTCAAGGCCCGCGATCGGGAACTCGTGTGTCGTCGCGCCCGTGCTTGATGGTGGCACTCCGTGCCGCGTGGCGCTTCCTGGCCGCGCCGATCCCGCTGGGCCCCGCACAGAGAATGCCCGAAACGTTGTTTCCCGGACGTTTCCGCGCCACGAACCAGCCGTGTCCGGCCGGATGACGCTCGGTAGTCGATCGAGCACGCTATCGGAAGGAGGGCGCTCGGGCCAGACCATGGGCAAGGATGGCCCTCATGAATGCCATCATCACCGCATCCGATCTCGCGAGCGAGCTGACGGGCGATCACCCGCCCGTGGTCCTGGACGTCCGCTGGCAGCTCAGCACTGGAAAAGCCGCAGGCGAACCGGCGTTCGACGGCCGCGCCGCCTACGTCGCCGGGCATGTCCCCGGCGCTGTCTTCATCGACCTCGACACGGAACTCGCCGGTCACGCCGGTGCGGGGCGCGGCAGGCACCCGCTGCCCGACCTCGCCGACTTCGGCGCGGCGATGCGCGCGGCGGGCGTGTCGCCCGACCGCGACGTCGTCGTGTACGACGGCGGCCAGGGCTGGGCGGCGGCCCGCGCCTGGTGGCTGCTGCGCTGGACGGGCCACCCGTCCGTACGGGTCCTGGACGGCGGCCTGGCCGCGTGGGACGGCCCGCTCGAGACGGGCGCCGTGCTGCCGGACGAACCCGGCACCTTCGAGCCTGCACCCGGTGCCACCGGCCTGCTCGACGCGGACGGCGCCGCCGCGCTCGCCCGCTCCGGGCTGCTCCTGGACGCCCGCGCCGCCGAGCGCTACCGGGGCGACGTGGAGCCGATCGACCGCGTCGGCGGCCACATCCCGGGCGCCGTCTCGGCGCCGACCACGGAGAACGTCGGGGCGGACGGCCGCTTCCGCCCGGCCGCCGAACTCGCGGGCCGCTTCAAGGCCCTGGGCGCCGACGGGGCGGGCGAGGTCGGCGTCTACTGCGGCTCGGGCGTCTCCGGCGCCCACGAGGTCCTCGCGCTCGCCGTGGCGGGCATCGACGCGCACCTGTACGTCGGCTCGTGGTCGGAGTGGTCCGCGGACGCGTCCCGCCCGGTGGCGACGGGGCCGGACCCGCAGTAGCGCTGGTGCTGTACGTGTCTGGGCAGGAGCGGTGGCGCGGCCCGGGCAGATGGTCGAACCCATGCGGCGGACTTCCTCTCGTACACGATGTCACCGACGCCTGC
>NZ_JBEYWV010000032.1:0-122779 GCF_040644575.1 Streptomyces sp. NPDC046939
AGGACCTCGACGCCACCCGCGCCGCCCTCGCCGACCTGCCCGGCATCGAACGCCTCCTCGACGACCAGGGCAAGAAGGAACACCACCTCGACCACGAGCGCGCCGGAGAGTTCGTCGCCATCGCGGAGCCCGACGCCTGGTTCACGTACTACTACTGGCTCGACGACGCCCGCGCCCCCGACTTCGCCCAGCTCGTCGAGATCCACCGCAAACCCGGCTACGACCCGGTCGAACTGTTCATGGACCCCTACGACCCCTACGTCAAGGTCAAGGCCGCGTCCGCGCTCGCCCGCAAGAAGCTCGGCATGCGCTACCGCATGGCGGTCGTACCGCTCGACCCCTCACCTATTCGCGGCAGCCACGGCCGCCTCCCCACGAGCGACGACGAAGGTCCGCTCATCATCAGCTCCACCCCCCACGCACTTCCCGGCCGGGTCCCGGCCACCCAAGTGAAATCGCTGCTGCTCGACCTGGCCGGGCTGGGCTGAGACCGGGACACTCCTCGGCCAGACCCGCCCCGACCAGGACCGGTTACAGAGAGTGAAGCACACGCGACGGACAACACGCCAGTAGTTCCCCCGCTTCCTCTCCCACCTCCTCTCCCACCCCTTCGTTTCTCACCGATCCGCTTCCCACCGCTTTCCACCACACGTCGAAGAGAGGCACCCGTGACCGACTTCCAGGACACCCCCACCGACGAGGCCCTCAGGCAGCGTCTCGGTGTCGACCGCCGCCGCTTCCTCAGCACCTGCACCGCCGTCGCCGCGGGCGCGATCGCCGCGCCCGTCTTCGGCGCCTCGCCCGCCTTCGCCCAGGCGCACCACGGGGGTGGCCACGGGCACGAGCACGGCCACGGCGGTCACGGCCGCGGCAGCGAACTGGTGCCCGCGCACAAGCGCGGCATCATCCTCTACACCGTCCGCGACGCCACCGGCCGCGACCCGCTCTCCACCGACCTGCCCTCCGGCTTCCGCGAGGTCTTCAAGGAACTGGCCCGCTACGGCTACAAGCAGGTCGAGTTCGCCGGGTACGGCCAGCACGCCAACGCCCCCGGCGGCGCCAGTCTCGAATCCGTCGCGGGCGCGAAACTCCTGCGCTCCTGGCTCGACGAGTACGGTCTGCGCGCCCAGGGCAACCACGGCTTCATCCCGTCGTCCTGGCCGCTCACCACGGCCGACCTCGACACGTTCAAGAAGCACCTGGAGATCGCCAACATCCTCGGCATGGCCCACATGGGCACCGGCGGCGACCCGACCGGCAGCTCCTACAAGGCGGACTGGGACGTCGCGGCCGACAAGTGGAACACGCTCGGCGACATCGCCCGCAAGGCCGGCATCAAGCTCTACACCCACAACCACGACGCGGCGTACGGCTTCCTGCTCGACGGCGGCCCGCTCGACGCCCAGGGCCGCCCGACCCGCAGCTCCGGCATCCGCAAGCTGGAGTACTTCCTCAAGGTCACCGACCCGAAGGCGGTCTGGCTGGAGATGGACGTCTTCTGGGCGCACGTCGCCCAGTACAAGTTCCACACCTACACCGCCCACGACGGCTCCCGGCGGGAGAAGATCTTCGACCCGGCCGGTCTCGTCGTCCGCCACAACAAGCGCTACCCGCTCTTCCACGCCAAGGACGGCACGCGCAACGAGACGAGCGGCGAAGGCTACGACATGGGCGTCTTCGGTGAGGGCGTCATCGACTACCGCACCTTCTTCAGCCGCGTCGGCGAGAAGAACTACCGCAACCCCATGGTCGAGCAGGACAACGCGCCCAGCTCCACGGATCTCGGCCAGTCCCTGAAGTACGCCAGGATCGGCTACGAGAACCTGGCGGCCCTGCGCAAGAAGCGCTGAGCGCGGGTACGGCGCGACGGGGCCGTCCGGTGACGGCCCCGTCACTCCTCGTAGAAATGTAAAGCCGCAGGTCACCCGGGTCGGATACGCAGGTGAAAGGCACTGCGAAACCTTGGTATTGTTGTCCATGTCGCCGCGGGGAACACCCCGCGAACGGCAGACACCTTGTCCGGGTGGCGGAATGGCAGACGCGCTAGCTTGAGGTGCTAGTGCCCTTTATCGGGCGTGGGGGTTCAAGTCCCCCCTCGGACACAGATGGAATCCCCAGGTCGCATCAGCGACCTGGGGATTCTTGTGTGATCAGCGCTCGTCCGTACGCGACCTGCGCAGCCGCAGGTGCAGGACCGTGCCGCCGAGCAGGGCGACCGCGCCGGTGGCCGCGAGCGTGCCGGCCTTGTTGAGGGTGGACGCGGCGTTCTCCTCCGACGGGACGGACGAGGCGGAGGTGACGGATGAAGCCGCTGAGTCGGACGCGGTCGTCACTGCCCCCGTCCCCGTCCCCGTCCCCGTCTCTGTCCCCTTCGCCGCCGTCGCGTGATGCGCCGCGTGGTCGGCGTGCGCCGCGCCGACCTGTGTGGCGGCCTCGACGTCCACCGACCGCGCGGCGCTCGACAAGCCGGTGACCTCGCCGTTGCCCCCGTCGAAGACGATGTCCGAGCAGGAGAAGAAGTTCTCCTGGCTGTCGGAGCGGACCCACTGCACGAACATCATGTGGCGGCCGGTGCGCTGCGGCAGTTGCAGGTTCCAGTAGTAGTGGCCCGCCTCCGTGCCCGGGCCGCCGCTGCTGGGCGGGTTCGTGACGGTCTGCACCTGTTCCAGGTCCGCCCAGCGCAGGGGCTGCGCCGCATCGAACCCCTGCTTGGTGACGTACACCCGGAACGAGCCCGGGTGGTGCGCCCAGTTGCTGTACTTCACCTGGATCGTGGCGCCCGCCGTCAGATGGGTGACCGGCCAGTCGGTGCGGGCGGCGTTGTACGGGGAGAAGTTGTACGGGCTGCGGTCGCCGGCGCTGCACAGCTTGCCGTCGGCGACGTAGCCCTGCCCGCGGCCGCCCGCGTTCGAGTCGAGCACCGCGAACCAGTTGTAGAGCGGGGTGGTGCCCGCCGACTGCACGGCCGCCTTGCAGGCGGGGTTGGCCGGCATCTGGGTGGAGGAGTGGGCGAGCAGGTCCTTGTAGCAGAGGTACGTACGGGATCCGGGCGTCACCGCCACGCCGTGCGCCTCGGCCGGGCCGGGGAAGGCGAGCACGGCCGCCGCGGCCGTACCCAGGGCTCCGGCGAGTGCGGCGGCTCTGGCCGAGCGGCGGACCGGGCGGTGTGCCGAGCGGGAAACAGTCATGGAACGTCTCCTTCGGGGGTCTCGGAGTTTCCGATGAGCGGCTCGGTCGGTGGTCGCCGCCGACGCCCCGAAGGTTGCCGCTTGTTGCGAGATTTTCCCGAGAAACTTTCGATCCGACCGGGGGTCCGGCTGGGGCGGGGTCAAGGTCTCCGTCAGGCCCCCGGCCAGAACCCTGGTCGGGGTTGCGGTCAGAGGCCGGTCAGGCGCTGGTCAGCTGTCGGTAAGGCCCCGGCCGGACTCTGGTCAGGCAGGTGTCCTGCGCAGCGCGTCCACCACCAGGCCCTGCAACCGTGCTGTCTTCTCCGGGCAGTTGACCGCCGTAGTGGAAAGGAAGATTCCGAGCAGCATCAGTGTGACCTCCCCGGCCTCCACGTCCGCCCGCAACGTGCCCGCCCGTACCCCGGCGTCGAGGATCAGCGCGATCGCGGCGGTGATCCGTTCCCGGGTGGCCGGGGTGGCGATGGTGCCCGCGGCCCAGCCCGCGCGCAGCGTGTCCGACATGCCGCGCTTGGTCGCGCAGAAGGCGGCGTACCGCTCGACCCAGGCGCGCAGCGCGGCCTCGGGTGGAAGCTCGGCGAGGAGCGCGGGCGCGCTGTCGACCACGGCGTCCAACTCGGCGGAGTACAGAGCCTCGACCAACGCCTCGCGGGTGGGGAAGTGGCGGTAGAGCGTGCCGATGCCGACCCCGGCCTCGCGGGCGATGGCGTCGAGGGGTGCGGCCCCGTCCGACGCGGCGAAGGCGGCGCGGGCGGCGGCCAGCAGCTTCTCGCGGTTGCGGCGGGCGTCGGCGCGGGGCGCCCGCTTGCCCCCTGCGGACCCGGTGGGCCCGGTGGGCCCGGACTCAAGGGCTCCCGCGGACGCGGGCGGCTCGGCGGAATCAGGCGCGGTCAAAGCGGAGGCCCTCCGTTTAGTGGTACGGTCGCAATAACGGAGTCCCTCCGTTTACCCCATCGTCTCACGAGGGCGGAACCGTCATGCCTGCCACTGCCTCCAGCGACCGCTCCGACCAGCTCACCGCCACCGGCGCCCGCCGCGCCGGCGGCCCCGGCACCCTCGCCGGCCGCACCGTCTCCCGCGTCGGCTTCGGCGCCATGCAGCTCGAACGGCTCCGGGACGACCGCGCCGCCGCCGTCGCACTGCTGCGCCGCGCCGTCGAGCTCGGCATCGACCACGTCGACACCGCCCACTTCTACGGCCACGGCTTCGTCAACGAGGTGATCGCCGAGGCGCTGCGCCCCGAGGACGACGTGCTCCTCGTCAGCAAGGTCGGCGCCGAACCCGCGCACGACGGACCCCTGCCGCTCCGCCTCGCCCAGCGGCCCGAACAGCTTCGGGCCCAGGTCGAGGACAACCTCAAGAGCCTCGGCCTCGAACAAGTGCCGCTCGTCAACCTGCGCCGCGCCGACACCGGCCCCGGGCTGCGCGCCGAGGGGGACCAGCTCGTCCCCATGGAGGACCAGCTCGCCGTGCTGGCGGAGCTGCGCGACGAGGGCAAGATCGGCGCGATCGGTGTCAGCAACGTCACCGCCGACCAGTTGCGCACGGCGCTCCCCGTGGGCGTCGCCTGTGTGCAGAACGCCTACAGTCTCGTGGCGCGCGGCGACGAGGACATGCTGCGGCTCTGCCTGGACGAGTCCATCGCCTGGGTGCCGTACTTCCCGCTCGGCAGCGCCTTTCCGGGCATGCCGAAGGTGACGGACGAGCCCGCCGTCGTCGAAGCCGCGCGCGGTCTGGGCCGCACCCCGGCCCAGACCGGCCTCGCCTGGCTGCTCCACCACGCGCCGAACGTGCTGCTCATCCCGGGCACCGCCGACCCGGAGCACCTGCGGGCCAACGTCGAGGCGGGCGCGATCGCCCTCGACGCGGCGACGCTGGCCGCGCTCGACGCCGTACCGACGCGCTCCGGGGACATCGAGCTCCACTGACCCGCGCTCCGGCGCACCGGGCGGCCCTTGAGCGTCTGCCCCCTTCGCGTCGCTTTCGGGCGCGGCGTTCATCGTGGTTGCTCGCGCAGTTCCCCGCGCCCCTGGAGCGCGCTCAGCCAAGGCGCACCTGTTGGTCGCGTCGCTACGGCACCCGCGCCGTCCACTCCCGCGTGCCGAACTTCGTCCGCACCAGTTCCTCCGCGCGGGCCATCTCCGACTCCGTCACCCGGCCCTCGGAGAGCCCGTAGCGGGCGCGGAAGGAGTCGATCATGCGGGTGATGACCTCCTCGCGCGGCAGGCCGGTCTGCCGGCGCAGGGGGTCGACGCGCTTCTTGGCGCTCTTCGTGCCCTTGTCGGAGAGCTTCTCCTTGCCGATGCGCAGCACCTCGACCATCTTGTCGGCGTCGATGTCGTAGGACATGGTCACGTGGTGCAGGACGGCACCCTGCCCCGCCACGATCCGCTTCTGCGCGGCGCCCGCGACCTTGCCGATGTCGGTGGCGATGTCGTTGAGCGGCTGGTACCACGCCTTGATGCCCATGTCGCCGAGGGCTTCGAGCACCCAGTCGTCGAGGTAGGCGTAGGAGTCCTGGAAGGAGAGGCCCGAGACCAGGGACTCGGGCACGGCGAGCGAGTACGTGATCGTGGACTTCGGCTCGGCGAACATGGCGCCGCCGCCGGAGATCCGCCGCACCACGGTGACGCCGTGGCGGCCTGTGCCCTCGGCGTCCACCTCGTTGCGCAGGGACTGGAAGCTGCCGATGATCACGGCGGGGCGGTCCCACTCCCACACGCGCAGGGTCGGCGGGCGGTGTCCGAGCGCGACCTCCTCGGTCATCACCTCGTCGAGCGCCATGTGCAGGACGGGGGACTGCGGGGCGTCGTGGATGAGCTGCCAGTCGTAGTCCCGCCAGTCGGTGGCCTGGGCGAGCGCCCGGCGTACGGCCGTCGCGACGCCCTCGGTGGTCAGGCCGAGCATGACGGTGCCGGGCGGCAGCGCCGCCTCGACGCGGGCGGCGAGCGCCGCGTGATCGGCATCGGCCGGGGCGCCCTCAAGAGCGGTGTTGATCGCCAGGAGCGCGTCGTCCGGCTCCAGGAAGAAGTCGCCCGCCACGCGGACGTCGCGCAGGACGCCGTCCGCCACCTCGACATCGACGACGACGAGCTTGCCGCCCGGAATCTTGTACTCACCGTGCACTGTGCGCCGCCTTTCCGCTGTCGCGGGGTTCCGGGTCCGCGACGCCCCGCCGTCTGCGGGGTCCTGAATCCGCGGCGTCGGGCCGCCGCGGGTGGTCCGTGCCCGCCGCGCGGGCCGCGTACCTCATTGCGGGCAACGCTATCCGGAAGCCGGACATTCCGATCAGCCGCACCCCCGGCGCCCGGCGCCCTGCTTCTCGTACGTGACCGGACAGGCCCTTGTGAAGGGCGGGGCGGCGGGGTGGACTGCACCTAGCCGACCCCCGGGGGTGCGCGATGAGGGAGTACGTGCGGGGCGTCGCCTGGTGGGCGCCGGACGGCAGACCCGTGCGGGCCGACCCCGCTGACCGGGACCGGCTGCCGGGGGACACGTGGGAGCGGGCCCGGACACCGGCCGGGGTCCGTCTCGCGTTCACGGCGCACGGCGTCACGGCGGTCGAGGTCGCGTACGAGGCGGGCGAGCCGGCGGAGTCGGACGTCGGCCGGGGCCTGCCCGCCGTCTTCACCGTGATCGGCGGCGTGGACGTACGGGCACGGACCACCCCGGGCCCGCACGTCGCCCGGCTCCCGCTGCCGCGCCCCGACGGCGTGTACACCGTCCAACTCCCGGAACACCTGCGCCCGTTGATCCACGACGTACGACCGCTCGGCGGCGGCACGCTCGAACCCGCCCCGCGCCGTCCGCGCTGGCTCGTGTACGGGGACGCGCTCGTCGAGGGCTGGGCGGCGACCCGGCCGCACTTCGGCTGGCCGTCCGTCGCCGCGCGGATGCTGGGCGTCGAGGACGTCAACCTCGGCTACGCGGGCGCGGCGCGCGGCGAACTCGCCTCCGCGCGGCAGATCGCCGCACTCGACGCGGACCTCGTGACGGTCGCGTTCGGCACGGACTGCTGGACCCGTACGCCGCACTCGGCGCCGCAGCTCCACGAGACGGTCCGCGCGTTCCTCGCCGTCGTCCGGGCGGGCCACCCGCACACCCCGCTGCTCGTGGTCTCCCCGGTGCTCCGCCCGGACGCGGAAGCGGCGCCGAACGCGCTCGGCGCCACGCACGCGGACGTCCGGGACGCGATAGAGCGGGCGGCGCGTGACATCGCCGCCGAGAGCGGTGACAAGGACCTTTATCTGCTCCCCGGCGGCGCGCTCCTCACCGCGGACCACCTGGTGGACGGGGTCCACCCGGGCGACCGCGGGCATCTGCTGCTCGCCCGCGCGGTGGCGGAGAAGCTCACCGGCGTCGGGGCGGCGGCACGGAGCTGATTTCGCAAGGCCCTTGACTATTGACTGTCCTGAGCCGAAGGATCCCTTCCGCACGCCAGTTGCTTTCTGGTGAAACCTGTTGTGCGACCTGTTTGAAGTCTGTTCGCTTCGAGGGGATCCCGCTCATGCCTGTCACCCGTAGATCCGTGCTGGCCGCGAGCGCGGCCAACTCCGTCGCCGGAGCACTCGCCGCGCCCTCGGCCGCCCACGCCGCCGAGCGCACCGGCACGGTCGGCCGCCGCACGGTTGAGCTGACGGACGACTGGCGCTTCGCGCTCGTCGACCCGGGCGGCATCGCCGACCCGACCGGCGCCTACACCGACGCCGAGCAGGCCGGGTTCGACGACTCGAAGTGGCGCACGGTCGCGATTCCGCACGACTGGAGCATTGAGCAGACCCCGACCACTGAGCACCACACGACCAGCGGCACGGGCTTCCTGCCGGGCGGACTCGGCTGGTACCGCAAGGCGTTCACCGTGCCGCGCGGCTGGGCGGGCAAGCGGATCTCCGTCGAGTTCGACGGCGTCTACATGGACGCGAACGTCTACGTGAACGGCCGGCTCGTCGGCAACCACCCCTACGGCTACACCGGTTTCGCCCACGACATCACCGACCTCGTGCACACCGACGGCCGCACCCCCGACGTCCTCGCCGTCGAGGTCCGCAACCGGCTGCCCAGCAGCCGCTGGTACTCCGGCAGCGGCATCTACCGCCACGCCCGTCTCGTCGTCACCGAGCCGGTGCACGTCGAGCGCTGGGGCACGTTCGTGACCACGCCCGACCTGGCCGCGACCCTGAACAGGGGCTACGCGACGGTCGACGTTCGCACCTCAGTGGTGAATGACGGGACGGACGGGAACGCGCCGGACGTCACCGTCGTCTCCACCGTCCGCGACCCGAAGGGGCGGCGCGTCGGCCGGACGGAGTCCGTGGTCGAGGCGGTCGGAGGCAGCGGTGCCACGGCACACCACGAGATACGTGTGCGCGCACCTCGGCTCTGGTCCGTCGACACCCCCGGACACCGCTACACCCTCGTCACCGATCTGCGTGTGAACGGCCGCACCGTCGACACGTACCGCACCCGCTTCGGCATCCGCCACGCCGTCCTCGACCCGGAACAGGGGCTGTCCCTCAACGGCACCCATATGAAGATCAAGGGCGTCGACCTCCACCACGACCTCGGCGCGCTCGGCGCCGCCGTCCACCCCGACGCCGTACGCCGCCAGTTGAGCATCATGAAGAGCATGGGCGTCAACGCCCTGCGCACCTCGCACAACCCGCCCGCGCCCGAGGTGATCGAGGCGTGCGAGGACCTCGGCCTCATCATGCTGGTCGAGGCGTTCGACTGCTGGCACACCGGCAAGAACACCTACGACTACGGCCGCTTCTTCGACGCGCACAGCGACGCCGACATCGCCGAGATGGTGCGCGCCGCCCGCAACTCACCGGCCGTCCTCATGTGGTCCATCGGCAACGAGATCCCCGACTCGACCCGCACCGAGGGCATCGCCATCGCCCAGCGCCTCGTCGACGACATCAAGGCCCTCGACACGACGCGGCCGATCGTCATCGGCTCCGACAAGTACCGCTCGCTGCCCGCCCCCGGATCGCCCGCCGACCTGATCCTGGCCAAGCTGGACGGCCTCGGCCTGAACTACAACACCGCCGCCTCCGTCGACGCGCTGCACGCCCGCTACCCGCACCTGTTCCTCTTCGAGTCCGAGTCGTCCTCGGAGACGTCGAGCCGGGGCACGTACCAGGAGCCGCAGCACCTCAACACCGGCGAGAACCACACGCCGGGACGGCGCGCCACCTCCAGCTACGACAACAACCTCGCCTCCTGGACGATGAGCGGCGAGTACGGCCTGAAGAAGGACCGCGACCGGCGCTTCTTCGCGGGCGAGTTCCTGTGGTCCGGCATCGACTACATCGGCGAGCCGACCCCGTACGACGTCTTCCCGGTGAAGGCGTCGTCCTTCGGCGCGGTCGACACCGCCGGGTTCCCGAAGGACATGTACCACCTGTTCCGCAGCCAGTGGACCGACGAGCCGATGGTGCACCTGCTGCCGATGGACTGGACGACGTACGAGCCGGGCGAGGAGGTGGAGGTGTGGGCGTACGCGAACGTCGCGGAGGTCGAGCTGTACCTCGACGGCCGATCACTGGGCGTGCGTTCGTTCGACCGCAAGACGACGCTCGACGGGCGGGCGTACCTGGAGACCACGGAGGCGACCGGCGACGACAAGACCGTCACCTCGGGCCCGTACCCCGGCAGCTACACCAGCCCGAACGGCAGTGCGGGCAAGCTGCATCTGACCTGGAAGGTGCCGTTCGCCCCCGGCGAGCTGCGGGCGGTCGCGCGGCGGAACGGCAAGACGGTCGCCACGGACGTCCTGCGCACCGCGGGGAAGCCGCACGCCGTACGGCTGACAGCCGACCGGAAGACGGTCGCGGCGGACGGGCGCGCCCTGGCCTTCGTGACCGCCGAGATCGTCGACGCGCGCGGGGTCGCCGTGCCCGACGCCGAACACCTCATCGAGTTCGCCGTCGCGGGCGGCTCGCTGGCCGGTGTCGACAACGGCCGGCAGGAGAGCGCCGAGCGCTACCAGGCGAGCACACGCACCGCCTTCCACGGGCTCGCGCTCGCGATCGTCCGCTCGGGCACGAAGCCGGGCGCGCTCACCGTCACCGCGCGGGCGAAGGGGCTGCGCGCCGGGAAGGTCTCCGTGCGGGTGACCGGCCCGGCCGGATCGCCCGTCACTCCGGCTACGAGGTTCGAGCCCGGCCCGGGGCCGGGGGCGCCCACCCACCCGCAGGCGGACGCCAGTTACTCGGGCGCCCCGGACACCCTGCCCGCCGCCATGCTCGACGGCGACCCGGCCACGCAGTGGTCGAACGCCTTCCAGAAGGCCGCGACCGCCCTGCTGCCCGCCTTCGACGGGGCCCGGCCGCGCGACTGGGTCTCCGTGGAGTGGGAGCGGGAGCGGACCATCGGCCGGGTCGAGGTCTCCTTCACGGTGGACGCCCGGCACACGCTGCCCGAGTCGGTGACGGTGTCGGTGGGGGACACGACCGTGCGGGACGTCGACATCGCCTGGGCGGCGGCCTCCGGTGAACCGACCGTCATCACCTTCGACGCCGTAGGCGGCAGCCGCGTCCGGCTCGACCTCGCGAGCAGCGCGCCCGGCAGGAGGGAAGGGGCGGTCGGGATCAGTGCGCTCGATGTGTCCGCGTCATGACGCGGAGGGCTGACCGCCGACCGTCAGCGGCATCCGTGACACGGACACGGTGCGGCACGTCACGCCGCAGACCGTCAGGGACACCCGGCCGCGTCCGCCCCTCCGTCTGCGAGGAGGTCGGAGCGGCGGACGAACGGGCCAGGGCCACCTTCGCGTACGACGCGCAGGGCCGCTGAACCCTGTCGGCGGGCGGGCGGTCACATGCGGACCGCCCGCTGCACCGCCTCGGCCGCCAGACGGGCGGCCTCGCGCCGGGTCGCCGCGGCGAGCATCTCCGTCTGGATCGGGCCGCCCGCCGCGAGATGCCGGTCATAGGGCAGGTGGACGACGCCGACGCCCGTCTCCCGGATGTGGGCGGTCGCCGCGGCCAGGTCCAGGTTCTGGTCCGGGGCGCCGGACGTGAGCGCGACGACGGTCGTCGGCAGCGTGGAGTGCGGCAGGTTGCCGAGCCAGTCCAGGACGACACGGGTGCCGCCGACGCCCTCCGCCGTCATCGGGGCGACCACGATCCGGGCGTGCGCCGTGTCCATCGCCGTACGGGCCACATCGCCCGGCAGCGTCTCGCAGTCCACCACCGTCATCGCGAAGTGACGGCGCAGCGCGAGAGTCACGCCGCGGTAGGTGGGGACGTCGAGCGGGGGGCCTACGCGGCCCTGGCTCGCGGGGAGCAGCCAGCCGCCGTCCGGGAGCGGGACCAAGTAGCCCGTGATGTCGAGGAGAGGCATCGACGGGGTCAGGATCCGGGCCAGTTCACCGGCCGACCAGCGCACCGACTGGGCGCCGAGGCGCACCGCGAGCGTGCCCAGGGCGGCGTCCGCCTCCAGGGCCAGTACGGGGTCCTGGCGGACGCGTTGCAGTGTGCGGGCGACCAGCGCGGCGGTCGTCGTCTTGCCGACGCCGCCCCTGATCGAGGTCACGGCGATGACCCGGCCCTTCGTCACCGGGTGCTGCAACTCCCGCACCCAGGGCGCCTCTTCGCCCGCCGCCTGCGCCGACGACCTGGCGATCCGCCGCAACGACTGCCCCGACCGCCGCGCCAGGGAGTCCCCGTGCGGCGGCTTCCCACTGGCCTGGGCGAGCCGCGGATCGACGGTGAGAACGGGCTCCGGCGCGGGAAAGGCGATCTCCGTGCTGGGGCGCGGGCGGATGGCCGGGGCGGCGGTCGGGGGTGGTGGTGGCGCAGTGACGGTTGTGCTGGTGCGCGGCGCTGGTGGCAGGGGGCTCGCTTCATACCCCGGAAGCGGCCTGGGGGTGGTGTCGACGGGGGGTGGGGGTGCGGTCACCGGTGTACGGGGCTGGGGTTGGGGTTGGGCCGGGGGTGAGTCCTGGGGGGCCGGTTCGTGGAGGGTGGCCAGGGCTGAGGTGGGCGGGGGCGTGGCAGGGGCCGAGTTCTGAGGGGTACTGGGCTCCGAGGCGGACGCGGGCGGGACAGTGGCGGGCCCATGAGGTGCGGCCGGGGAGTTCGAGGCGGCCTGGGGCGCGACAGTGCCGGTCGCTTCCGCTGTGGCCGGGGTCCGGTCCGCCAGGGCGCTCGCGTCCGTGCCGGGGGCGGGTGGAGTAGTCGGGCGCGGCGCTTTCGGGGCCCGCTTGCGGCGGACCGTGCCGGGGTTCGGACGGGACACGTCGCGGCGCCGTACGGGAAGCGGGGCCTTCGCCGGATCCGGGGGTACGGCCGGCCCGGCGGCGGGCTCCGTCGGCACCGGGTCCGACAGCGCAGGGTTCTCCGCGCCGTTCCGCACCGGGCGTGTGGCCTGCGGAACGGGGGCTGCGTTGTTCCCCGCCTGGACCGCGCTCGGCGGCTCCGCGTTGGTTTCCGCCTCCGCCGGGGCCGAAGACGCGGCGGCGTTCTCCGGGGCCCCTGCGGCCAGTGGCTCGGCAAGCGGCGGCGCCGGTGCTGCCGTGGCGCCCTCCACCGGAGCCGCCGGCGACGCGGTTACCCCCGTAGCGGACCCCGCCGAAGGCGAAGGCGCAGGCGCAGGGTTGTCCGCGAGGCCCGCGGCCAGTGCCCCCGCGTCGCTCTCGGCCCGCGGCGGTGACGCCGGTGTCTCCGCAGCGCCCCCCGCCGAAGGCGAAGGCGCGGGCACTTTCATACCGGCCCCCGCCGAAGGCAACGGCCCCGCGCTATCCCCGGCCCCCGCGGTCGACAGTTCCGGCTTCATGGGTGATGGGTTCATCGGGATCACCGGGTCCCGCGGGTCGTCGCCCGCGACGGCTGGTGCGGAGCCGGCATCGTCGCCCCCACGTCGAACATCATCGGCAGACCCCCGGACTGAGGCGATTCGCCTTCACTCGCGCCTTCTGCGGCCCCCTGTGGACCACCTGCCGCGAAAGCCTATATCCCCGCGCCGTTGGCACCGGGATCAGTCACCGGCTCACCCCCGGCTGCCGCGCCGTGCCGACCCCTGTCCGCCGTCCCGCCCGCGCTCTACCCTGAGGCCTGTCCGCGCCTCACCGGGCTTCGAGGGGGAGTCGCATGAGCGACGGCAGCGATGACGACAGGGACGGCGGCGGAGGCGGGCGTGCGCATCCCCCGGGCAGGGGGGAGCGCCTCGCGGACTGGGCGGACGGCCGGCTGGGGCTCTACCAGTTGGCCAAGTCCCAGGTGCGGAAGGTCTTCCCGGACCACTGGTCGTTCATGTTCGGCGAGATCTGCCTCTACAGCTTCATCATCCTCATTCTCACCGGCACCTATCTGACCTACTTCTTCGAGCCGAGCAACGCCGAGGTCGTCTACAACGGCTCGTACGAGCCGCTCAAGGGCATCCTGATGACCCGGGCGTACGAGTCGACGGTCGACATCAGCATGGACGTGCGCGGCGGTCTGCTGATCCGGCAGATGCACCACTGGGCCGCGCTGGTCTTCGTCGCGGGGATGCTCTGTCACATGATGCGGGTCTTCTTCACGGGCGCGTTCCGCAAGCCCCGCGAGGTCAACTGGCTGTTCGGCTGGACCTTGCTGATGCTCGGCATCGTCACCGGCCTGACGGGCTACTCGCTCCCCGACGATCTGCTCTCCGGCACCGGTCTGCGCTTCTCGCAGGGCGCGATCCTGTCGGTGCCGATCGTCGGCACGTATCTGTCGTTCTTCCTCTTCGGCGGGGAGTTCCCCGGGGAGGACTTCATCTCCCGGCTCTACCCGGTCCACATCCTGCTGCTGCCGGGCATCATGCTGGGCCTGGTCGCGGCCCATCTGATCCTGGTCTTCTACCACAAGCACACCCAGTTCGCGGGCCCGGGCCGCACGGAGCGGAACGTGGTGGGCGCGCCCTTCCTGCCGGTCTACGTGGCGAAGGCGGGCGGCTTCTTCTTCCTCGTCTTCGGGGTGCTCGCCTTCATGGGGGCGGTCGCCACGATCAATCCGGTGTGGGCGTTCGGCCCGTACCAGACGCATCTCGTGACGACGGGCGCGCAGCCCGACTGGTATCTGGGCTTCTCCGAGGGGCTCATCCGGGTGATGCCGGGATGGGAGATCAACCTCTGGGGGCATACGTTACAACTGGGCGTGTTCCTCCCGTTCATGTTGTTCCCGCTGGTCATGACGCTGATCGCCGTCTATCCGTTCGTGGAGGCGTGGATCACGGGCGACCGGCGCGAGCACCATCTCGCGGAGCGCCCGCGCAACCGGCCCGTCCGCACCGGTCTCGGCGTCGCCTGGCTGTCGCTGTACTGCGTGCTCCTGATCGGAGGAGGCAACGACATCGTGGCTCTGCGCTTCCATCTCTCCATCAACGCCATCACGTGGGCGGTGCGGATCGGCTTCTTCGTCGTCCCCGCGCTCGCGTTCTTCGTCACCAAGCGGATCTGCAACGGGCTGCAGCGCCGTGACCGCGAGAAGTCCCTGCACGGCCGCGAGTCCGGCACGATCAAGCGGCTGCCGCACGGCGAGTACATCGAGGTCCACGAGCCGCTGAGCCGCGCCGAGTTGTACAAGCTGAACCTGCATGAGCAGCCGAAGCCGTACGAACTCGGGCCGCGGGTCGACGAGAACGGGGTGGCGCGCAAGTTCACCGTGCGCCAGCGCGTCCGCGCGCGTCTCGCCAAGGCGATGTACGGGCCGGGCACGTACGTGCCGAAGGCGACCGTGGAGGAGTACCGGGCGCTGCACGCCGGCTGGCACGAGTCCGAGCGGGACACGTCGGCCCGCTGACGCCACCGCCTGTTCCCCCTGGGCCGACGCTGCTACCTTCCCACCTAACAAATGTTTGGTCGGAAGGTGGCGGAGTCGCCGATGCCCGTCTCTCTCACGTACGCGGACACCTCTCCCTCGGAACGCGCCGTCGCCGTCGTCGACGTGGACTACGCCCCGGTCAACGCCCTGCCCGTACAGGGCTGGCACGACCTCGCCGACGCCGTGCGCGCGGCGGGCCGCGACCCCGGTGTGCGCTGCGTCGTGCTCACCGCGACCGGCCGCGGCTTCAACGCGGGCGTCGACATCAAGGAGATGCGGCGCGACAGCGGCCACACGGCCCTCATCGGCGCCAACCGGGGCTGCGCCGCCGCCTTCGCCGCCGTGTACGAGTGCGAGGTGCCGGTGATCGCCGCCGTGCAGGGGTTCTGCCTCGGCGGCGGCATCGGGCTCGTGGGGAACGCCGACGCGATCGTGGCGAGCGACGATGCCACGTTCGGCCTGCCCGAGCTGGACCGGGGCGCGCTCGGCGCCGCCACGCACCTGGCCCGTCTCGTCCCGCAGCACCTGATGCGCGCCCTCTACTACACCTCGCGCACGGTCACCGCCACGGAGCTGCACACGCACGGGGCGGTGTGGAAGGTGGTCCCGCGCTCCGAACTCCGCACGGAAGTAATGGAGTTGGCGGGGGAGATCGCCCGCAAGGACGGCACCCTGCTGCGGCTCGCCAAGGCCGCGCTCAACGGCATCGACCCCGTCGACGTACGCCGCAGCTACCGCTACGAGCAGGGGTTCACCTTCGAGGCGAACCTCAGCGGCGTCGCCGACCGGGTCCGCGCCGCCTTCGGCGCCGCGCCTGAGGAGAGCCGGTGAACGGCACCGGCAAGGTCCTCGGCGCCGACGACGTGGCCGCACGGCTGCGCAGCGGCATGGTGCTCGGCATCGGTGGCTGGGGCTCGCGCCGCAAGCCCATGGCGCTGGTGCGGGCCCTGTTGCGCAGCGACGTCACCGAC
The DNA here is from genome assembly GCF_040644575.1 of Streptomyces sp. NPDC046939. Taxonomy (NCBI): domain Bacteria; kingdom Bacillati; phylum Actinomycetota; class Actinomycetes; order Kitasatosporales; family Streptomycetaceae; genus Streptomyces; species Streptomyces sp. NPDC046939. The sequence goes on from NZ_JBEYWV010000032.1 coordinate 15,946, forward strand.
CTCACCGTCGTCTCCTGCGGCGGCCCCGACGTGGGCCTGCTCGCCGCCGCCGGGAAGGTCCGCAGGCTGGTCGCACCGTTCGCCACCCTCGACTCCATCCCCCTCGAACCGCACTTCCGCGCCGCCCGCGAGCGGGGCCGCATCGAGCTGACGGAGATCGACGAGGCGATGTTCCTGTGGGGGCTGCGCGCCGCCGCGAACCGGCTGCCGTTCCTGCCGGTCCGCGCGGGCCTCGGCTCGGACGTCATGCGCGTCAACCCCGAGCTGCGGATTGTCATTTCGCCGTACGAGGACGGGGAGACGCTCGTCGCGATGCCCGCCCTGCGCCTGGACGCGGCCCTCGTCCACCTCAACCGCGCGGACCGGCGCGGCAACGGCCAGTACCTCGGCCCCGACCCGTACTTCGACGACCTCTTCTGCTCGGCCGCCGACGCCGCGTACGTGTCCTGCGAGCGGATCGTGGACAGCGCCGAACTCGCCAAGGGCGGGCCGCCGCAGTCCCTCCTCGTCCAACGACACCGCGTCACCGGCGTCGTGGAGGCCCCGAACGGCACGCACTTCACGTCCTGCGCGCCCGACCACGACCGCGACGAGGCGTTTCAGAAGCTGTACGCGACCACGCCGTTCGAGGAGTTCCGCGCGCGCTTCCTCGCCGGGGACGAGCGGGCGTACCAGGAGGCCGTCGAGGCGTGGCGGCGCGAGCGGGACGGGGCGGACCGATGAGCGGCGGCGACGGCACCGCGACCGCCACCCGCGCCGAACAGTGCGTGATCGCCTGCGCCGAGGCGTGGCGCGGCGACGGCGAACTGCTCGCGAGCCCCATGGGTCTGATCCCGGGCATCGGGGCGCGACTCGCGCGGCGCACGTTCGCCCCGGACCTGCTGCTCACGGACGGCGAGGCCATGCTGATCGGCCCCGACGGGGAGCGCGAGGGCTGGCTGCCCTACCGCCGCCACCTCGAACTGGTGACGAGCGGGCGGCGGCACGTGATGATGGGCGCGAGCCAGCTCGACCGGTACGGCAACCAGAACATCTCGTGCATCGGCGACTGGCACCGGCCGACCCGCCAGCTGCTCGGGGTGCGCGGAGGCCCCGTCAACACCCTCAACAACCCTACGAGTTACTGGGTGCCCAGACACTCCCGGCGGGTCTTCGTGGAGAAGGTCGACATGGTGTGCGGTGTCGGCCACGACAGCGCCGCCGCGGCCGGGCCGTCGGCGACCCGCTTCCACTGCTTGCGGCGCGTCGTCACCGACCTGGCCGTCCTCGACTTCGACACCCCGGACCGCACGCTGCGGCTCGCGTCCCTGCACCCCGGCGTCACGGTCGCGGACGTGCGCGAGGCGACCGGGTTCGCGCTGACGCTGCCCGACGAGATCCCGTACACCCGGGAGCCGACGAGCGAGGAGCTGAGGCTGATCCGCGAGGAGCTCGACCCGGACGGGCTTCGCCACCGTGAGGTGCCCGCGTGAGCGGCCCCGCCTTCCGGACGGCCCTGACCGACCTCACCGGCGCGCGCCACCCGCTCGTGCAGACCGGCATGGGCTGGGTCGCCGGGCCCCGGCTCGTCTCCGCCACCGCCGCCGCCGGGGCGCTCGGCATCCTCGGCTCGGCGACGATGACCACCGGCCAACTCCGCAACGCCGTACGGGAGGTGAGGGGCCGGACCGATCAGCCCTTCGGGGTCAATCTGCGGGCCGACGCCGGGGACGCGCGGGAACGCGTACGGATCATCGTCGACGAAGGCGTGAAGGTGGCGTCGTTCGCGCTCGCGCCGTCGCGGGAGCTGATCGCCGAGCTGAAGGACGCGGGGGTCGTCGTCATCCCCTCCGTCGGGGCGCGCAGGCACGCGGAGAAGGTCGCGGCGTGGGGCGCCGACGCCGTCCTCGTCCAGGGCGGCGAGGGCGGAGGGCACACGGGGGACGTGGCGACCTCCGTGCTGCTGCCGCAGGTCGTCGACGCCGTCGGCATCCCCGTGATCGCCGCGGGCGGGTTCCGCGACGGGCGCGGGCTCGTCGCCGCGCTCGCCCTCGGCGCCGCCGGAATCGCCATGGGCACCCGCTTCCTGCTCACCTCCGACTCGACCGTGCCGGACGCCGTGAAGGCCCGCTACCTCGCCGCCGACGTCAGGGACATCACCGTCACCACCGCCGTCGACGGCCTGCCGCACCGGATGCTGCGCAGCGAACTCGTCGCCGGGCTCGAACGCGCGGGGCGGCCCGCCGCGCTGCTGCGGGCGGTGCGCCACGCGGCCTCGTTCCGCGAGGTGTCCGGGGTGAGCTGGGCGCGGATGGTCCGTGACGGGCTCGCCCTGCGGCGCGGCAAGGACCTCACCTGGAGCCAGGTGCTGCTCGCCGCCAACACGCCGATGATGCTCAAGTCCGCGCTGGTGGACGGCGATCCGCGCGGCGGTGTCATGGCCGCCGGGCAGGTCGCCGGGGTCATCAACGACCTGCCGTCGTGCCAGGAGCTGGTCGACCGGATCATGGCCGAGGCGAGCCGGACCCTGGAGCGGCTGCGGCCGTCGGCCTGAACGGGCGGACGGTTCACAGGCGCTCGATGATCGTGACGTTCGCCTGGCCGCCGCCCTCGCACATGGTCTGGAGCCCGTATCTGCCGCCCGTGCGCTCCAGTTCGTGCAGCAGCGTCGTCATCAGCTTCACGCCGGTCGCGCCGAGCGGGTGGCCGAGGGCGATCGCGCCGCCGTTGACGTTGACCTTCGCCGGGTCGGCGCCGGTCTCCTTCAGCCAGGCGAGGACGACCGGCGCGAACGCCTCGTTGATCTCCACCAGGTCGATCGCGTCGAGCGACAGGCCGGTCTTCTTCAGCGCGTACGCGGTCGCCGGGATCGGCGCGGACAGCATGCGGATGGGGTCCTCGCCGCGTACGGAGAGATGGTGGACCCGGGCCCGGGGCGTCAACCCGTGTTCGCGCACCGCCCGTTCGGAGGCGAGGAGCATCGCCGCCGCGCCGTCCGACACCTGCGAGGAGCAGGCCGCCGTGATCGTGCCGCCCTGGAGGACGGGGGCGAGCGCCGCCATTTTCTCCAGGCTCGTGTCGCAGCGCGGGCCCTCGTCGACGGTGACGCCGCCGTAGGGGACCGTCTCGCGCGTGAAGCGGCCGTCGTCGATGGCGCGGACCGCCCGCTGGTGCGATTGCAACGACCACTCCTCCATGGCCTGCCGGGAGATCGACCACTTCTCGGCGATGAGCTGCGCGCCGTGGAACTGGTTGACGGGGCGGGTGCCGTAGCGGGCCCGCCAGCCCTCGCTGCCCGCGAACGGGCCCTCCGTCAGGCCCAGCGGCTCGGCCGCGAGCCGGGAGGCGAACGCGATCGGGACCATCGACATGTTCTGCACGCCGCCCGCGACCACCACGTCCTGCGTGCCGGACAGCACGCCCTGCGCGGCGAAGTGCACGGCCTGCTGCGAGGAGCCGCACTGCCGGTCGACCGTCACGCCCGGCACCTCCTCGGGCAGCCCCGCCGCGAGCCAGGAGGTGCGCGCGATGTCTCCGGCCTGCGGCCCGACCGCGTCGAGGCAGCCGAACACGACGTCCTCCACGGCGGCCGGATCGACGCCGGTGCGCCGCATGAGTGCCGTCAGCACGTGCGCGCCCAGGTCGGCCGGGTGCACGGCGGACAGTCCGCCCCCGCGCCGGCCCACCGGGGTGCGCACGGCGTCCACGATGTACGCCTCGGGCATGATCGACTCCATTCCAGTGTCGAGGAGGGACGGCTATGCGTGCCGGTCGCTGACGGAGAGCACCTCGCCCGTCAGGTACGAGGAGTAGCCGCTGGCCAGGAACACGATCACGTTGGCCACCTCCCACGGCTCGGCGTACCGGCCGAACGCCTCGCGCGACGTCAGCTCGGCGAGCAGCTCCGGCGAGGTGACCTTCGCCAGGTGCGGGTGCATGGCGAGGCTCGGCGCGACCGCGTTGACCCGGACGCCATGGGGCGCCGCCTCGACGGAGGCGCAGCGCGTCAGCGCCATCACGCCCGCCTTCGCGGCGGCGTAGTGCGCCTGCCCGGCCTGGGCCCGCCAGCCCAGCACGGAGGCGTTGTTGACGATGACACCGCCGCGGCCCGCCGCCTTCATCCGGCGCAGGGCGGCGCGGGTGCAGCGGAACGTGCCCGTCAGCGTCACGTCGACGACCTTCGCCCACTGCTCGTCGGTCATCTCGGTCAGCTCGGCGGTGCCGCCGAGCCCCGCGTTGTTCACGACGACGTCCAGGCCGCCGTGGGCCTCATCGGCCAGCGTGAACAGGGCCCGCACCTGGTCCTCGTCGGTGACGTCGCACGGGGCGCCGGTCACCCGGTCCGGGCCGAACTCCTTGGCCAGCGTCTCGACGGTCTCGGCGGTCCGCCGCGCGTGCGCGTCCCCGACGACGACGCGGGCGCCCTCCTCCAGGAAGCGGCGGGCCGTCGCGCCGCCGATGCCCGCCCCTGCGGCGGCGGTGACCACGGCGGTGCGGCCGGTGAGGAGGCGGTGGCCGGGCTCGTACGGCGGCGGGCTCATACGCGTGCCTCCGGTCTCCGGTGTCGACGGGCGTCGGCGCTGGCGGCTAATCTACCAAACAGTTGTTAGGTGAGAAGGGGGTGTGGACCCGGTGGACCTGACGATCGGCGCCGACGACGCGGCGTTCCGGGAACGAGCGCGCGACTGGCTCGCCGCGCACGTGCCGGACGAGCCGCTGCCCTCCCTGGAGACCGAGGAGGGGTTCGCCGCGCACCGCACGTGGGAGCGCGAACTGGCCGCCGACCGCTGGTCCGTCGTCTCCTGGCCCGAGCGGTACGGGGGCCAGGGGGCCGGGCTCGTACGGTGGCTGCTGTTCGAGGAGGCGTACTACGCGGCCGGGGCGCCGGGCCGCGTCACGCAGAACGGCATCCACCTGCTCGCCCCGACCCTGTTCGACCACGGCACCGAGGAGCAGCGGGACCGGATCCTGCCGCCCATGGCGCGCGGGGAGACGGTGTGGGCGCAGGCGTGGTCCGAACCGGAGGCGGGTTCGGACCTGGCCTCCCTGCGGTCGACAGCCGCGCGCGTCCCGGGCGGCTGGGTGCTCAACGGCCAGAAGACGTGGTCGTCCCGGGCGGCCTTCGCGGACCGCGCCTTCGGACTCTTCCGCAGCGACCCCGCCACGGCGCGGAGCGCCGCGCCGCACCGCGGCCTCACCTCCCTCATGTTCGACCTGCGCGCGCCCGGCGTCACCGTCCGTCCGATCCCGCGCCTCGACGGGAAGCCCGCCTTCGCGGAACTCTTCCTCGACGACGTGTTCGTGCCCGACGCCGACGTCATCGGCGAGCCGGGGCAGGGCTGGCGCATCGCGATGTCAGCGACCGGCGACGAGCGGGGGCTGACGCTGCGGTCGCCGGGCCGGTTCCTCGCGGGCGCGCGGGAGTTGGCGCGGCAGTGGCGGGTGGGCGGCGACCCCGCCGACACCGCGCTCCGTGACCGCGTCGCCGACGCCGTGATCGGCGCCCGCGCCTATGAACTGTTCACCTGGGCGCACGCCTCCCGCGCCCTGGAGGGGGAGGACATGGGGGCGGAGTCCAGCCTGAACAAGGTGTTCTGGTCGGAGCTGGACGTGGCGCTGCACGAGACGGCGCTCGATCTCGACCCGGGCGCGAGCTGTCTGGGGGACGGCCCCTGGGCCGAGGGGTACGTCTTCTCCCTCGCCGGGCCGCTCTACGCCGGCACGAACGAGATCCAGCGCGACATCATCGCCGAGCGCCTGCTCGGCCTGCCGAAGGGGCGGCGCTGATGCGGTTCCTCCTCGACGCCGAGCAGCGTGACTTCGCCCGCACGCTCGACACGCTGCTCACCAAGTCGGACGTGCCGGCGGCGGCCCGCGCCTGGGCCGGGGGCGACTTCGCGCCCGGCCGCGCCCTGTGGCGTCGGGTCGCCGCACTCGGCGTCTTCGCCCTGGCCGCCCCGGAGGGGTATCCGGTGGAACTGGCGCTGGTCTGCGAGCAGTTGGGGAGGCATGCCGTTCCGGGCCCGTACGTCGAGTCCCTGGCGGCGGCCGCCCTGTGCGCCCGTCTCCTCGGCAGCCCGGACGGGGACGGGGAAGCCCTCGTCACGCTCGCTCTGCCCGGGAGCGGCCCCTACGTCCTGGACGCCGACGCCGCCGAGCGGCTGCTGGTCGTGGAGCTCGGTGACACCTGGACCCTGCGCCTCGCCCCCGGCCACGGCCCCGTGCACCCCGGGCTCGATCCCGCGCGCCGGTACGCCCGGCCCCTGCCCGGCGGTGAGCGGCTGGCGGACGGACCGTCCGTGCGGGACGCCGCCGCGCACGCCGCTGCCCTCGCCCGGCTCGCCACCGCCGCGCAGGCCCTCGGGGCCGGGCGGGCGCTGCTCGACCGGACCGTGGACCATGTGCGGCGGCGGACGCAGTTCGGGGTGGCGGTCGGCACCTTCCAGGCGGTCAAGCACCGGCTCGCCGACACCCTCGTCGCGCTGGAGTTCGCCCGGCCGCTGGTGTTCGGCGCGGCGGTGACCATGCGCCCCGCCGACCTCGCCGCCGCCAAGGCCGCCGCGGGCGAGGCGGCGTACACCGCGGCCCGTACCGCGCTGCAACTGCACGGCGCCGTCGGGTACACCGCCGAGTACGACCTGAGCCTGTGGCTGATGAAGGCGCGGGCGCTGCGCGACGCGTGGGGGACGCCGGGGGAGTGCCGGGCCCAGGTGCTCGACTCAGGTGCTCACCACTGAGCCGCGTACGCCCAGAAGTCCCGCATGATCGGCGGCAGCGGGGACGGTCCCGTGAGGGAGAGCTGGGTCAGCAGGATCTCCACCGTGCCGGTCGACGGGGTGAGGTGGGCGGCCGTGCCCATGCCGCCGACCCAGCCGTAGCGGCCCGGCACGTTCCACGGCTCGCGGCGCTCGACGTCGACGGCGCCGCCGTAGCCCCAGCCCGCGCCGAGCGTGAACAGCTCGGCGGCCGCGCGCTGCTTTGCGGTGAGGTGGTCGGTCGTCATCCGGCGCACGGACGCGGGCGAGAGCACGGGGGCGCCGTCCGCGAGCAGCATGCGGGCGAACGCCCACAGGTCGTCGGCGGTGGAGACGAGCCCGCCCGCGCCGGAGGGGAACGCGGGCGGGCTGCTCCACTGGCCGTCGGGGGTGTCGACGCGCTCGGCACCCCCGTCGGCCGTGGGGATGTAGCAGTTGGTGAAGCGCGGCAGTTTCGCGGCCGGGACCGAGAAGCCGGTGTCGCGCATGCCGAGGGGCTCGAAGATCCGCTCGGCGAGGAAGTCCGGCAGCGACTGGCCGGTGACCCGTGAGATCAGGACACCCTGGATGTCGGAGCAGGTGTTGTACAGCCATGCCTCACCGGGCTGGTGGAGCAGCGGGACGCGGGCGAGCGCCGCCAGCCAGGTGTCCGGCTCGGGCAGGCGCTGCGGGTCGTGCGGGTCCATCAGCGCGAAGACCGGCCGCACCGCGGGGAGGCTGAAGTCGGACGGGTAGCCCCAGCCCGCGCGGGACGTGAGCAGGTCCTCGACGGTAATGGGGCGGTGTGCCGGGACCACGTCGTCGACCGGGCCCGCCGGGTCCCGTACGACCACGGGCTCGGCCAGCTCGGGCAGCCAGCGGCCGATCGGCGCGTCGAGGGCGAGGCGGCCCTCGTCCACCAGGATCATCACGGCCGCCGCCGTGACCGGTTTGGTGAGGGAGGCGACGCGGAAGATCGAGTCGCGGGCGAGCGCCGTCGTGGCCTCGGTGTCCGCGTGGCCGACGGCCGTGACCTCGGCCCGGTCGCCGCGGGCGACGAGGCCCACGGCTCCGGGCACCGGCCCCTTCGTGACGTGCGGGGTCAGGACTTCCTGCAGAGCGGACATCGGGGTCACCCTCCTGGGCCGGTATGGCAGGTGTTGTGAAGGGTGACTCCCGGACCCCTCTCAACTCATCGGTTCGCCGTCCCAGAGCGTGTCGTGCGCCCGGTGCGCGTCGGTGAGCCCGCCCGTGAAGAAGCGCTCGTAGTACTCGCCCTCCACGTGGTGCGCCTGGAGCCAGATCCCGGGCACGTGGATGGCGTCCGTGTGCGCGGGGAAGCGGCGGTGCGTGGCGAGGATGTACGTACAGACGTCGCGGGCGCAGTCGATGACCCGCTCGTCGTACTCGCTGGCCTCGGCGAGGTAGCGCTGGCCGTAGTCCTCCTTGTAGATGCGGGTGAAGACGTCCTTGTCGGCGTAGGTGCCGCCGGTGCCGAACTTCGACTCGACGACGGCGTCCACCGCGTCCGACATCGAGGCGTGGGCGGGCGGGCAGGCGGCCGCGATCAGCGGCTCGCCGGTCGCCGAGTCGGTCAGGCCGACCGGGTGGGAGCGCAGTGTGGCGTACTTGGGCAGCGGGACGTGCCAGCGCCACAGGTCCGCGAGGCGCCAGCGCGGCGTGACGAACGTGAAGCCGAGCATCCGGCCGTACACCTTGCTGAACTTCGGGTCGCCAAGCGCGATCTGCGGGTTGAGCGAGGCGTGGATCCAGGCGCCGAGGCCCATCGCCTCCGCCGTCAGCATCACCGTCTGCAGGAGGAGGTCCGCCTCGATCTGGGTGCGCATCGGGCCGAGCGCGCCGAGCGGCAGCTTGAGGTCCTTGTTCAGGAACCCGTTCTCCGTCCATTTCTTCACGCCCGCCGGACGGTAGAGGTTCCGGTCGTCGACGAAGGTGGGCCGCGCCCCGTCCGGCTGTGTGAGCAGGTACATCAGCGCGTTGATGTACTGGTGGGAGAGGTCGACGACCGGGAAGAGGACGGTGGTGCCCGGCAGGTTGGACAGGAAGCGGTTCGAGTCCAGGTAGGCCGGGAAGTCGCGCAGGCCCTCGGCCACGTCGAGGCGGTGGTCGAGGATCTTCACCTTCGCCTGCCGGGCGCGCTCGATGAGCGTCGGCGCGTCGAACGGCTCCCGTGGCGCCGGGTCCAGCTTGCGCAGGAAGTACGTACCGCTGTCGTTGATGAGGAAGAAGTGCGTGCCCTGCGCGTTGTCGGGGCTGCCCGCCGTGCGGCCCGTCATGGTCAGGTTCGGCTTGGCCATGATGGGCTTGCCGTCGCGCGGGTCCTCGAACGGGCGGTCCGGCATGGTCAGCCCGGTGGAGCCGGTGACCGCGATCAGCACCGCCTCCTCCAGCTCGGTCAGCGGCTGCGCCTCGTGCGGCGACTGGTAGCTCATCGACCCGGCGGGCACCGACGCGCCCCGGGAGACCCGGTGGGTGCGGCGCCGCCAGACCGTCTGGAGGAACGGGCGGGCGAGGAGGTCGTCCAGGCCCCGGCTGCCCGTGTCGCCGTCAACCGACGTCATCGGAGCCTCCGTCGTGCCCGTTGTCCCCGGCGATCGGCGCGACCGGCCGCCACGGTGCGAACGCGCTGGCCTCGCGCGGCATCAGGGACGCAAGCTCCGGGCAGTGCCGCAGCACGACGGACTTCATGCCGCCCTTCTCCACCCAGTCGATACCGAGCGGCGTGTAGATCTCGGGGCGGTAGTCGACGGTGAGGAACCGGTCGCTCTGCAGCCGCCGCGTCGCCATCAGGATGAAGATCCGGAACGCGGTGTCGGAGAAGCCGAAGCCGGTCGGCGGGTTCTCCGCGAACAGGCCGACGACCGTGTCGATCTCGTCGACCGTCCGGTACACCTCCTTGAGGCGGGCGAGGGTCTCCGGCTCGCGGGTCAGGTCCTCGAAGCGGCGGATGCGCTCCTTGTGCAGGCCGGCCCGGAAGTCGTTGTAGCGCGGCACGCCACGCCTGCGGGTGCGCACCAGGTCGACCACCGACAGGTCGATGATCTCGCCCTCGCGCTGGAACTGCTGGAGCGCCTTCGGGTAGTTGTGCAGCGTGATCGCGCCCGGGTGCGCGATGCCGAAGGAGTACAGCGTGTTCGCGAGGCCCGTCTTGCGGATCTGGCTCTCGGCCGCCGCGCCCTGGATGTCGTGGAAGCCGACGGTCTCCAGACGCTGCCCGAAGTGGAACTCGCGCAGCTCGTAGTCGTCGGGGATCAGCGGGTGCATCCGGTAGACGGTCACGAAGTCCTCGGTGAGCGAGTACGGCGCGCCGTGGTGGTCGGGGAGCGTCTTCGGGATGCCGGTGAGGGAGTGCGCCTCCAGGAGCCACAGACCGAGCTGGTTCAGCCAGTTCCTCGGCGGGCCCTCCCAGTTGGTGCGCAGGCCGATGTCGATGGCCTTCGTCGCGAGGATCGCCGGGGTCCACTCCACCGTGTGGATCTTCGCGATGAGCGCGGAGACGACGAGCCGGGCCGTGTGGTAGATCCGGTCCTCGCTCATCGACGGGTACTCGGCGCGCAGCGCGTCGCAGACCGCGTTGTGCTCGCGGGCGAACAGCGTGTGCATGGCGCTGAGCCCCATCCACCAGTTGTCCTTGAACCCGGTGAGCGGGATGCCGCCGCGGTCGATCGGCAGGTGCCCGGCGTCGAGCAGCAGCTTCGCGCCGCCGTCCGGCTCCCGCAGCTGCCGGGCCGTCGCCTCGTCGCCGCCGTACACCTCGGACCCGTCCCACCAGTGCGAGGCGGTGTTGCCGAAGAGGATGGGCGGCTGGTCGCCGGGCACCTCGATGCCCTCGTTGTCGGCGAACCGCATCACGCTCTCCTGCGGCCCGCCCGGCGTGTTGGTCCACGTGCCCCCGCCCGGCGGCAGCGGCACCTCGACCACCTTGCCGCCCTCCGGGTAGCGCCGGTGGTTGACCCAGTCGTGGACCTGGAACTGGATCCAGGCCGCCGCGAGGACGTTGAGCGACGTCGCCGGCACGAAGCTCTCCCGGGTCAGGAGCTGACGGCTGACGGTCACCGGGTTCGGGGTGTCGAAGAGGTCGGGCCGGTACTGCGGCTTCAGGTTCCGGCCGAACGCCGCGCCGACCGCGCCCATCTTCGGCGCGGACAGATCGTTGTACGTCCCGTCGTACGAGCGTGAGGTGCGCAGCCGCTCGTCGACGGGGACCGGCACGGGCACGGCCTTCGGCGGCGCCTCGGGCACGTCCGTGTCGATGAGGTTCAGACGGCGAAGCACCTTGCGCAGGAAGACGAGGTTGAGCAGGCTCGCGTCGACCGGCAGCCGGTGCCAGGGCACGACCCGGTTCAGAGCGCGGAAGAACGCGCCGACCGGCACGTCGAGGACCCGGTTCCTGACCGGCTCCGTCGTGGTGAAGCGGATGTCGTGCCGCTGCGCGCTGCTGGCCTGGTAGGCGGCCTTGCGCGCCCGGTTGATGTTGCCGAGCGGGCGGAAGGCGTCCGTCGTGTACCACGGGTTGAACGACAGCTCCTCGACCCGGCGCGCCGCCGAACCGGCCTCGGCCGTCGTGAGGTCCTGGCGCGGGATCGTCAGCCTGGCCACCACGATCGGCGGCGTGATCGCGTCCTCCCACTCGACGGCGGCGTCCTCGACGGGCGTGCGCCGCTCGTCGACGTACCGCTGCACGCACAGGTCGAAGGCGACGTCGTCCCGGGACAGGCGCCGCGCCAGCTCCTTGTGGAGGAAGTCCGGGTCGCCGCGGTCCGGGTGCGGCGCGCCGGTGCCGGTCGCGGCGGGCCGGAACAGATAGCGGACCGGGCCCGCCTCCGCCCACAGCAGCGCGCCCCGGCTCCAGTACGTCTCGCGCGCCAGGCTGGTGACCTTCTGCCGGGTCGCCGCCTGGACGTTGCGCCGCATCCGGTTCGCCGTGGACAGGCCCACCGCGAGCGGCAACTTCACGAACAGGCCGAACGCCTTCTGCAACGGGGTGCGCGCGCCCGCCATCGCCTTGGCGAACGCCACGAACTCGCGGGCGTTGCTCGCGTGCGAGACGGGGAAGCTCGTCGCCATCAGGTCGTGGCTCTCGTCGCCCGTCACCTGGACGCGCACGGCGATCCCGTGCAGGTCGGGCGAGCCGTCGGGGCCGCGCATGCCGCTGGCGTTGGAGAGCCGCACCGTCGCCGGATAGTCGGCGCCGGGCTGGGCGAAGCCGCCGCGCAGCGCGGCCGGGAGGTCGTCGGTGAACCGCAGGCGGGCGTTCTCCACACCGAGCACGGCCTTCGCGTGGAAGGCCCGCTCGTGGCGGGGGGCGCCACTGGCCCGCCGGTTCGCGACCTGCACCTCCATGATCTCGCGGGCGAGGCGTTCGAAGACGAGGCGCTCGGCCTCGGGGCTGCCGCCCTCGTACCGCTCGTACTGTGCCGACTCGTACGGTGTGTGGCGTTCGGTCTCGGCCATGGGTTGCCGTCCCTGTCGTGTGCGGTGCGTCGCGTCGGGAGGTCGTGCCTGGAGGAGGAAGGAGCCAGTGACGCTATCGGCGCCGTGACATGGACCGCAGCGCCGCTTCCCGCCATGGTTCGGCACCCGCCCCGAGCACGAACTCCCGTACGTATGCGGCGATTTGGGCATGTCAGCGGCGACCGGCCCGGCACGCCCCGCCAGGACCGCGCACCGTCCGCCGCGCGCTCCCCTTCCGCCCCACCCGACCGCCCCGGCGGTGGCCGGTCAGCGACGCCTTGACGGCGTGTCGCGCCGGTGGTGTGCTCGGCAGCCCGTCCAGGGAGGCCCTTCATGCGGGACATCACCGAGCACGGAACCACCTTCGCCGAACTGCGCCCCTTCAAGGAACCGACCTTCGTCGAACCGGGCCGGGCGACCTTCCCCGTCTACCCCGACCTGCCGGCACGGCTCCTCGACGACAAGGGGCACCCCGACCCGGACGGCGTCCTTCCGCACGCCTTCGCGACGCTGTCCGCGTACGCCTACGCCGGGTTCGACCAGGGCGCCGACCCCCGTACCGTCGCCCTGATGGCGACCCGGCTCGGCCTGGAGGAGAACCGCTGCCGCGTCTTCGTCCAGCGCGTCGACGCCCTCTACATCTCCTCGGCCGCCTATCTGATCCAGGACAAGGACCGCCGCGTCGCGATCCTTTGCTACCGGGGCACCCAGCCCGAGGACATCATCAGCATCCTCACCGACGCCGACGTGCACCCCGACACGCTCCGCGTCGACCTCGGCGGTGTGCGCCACCCCGTGCACGCGGGCTTCTACCGCAACATGCGCGCCACCCGCTACCTCGTCCTCGAAGCCCTCGACCGGGCCGTGCGCGGCGAGTCCGTCGACCCGCGCGAGGACGGCACGCGGGGCGGCGGCCTCGAAGCGCTCTACATCACCGGGCACAGCCTCGGCGCGGCCATGGCGGCACTGATGGCGGTCACCCTTGTCCACGAACCGCGCTACGCCCACATCGCCCGCTGTCTGCGCGCCGTCTACACCTTCGGCCAGCCCATGCTCGGCGGCCCGGAGCTGGCCCGCGCCTGCGAGAGCGCCACCGACAGCAACGGCACCCACCTGCTGCGCGACCGGCTCCTGCGCTACATCCACGACCGCGACGTCGTGCCCGCCCTGCCGCCGCGCCCCGTCGGCCCGTACGCCCCGTTCGGCCGCGAGTTCCACTACCGCAGGCCCCGTACGGGCGTCGACGCCGTCTTCTCGGCGGCGGCCGACGCGGCGGCCGAGGCCGTCTCGCTCCCCGGCGACCTGCTCGCCGGCCTCAGCCCCGTGCACCGGCTGCGGCGGCTCGCGGCGGCCCCGCGCCGGGTCCAGGAGCACGGCTGGGTCGAGCGGCGCGACCCGGCGCCGCCCTATCCGCAGATGGACAGCCTCGCGGGGCTCGCGGTCGTCGCGCCGCTGGCGTTCTTCGCGGCGCGGCTCGCGCTGACCCGCACCCTGCCGTTCAAGTACTCCTTCGAGGACCACGGCCCCGGGCGGTACGTGAACGCGCTGGCCCCGGAAGGGGTGCTCAGCGAGTTCGGGGACGTGCGCTGACCTGTGTTTCCCTCGCGGGGGCTCAGTCCCGGCACAGCTCCGAGAGCGGGAGTTCGGCCGGGGCGCCCGGCCGGAACGCGATCGCCCGGTCCGGCACCCACTGGCCGCCCGCGAGGCGGACCGTGCGCACGGCGAGCGTGTGGGCGTCGCCCTCGCGGGCCACGAACACCTCGTTGTAGCCGTTGTGCTCGTCCGTCTCGCGGCTGCCGAGCGCGGGCGCCCCGGCGATCCGCGTCGTCCACTCCTGCTCGCCGCCGAGCAGCCGCTCGGCGGCGAGGAACCCCAGGTGCGTGTGGCCGTGCAGGACCAGGGACGTCTCGGCGGCGGCCAGCGCCCGCTTGGCCTGGCCCGCGTTGACGACGCCCGAGTACGGGGCGATCTCCACGGCGGGCACCGGGGAGAGCGGGTGGTGCAGGGCGGCGAGCGTGGTCCAGCCCCGGTCGGGGGCGAGCCGGTCGAGGACGGCACGCGAGACGACCCCGGGGTCGATCCGCTCGAAGTCCAGTATCAGCGAGGCGAGTTCGCTCTCGTCGAGCGCGGTGGCGAACTCCTCCTGCGCCGTCTCCAGCTTGCCGCGGTCCTCGTCGCGGGCCGCCTCGCCGCCCGACTCCGCCGAGCCGAGCAGCGCGATCCGCAGCCCCGCCTCCGGGTAGCGCACGTACAGGCGCCTGCGGTCGTGGCGGGGCTCGTGCAGATCGGGGTGGGGGAACTCGGCGAAGGTCCGCGCGAACCACTCGTGCCGCGCGCCGGGCCGCGGATCGAGGGTCAGGTCCCAGGACACGTCGTGGTTGCCGCCGACGAGCAGGATCCGCGGATCGTCCCGGCGCAGGTCCGGATGGTCCGCGAGGCTCTTGCCCGCCTTGCGCAGCCAGTTGAGCGCGACCGTGCCGAACGCGTCGTGCGGCCGGTTGACGAGATCGCCGGTGACGACCAGGAGGTGCGGGGCGCGGCCGAGCTCACCGAGGCGGCGCAGATGCTCCAGGTAGCTGTCCATCGGTGACCCGGCGCCCGCGAGATCGGCCAGCCTGCGGCCCGCCTCGGTGACGTCCTTGGCGTCGACGTTGGAGCGCAGGCTGCCGCCGTGGTGCAGATCCGACACATGGTGGATGCGGAGCACCTCGGGCAGGTGGCGGGCGAGGACGGGGTCGGCGGCCGGGTCGGCGGCGCCGGGGCGCGGCTGCTCGGCCCTGATCTCGCTCCGGCCCTCCGGCTCCGTCACCGTCAGGCCCGAGCCGCGCCAGCGGTGGGCGCGAAGCAGCGCACGGCCCGCCGCCGAGGTGCCGTCGTGGAACCACTGGTCGATGTAGGCGTGCTGCTCCACGGCCGCCTCGCAGGCCGCCCGGTCGAGCGCTTCGGCGTCCGTCCGCAGCTCCGGCTCCAACTCGGCCAAGTACAGCGCGAGTTCGAGAAGGAACGGGGTCTGGAGCCAGCCGGGGAAGGAGTCACGGAGCAGCTCCACCACGCCGGGCGCCCACTCCGGGGCACGCCCCGCCATCCGCGCGCACTCCTCGGCCGACAGCACGGGCGGCCGTACGACGTCCTTGGGATGGTCGGCGCCCAGATACGGTCCCAGCAGCTCGTGCTCGGCCGGGGTCGCGAGGACGACGGGGACGATGCCCGCCTCCCGCACCTGGGCCAGCCCGGCGGCGAGCACGGCCGGGTCGACGCCCCGGCCGCCCGGCGCCGACAGGGCGGGCTCGTCGACGAACAGCACCGTGCCCGGGGCGCGCGCCGGCGTCGAGCGGCGGCCGATGAGACAGCCGAGGCCGGCCCTGCGGACCGCCGCCTCGCCGGAGCGCAGGTCGATGCGGCGCGCCCCGCCCGGCGCCGCGCCCGCCCGCTCGGCGGCCTGCGCCAGCCAGCTCTTCCCGGCCCGCCGCGCCATGACGGCCACCCACGCGGTGCTGTTGGGCTGGCGGCCCTCCACCAGCGGGCGCGCCCACGCCGGGACGGCGCCGTCGGCGAAGCGGATGTCGAGGTCGTGGCGGTAGGCCTGGCTGGGCCAGAAGTCGCTCATGGGCGTCATTCCCGGGGAGACGTGGTGGGGGCGGGTGCGCGGGTCACGGCCGCGACTCCTCGTCGCGCAGCGAGCTCTCGCTGTGGCCGATCCAGTCGAGGAACGGGCGGTCGGCCAGCCACCGGTTGTTGTGGCGCAACAGGCCGACCTCGCGCAGGTCGTTGCGCTGGGCGCGGGACGGGTCGACCGGGACGGCGCCGGGGTCGGCGAGGAGCGCGGCGCGCCCGGCGGGGCCGATCTCCTCCCAGCGCGCCCGGAAGTGGTGGTCCCACTCAACGATGAGGCGCTGCTCGACGAGGTCGGCGAGGGCCCGGTCGTCGGTGAGCGGACGGACCTCGTTGTCCTGCGCGGCGCGGACCAGGGCGTCGCCGACGACCTGGAGGTAGAACGGCCAGGTGCCGACGAGGTCGAGGACGGCCTGCCCGGTGCGGTCGGGGGCGATGTTCACGCCGAGGTTCTCGGCGGTGCCGGTGAGGAACTTCAGGGCGGCCTGGTCGTCGAGGGGGCCGAGGACGCGCGCGTTGACGTCGTTGCCGAAGCTGGAGCCCGGCGCGGTGAGCGCCCAGCGCACCACCCGGTGCCAGTCCTTCTGGGTGCCGGTGTAGACGAACCAGGCCCCGGCCTGCCCGAGGTCGCGCAGCCAGGAGACGACACCGGGGTCGTAGTTGACGAGCCGGCCGATCTCGTCGAGGAGGAACGCCATCCGGTCGGAGCCCGAGCGGCGGCCCACCTTGTTGATGAGCCGCTGGGCGGCGCCCGGCCCCGAGAGCCTGCGGTCGAGGAGGTGGGCCAGGGCGTCCGGGGTGTCGACCTGACCGCTGGAGGGCAGCACCAGGATCGGCTGGACGGCGGTGGCGCCGTCCGCGCGCAGCCGCCGCCACAGCTCCTCGAGGACCCAGGTCTTGCCCGCCCGGCGCGGACCGAGCAGGGCGACGGAGGCGCCGGTGGCGTGCCGGTCGCGCAGCCAGGCCAGCTCCGCCTCCCGGCCCACGGGGCGGCCCTTGCCGGTGCCGACGTGGAACTGGTCGGCCACCAGCGGCAGGTCCTCGATGCGGAACGGGCGCTGGCTGCCCTGGAGTTCGGGGTCGCGGGCGCGCGCCTCGGCCGCGTACCGGGCGAGCGCGTCGGTCTGGCCCTGGCGCGTCGTGGGCCCCGGCAGCGTCGCGATCTGCAGCAGCCGCCCGCTCTCCGCGCTGAGCGCCCGCCCGGCGGGCTGCACCTCGGGGAAGCGGCGCCGGGGGAGCCCCACGTTGGCGTACCAGTCGGGGGCGGGCAGCCGCAGGACGAGGAGCCGCTCGGTCAGCGAGACCAGGCGCCGCGTGCTGAGGATCTGGGCGCCGCCCGCGAGGACCGTGCACACGCCGACCTGCGGGCCGCTGCGCAGCACGGCGTACAGGTCGTCGACGGCGCCGCCGCCGTCGGTGGAGCCCATGCTGGTCAGGAACTCCTCCCAGCCGTCGAGGAGGACGAGGAGGTAGTGCATCCGGCGCGGCCCGGCGACGGACTGGCGCTGGGCGCCGATGTCGGCGAACCCGCCGTGCGAAAGCAGCTCCTGACGCCGGCGCACGGTGGCGGTGAGCATGCCGAGCAGCCGCACCATGTGGTCGGGGCGGCCCAGGTGCACGACCGTGCCGCAGTGCGGGAGTTCGGTGAGCGCCTGGAGCGCGCCGTCGCCGCAGTCGATGCCGTACACGTGGATGTCTGCGGTGCTGTGCTGGCGGGCGACCGCCGCCGCGAGGGTGCGCAGGAACTGGGAGCGGCCGGTGCGGGGCGCGCCGACGATCCGCAGGTTGCCGTCGCGCGCGAGGTCGAGGATGGCCGGGCGCTGCGTCTGCTCCTCCGGCGCGTCCTCCAGGCCGAAGGCGAGCGGCGCGAGACCCGGGCCGACGCGCAGGGGCGGCTGGATGTCGGTGAGCGGCAGGACCTCCTTCAGGGGCGGCGGCAGCGGTGTCGGCGGCGGTTCGACGGCGAGCAGCTCCGTCGCCTCGCACAGGGCGTCCACGAGCAGCGCGAGGTCCGTCGTGCCGACCGAGTCCGGTTCGGCCCGCACGGTCAGCGGGTGGCGCGGCTGGGACCCGTAGGGCGTGATCTCCCGTACGACGACGGCCTCGCGGCCCGCGGGCCGGTGCAGGCCGCCGACGCGGGCCGTCTGTACGAGCAGCGGGTCGAAGGTGCCGGTCCTGATCAGGGCGACCCCGGGCGAGGACGCGCTCAGCTGGGCGGCGTCCGGCGCGTCGATGACGTCCATGCTCTCGCCCGCGTCGAGCAGGCGCAGCGCGACCCGCAGATTGGTCAGGGCCCGGATCTCCGCGCTGACCACGCCCGAGGGCCGCTGGGTGGCGCAGACCAGATGGATGCCGAGGGAGCGGCCGCGCCGGGCGATGTCGATCAGCCCGGACAGGAAGTCGGCGTCCTCGCGGGCGAGCGAGGCGAACTCGTCCATGACGATGACGAGCCGGGGCAGCGGCGGTGGTGCGGGCTCCGGGCCCTCCCCGCCCCGGTCGCGCAGGTCCGCGTACTCGTGGATGTCCTTCACCCGCGCCTCGAACAACCGGCGTTCACGGCGGCGCAGTTCGGCGCCGAGCCCGTCGAGGACGCGGTCGCCGAGGCCCGGCCCCACGTCGTTGACGACGGCCACCGTGTGCGGGAGGCGGGCCAGGTCGCCGAAGGCGGAGCCGCCCTTGTGGTCGACGAGCATGAACGTCATCTCGTCCGGCCGGTTCGCCACCGCGAGGGAGGCGACCCACGTGCGCAGGAACTCCGTCTTGCCGGACCCGGTGGTGCCCGCGACCAAGGCGTGCGGCCCGTCCCGCAGCAGGTCGAGCGCGACGGGGGTCGGCGTGGACCGCCCGATCAGCGCCTCCGTGCCGCGCGGCGACGCCTCCCAGCGCGCCACGATCTCGTGCGGGTCGGGCGTGCCGAGGCCGAGCAGGTCCAGGAGGCGGTGCGGGCGCGGGCGCAGATCGTCGGCGGAGGCGTCGCGCAGCGGGGCGACGGCACGCGCCGTCCGGTCGAGCCAGTCGTCGGAGACGGTGTCGGCGATGCCCGTCAGCTCGGTGCCGCCCCCTGAGTACAGGGTGAAGGCGGTGGAGCCGGGGGAGTGCGGCGGAAGCTGTTCGGCCTCGACGACCGCCGCGCACTGCTGCGGCAGCGACCGCACGTCCGGCGCCAGGCAGACGGTGAGGATCCCGGCGGCCGGCCCCTCGCGCAGCAGTTGCGACACCCCGGGCAGCGAGATGAGGGGCCGGGCCCCGTCGAGGACGAGCACCAGGCTGCGGCGGCTGCCGTCGGTCGGCGGCAGCGGCCTGCTCTGCCGCTCGCGCAGCGTCGTCAGCGCCTCGGAGACCTGCCGCAGGTGCCCGGCGTAGTCGGTGCTGATCCGCGGCCGGCTCTCCCCGTCGTACGAGCGCAGGCACGGCAGCCAGCGGGCGAACCGCCAGTCGGCCGCCCCGGGGGGCGTCGTGAACACCCGCACCCCCACGTCGGCCGGGCTGTGCAACAGCGCCACCTGCGCGATCAGCCACGCCCCGATGCGCCGGGTCACGGGGGTGGGTCCGGCGACGCCGAGGATGCCCGCGGCCGGCAGGTCGACGAGCACGGGGACCGGGTACGCCCCGACGTCGTCGACGCCGATGCGCAGGCGCAGGTGGTCGCTGTCGGTGACGCGGCGCTCCCACAGGCGGGCCGTCTCGCCGTAGGCCCCGGCGAGGATGTCGGCTGGCCCCGGGGCCAGGTACGCGGCCTGGGCCCGGAGCTGTTCGCGGGCGCGCCGCGCGGCGCGGCGGAGCCGGAACCGGCCCTGTCCGCCCGCCTCGGCCGGTGGTGGCCCGGCCGGGAACACCCGGGGCGGCCTGCGGAACATGAGGGTGCCGTCGGCGCCCGCGGTGAGCAGCTCCTGCGGCAGGGACGTGAAGTCGGGCCCGGCCGCGTCCGGCGGCGCGGGCGGCCGGTGCAGCCAGAGCGTGCAGCCGTCGCGCAGCGGCGACTCATCAAGGGGCGCGTCGAGCGGCACGTCCCGCGCGTCCTGCGCGCCGCGCAGCGCCAGATGTGTCACCTCCGGCAGCCCGCACAGATGGCCGAGCGCCTCCGCGACGGCCCGGACCGGGGTGTCCCCGGCGGCCGTCACCGCCACGTCCCGCTGTACGCCGTCCGGCGCCACCACCGTGAAGATCCGGCCCATGCCCACCGCCCCCGTCTCCCGCGTCCCCGTGCCCCGAAGCCTCAGCGCGGCGCGGGCGCCGGCCCGGGGACCGCCGTCTGCTCCCTCAACTGCTGCTCGCTCGCCGCGAACTCGGTCAGCCAGCCCGCCGTCTCGCCCTCGATCTGGCTGTGCACCGCCGACACCAGAGCGGTGATCAGGTCCATGCGCCGCTCAAGACCCTCCTCGGTGATGCCGTCCGCCGCGGGCCCCGCCCGCAGCTCCTCGCGCGACCACGCCAGCCGGAACTCGCTCAGCTTCGTGCGCAGCGCCTGTGCCGCCGCCATGTCCCGCATCCACGCGGCCGAGAGCCCGAAGAAGTGGTCGAAGCCCTTGCACCCCGCGGCCAGCGCGAGGAGCACGTACCCGAGCGCCTGCGGCGGGCCCTGGTCGAGGGAGCCCGCGAGGGGGACGGCCGTCCCCGCGATGGCGAGGAGGATCGTGAGGCCCCGGATGAAGCGGGAGCCGCGCCGCTTCAGACGCCGGTCGCGCAGGTACCAGTCGACGGCGTCCTCGGCCTCCCGCTCGGCCCAGGCGCGGATCGCCAGGAGCGCCTCGCGCCGGGCCTGCGGCGTGCCGCCCGTCACCGCCGGGAAGGGGCGGCTGCGCAGATCCCGCTTCCGGCCCGCGCGCCCGTCACCCGCCCGGTCCACGCCGTCACCCGCCGTGTCACCGCTGATCCCCCGACGCAGCATCAACACCACCCGAACGTAAGCGAGTTCACTCATAGTGAGCGTAACCGTTCGGAGTGCTCCCTGTCCCGGCTCTTGCACGCACGCCGTGCGCGCGAACTCCTCACGCGAGCTGGCGCCGCACCAGCTCGTGCAGCCGCCCGCCCGTGTCCGCGAGCAGCTCGGCGGGCGTGCCCTGCTGCACGACGCGCCCCGCCGACATGACGATCACCCGGTCGGCGTCGAGGACCGTGGACAGGCGGTGCGCGATGACGACGCGGGTGGCGCGCAGGGCGCGCGTGCTGTCGATGACGATGCGCTGGGTCTCGTTGTCGAGCGCGCTCGTCGCCTCGTCGAGGAAGAGCAGGCGCGGGCGGCGGATCAGCGCCTGCGCGATCATCAGCCGCTGGCGCTGTCCGCCGGAGATCGCGCCGCCGCCCGCGATCATCGTGTGCAGCCCCATCGGCATCCGCTTGATGTCCTCGGCGAGCCCCGCCCTCTCCGCCGCCGCCATCGCCTCCTCCGGCGTGAACGACTCGGCGCCGCAGATGCAGTCGAGGATCGAGCCGGTCAGCGGCTGCGCGTTCTGCAGGACGACGCCGCACTGGCGCCGCACCGCCGCCTGGTCGAGCGCGGCGAGGTCCTGGCCGTCGTACAGCACGCTGCCCGACGTGGGCGCGTCGAAGCCGATGAGCAGGCGGAGCAGGGTCGACTTGCCGCAGCCGCTCTCGCCGACGACGGCGACGAACTCGCCGGGCCGGATCGCGAGCGACACGCCGTCCAGGACGAGCGGCCCGTCGTCGGTGTAGCGGAAGGAGAGGTCGCGGGCCTCCAGGGCGCCGGTCAGCTCGCCGGGCTGGGTCGCGCTGCCGCGCACCTCGGGCTCCGCGTCGAGGACCGGCTTGATCTGCTCGTACATGGGCAGCACGGCGGCGGCCGAGATGAGCGCCCCGGTCAACTGGGTCACGGAGGTCAGCAGCATCGTCACCGCGGTGTTGAAGGTGAGGAAGGCCGCCGCCGACATGCTGCCCCGCGCGGGGCCCGCGAGCAGCATGAACATCACCAGGGAGCACAGCGGCAGGTAGACGGCGTTGAGGACCGTCGTCGCGTTCTTGACGCGGCCCGCGCGCCGGTGCAGCTCGCGGCTGCGCGCGAACTCCTTCGCCCAGGCCGCGTACGCGAAGCTCTCCGCCCCGGCGACTCGCAGCTTGGGCAGTCCGCGCAAGGTCTGGTAGGCGCGGTTGTTGAGCTTGTTGCCGAGTTCCACGAGCCGCCGCTGCCACCGCAGCTCCCACAGTCCGAGGGTGAGGAAGACGGCGGCGACGACCACGAGCATGCCGAGCGCCGCGAGCGCGAGCGGCACGCTGTAGAGGAGGAGCAGGACGAGGTTCATCGCGCCGATCGTCACCGACTGCACGGCGACCGGGCCGACCCCGGACAGGAGCCGGCGGATGGCGCTGATGCCCATGGCCGCGCTTGCCAGTTCACCGGTGGAGCGGGACGCGAAGAAGCGCGTGGGCAGTCGCAACAGCCGGTCCCAGACGGCCGGTTGCAGCACGCTCTCCACCCGCCCCTCGACGCGGAGCACGGTCACGTTCTGGAGCAGCATGAAGACGGCGGACACGAGGCTGGTGACGACGACCGCCAAGGACACCTGTGTGATGAGACCGGTCTGCGCGTGGGGCACGTACGAGCCGAGGATGTGGCCCGTCGCCACCGGCACGAGCGCGCCGAGCCCCACCGTCACCAGGCCCGCCAGAAGCAGCCTGCGCACGTCGGAGGCGGCGGCGCGCAGGCTGAACCGGGCCAGGCGCCAAGGCGTCAGCCTCCCCTCGGGCAGCGGCCGGTACAGCATCACGGCCCGCTCCTCGAAGTCCTCGGCGGTGCCTTCGTCGATCCGGGTGCGCCGCTCACCGGACGCGTGCACGGCCTCGTAGCCGCCGCGCCGCCACAGCAGGGCGACGGGCGCCCCGGACGCGGCCCGGAAGCCGACGAGCGGCCCCATGTCCTCGCGCCACCAGGCCCCGGCGAGCCGCACCGGCCGGGTCCGGATGCGGGAGGCGACCGCGATCTGCTCGACCGGGTCGATCCGGTCGCTGACCGCGCCGCCGCGGCCCGGTTCCGCGAGCCGGATCCCGGCCGCGTCCGCCACGATCCTGCACGCCGCGTACGTCGCGTCGACGCCGCCCCGCGTCCCGCGCTCGCGCCGCCCGCGCGTACCGATCGAGGCGAGCAGCGTGCGGTCGGCCTGCTCGCGGACGGCCTCGCCCGCGCGGATCCCGGCCGCCGCCCGGTCCTCGTGCGCGCTCTCCAGGCGCTCGATCCACCGGTCGAGCATGGCGAGGAGCCGGTACTGCTGGTCGACCATCCGCTGCCACAGCGCGCCGTCCATCAGCAGATCGGCGGCGGCGTCGGCGGCGTACGCGGAGCCGTACCGCACGCTGCCCGGCGCGAGCTGCGGCCAGAGCACGTCGTCGTCGCCCCGGACCTCGTCGCCGGTCGTGCGGCCGTCGAGCGGCGCCTCGAACAGCACCCGCTGCCCGCGCCCGACACCGAGCGCGAACGCCTCTTCGAGCAGGCTCCACGCCATGTCGTACGTGCCGTCGTGCGCGGCCGGGGCGTACGGCAGCTCGCGCAACGCGATCCGGCGCACGGCACACCCGGCGAGGGGCCGCCCGACCAGCGTGTGCTGCGTGCCCTCGACCGGGCCGAGCAGCAGCGTGCCCGGCTCCAGGCGGCCCAGGAAGTGCCAGTGCCCCTGCGCGTGGGCGTCCACGGCGAACAGGTCGAGCGCGCCCTCCACGACGAGCCAGAGGACCTGCGGCCCCTCCAGCGGCAGGCTGCGCAGGCCCGCGCAGTCGACCGGGGTGCCGAGCCCGCCGAACGCGGCGACCACCTGGTCCGAGGTGAACTCGGTCGCGGCATGGGTCATGTCAGTGCTCCCTCACCAGCTCGGCGTAGGGCCCGCCCGCCCGCACCAGATGCTCGTGGCGGCCCCGTTCGACGACCTGGCCGTGGTCGAGGACCACGATCTCGTCGCTGTCGCGCACGGTGCTCAGGCGGTGCGCGATGACGACGCAGGCGCAGCCGCGCCGCCGGATGTTGTCCATCACCAGCTGCTCCGTCTCGGCATCCAGCGCGCTCGTCACCTCGTCCAGGACGAGGATGCTGGGCCGCCGCACGAGCGCCCGCGCGATCTCAAGGCGCTGGCGCTGGCCGCCGGAGAAGTTGCGGCCGTCCTGCTCGACACGGCTGTGCAAGCCGCCGGGCCGCCGCGCCACCACGTCGTACAGGCACGCGTCACGCAGCGCGTCGGCGACCGCCTCGTCGGGGATCGACGGGTCCCACAGCGCCACGTTGTCCCGCACGGTCCCCTCGAAGAGGAAGACGTCCTGGTCGACGAAGGAGACGGAGGCGGCGAGCGCGCCGCGCGGGATGTCGTCCAGGCGCCGGCCGTCGATCCGGATGACGCCCTCCCAGGGCGTGTAGAGACCGGAGATCAGCCGCGAGACGGTCGACTTGCCGCTGCCGGACCCGCCGACGAGCGCCACCTGCTGACCCGGGCCCACCGTCAGCGAGAACCCGGACAGGAGCGGCGCGTCGAGCGGGCTGTACCCAAAAGTGATGTTGTCCAGCTCGACATGGCCCTTGAGACGGCGCGTGCTCTGTACGGCCTCCGGGCGTGCGTACAGGCTGTCGGCGGGGAAGTTCTCCACGTCCTTCAACCGGGCCACGTCGGCGGCGAAGTCCTGGATGCGGCCCGCGACCCCGTTGAGCCGGGTGATCGGCGCGGTGAACCGGGCGACGAGCGCCTGGAAGGCGACGAGCAGACCGACGGACAGATGCCCCTCGACCGCCCGCAGACCACCGATCCACAGGATCAGCGCACTGTTGAGGGTCGCGAGCGTCGGCGCGACGATCCCGAGCCACGCACTCGGCACCCCGAGCCGCTGCTGCTCCTCCAGCGTCGTCGCGTGCTGCCCGGCCCACCGCCGGAAGAACCCGTCCTCGCCGCCGGTCGCCTTCATCGTCTCGATGAGCTGGAGGCCGGTGTACGAGGTGTTGGTCAGCCGCGCCGAGTCCGCCCGCAGCTTCTGCGTACGGGTCGCGCGCAGCCGTACGACGATCCGCATCGCCACCACGTTGAGCAGCGCGATGCCGACGCCGACGAGCGTGAGCTGCGGGTCGTAGCTCCACAGCAGCGCCGCGTACAGGAGCACCACGACGCCGTCGACCCCGGCGGCGGTCAGGTCGCGGGCCAGGGTCTCGGCGACGGCGTCGTTGGACTGGAGCCGCTGCACGAGGTCGGCCGGGGAGCGCTGCGCGAAGAACGTGACGGGCAGGCGCAGCAGGTGGCGGAAGAAGCGGGCGCTGCTCAGCGTGGAGGAGATGATGCGGCCGCGCAGGAGGTTCGCCTGTTGCAGCCAGGTCAGGACACCGGTCAGGGCGACCATCGCCGCCATCGACGCGAACAGCGCGCCAAGGAGCGAGGTCTGGTCACCGATCAGGAACAGGTCGATGTACGTCTTGCTGAGCGCGGGCACCGCCGCGCCGACCGCCACCAGGAGCAGGCTCGCGAGGAGGGCGGCGAGCATGGTGCCGGTGGTGCCGCGCAGGCGCCCGGGGAGCGCCTTGAGCACACCGGGCCGACGGCCACCCGTACGGAAGCCGTCACCCGGCTCCATCACGAGGACGACGCCCGTGAAGCTGGTGTCGAAGTCCTCCATGGCGACGAAGCGGCGGCCCTTGTCGGGGTCGTTGATGTGCACCCCGCGCCGTCCGAAGCGGCGGCCCATGCCGTCGTAGACGACGTAGTGGTTGAACTCCCAGAAGAGGATCGCGGGGCCCTGGACGCCGGCGAGGGCGGCCGGTTCCATCTGCATGCCCTTGGCCGTCATGCCGTAACCGCGCGCCGCCTTCAGCAGGTTGCTCGCGCGCGAGCCGTCCCGTGAGACACCGCACGCGATGCGCAGCTCCTCCAGCGGGACGTGGCGGCCGTGGTGGGCGAGGACCATGCCGAGCGCGGCGGCGCCGCACTCGACGGCCTCCATCTGGAGCACGGTCGGGGTGCGGACGGTCCTGCGGCGCTTGGGCGGCGGGGGAGCGGAGCGGGCGCGGCGCCGGTCGGGGCGGTGGCTCGCGGGCGGCAGCGAGGCGGTGCTCATGGCAGCAGCCAATCGATCGGGCGCTGCTCGGCGAGGTGCACGGCGCCGGAGACGAGGGTCATGGAGGTGAGCGGGTAGGGCGGCCCGTCCTGCGTGGACCAGGCGTAGCCGGACTTCGTGTGCGCGTCCTTGGTGAGCTGGACGAGCACCGGCACGCGGGCCCCGCCCTTCGTGAACTGGGCGGCCAGTTCGCCGTCGCCGAGGAAGTCGGTGACCTGGCGGCGCGTCTGGGCGGTGCGGCCGACCGCCTTCACCGTGCCGCGCAGCACGCCGTGGCTCCGGGCTGCGGGCACGGTCACGTCGACGGGGGCGTTCGCGGGCACGTTCGCCGCGCCGGTCGCGGGCACGTAGACCATGGCGAGCAGCGGATCGCGCGCGGAGGCGGTCCTCTCCAGGGTCGCGACGTCGGCGCCGGTGGTGACGACGGAGCCGATGCGGGCGACGAGCGCGGTGACGCGGCCCGCGTCGATGGCGCGCACCGCCCGGTTCCCCTGCTCCGTGCGGACCTTCAGCAGCGGCGCGTCCTTGCCGACCCGCTGCCCCTCCTTCACGTACACGCCCGTGACCTGCCCGGTGACGGGGGTCTGGAGGACGTAGCTGCCCTGCCCGTAGGTGAGGATGCCGTCCGCCTCCAGCGTCGAGTCCACCGAGCCGGTGACGGCCCACACGCAGGACGCGGTCATGACGACGAGGGTCACGGCGAGGGCGAGCACGCCCTGCGGCCGCGCGAGGCGCACCGGAAGGTCGAGCTGGTCCGGTGACTGCAGCTTGCTGAGGGCCTGTTGGCGGAACTGCACGCGATGTTTCCCTTACGTAGCTCAGCGCCGGTCGGGGCCGCCCTGTCGGCGCCCCGCGGCCCTGACGCGCCCGAAAGCCCCGGAACCGTGAGGTCCCGGGGCCTTGGAGCCGCCGCCCGTCAGGTGGCGGCGGCGTGATCCGTTGCGGATCCGGCTCAGAGGCCGGCGACCAGACCGGTGGCCAGACCCGTGGCGGCGTTGACGTTGACGCCGGTCAGGCCCTCGACCGTGCCGGTGACGCCCGCGACGACGCCCGAGACCGGGGCGATCGAGTCGACGGTGCCGGTCACGTTGGAGACGAGGCCGGTGACGAGGCCGCCGGAGACGTTGTCCAGCTCGGCGTCGGAGATCTCGAGGGTCTGGACCTGGGGGGTGTTGCTCATGAGGAGAGCCGCCCTTCTCAATGGGTGTGCGGGTATCGCGATAAACGCCGGAACGCACCACGGAATCGGTGGAGGCGAATCCGTGAGGTCCTGCGGTGCGGAGGATCAAAGCACGTCGACGCATCGCACAGCTAATCGGAACGTCCCCGGTAGGAGTGGATGTGCGAGGTCAATTACGGCCTCGTGCACGTCCATTCACGGGCCGATGTCATTCCCTTCACAACCTTCACCGGAGGAATTGTGAAAGGGATGGGGCCGCCTTCGGGAAAAGGGACACTCGCGCATCAATGGGTTTCCGTTTCCGGGGCGCGCGATGGATTTTTGTGTTTCCCCGTGACCGCCCTGCGCACTCGCTGTGCAGGTTTCTGGCACGCCACCGCCGCGGCCGCCAGGACGGCCGGTGGCACGAACCCCCACGACGGCGCACGCGCGTGCAGGGCCACCGCGCACACGGCCCCGCCGACGACCCCGAAGAGGCGCGCCGCGACCCACAGTTGCGCGCTCCCGCGCCGCGAGCCGTCCGCGAACCCGGTGACCAGCGTGGTGAGCGTCCCGGTGAAGTAGGTCGTGGGCGCGGCCCCGGCCGCGACCATCGCCGCCGACTGTCCGCCCATCGCGAGCGCGGCGACCAGCAGCAGGACGGTCCGCCCCACCCCGCCGGGGCGCCCCTCGCACACCCCGCCCGCCACCGCGACCCCCGCGAGCAGCACCGCCTGCGCCGCGAGACAGGCCACGACACGACTCGGCCACCCCTCCCGCCGCGCCGCGCCCCGGCACACGCGGGCGACGAGCGCCGCCCCGGCGACATAGCCCGCGAGCGCGTACAACGGCCCGGACACCCCTTCCCCGTACCCGGAGCCGCCCCCGGCCGCGTCCCCCACCGCCACGCCGAGCAGCACCAAATTCCCGGTCATCACCCCGGCGAAGACCGTGCCGAGCGCCGTGAAGGCGAGCGCGTCCACGGCACCGGACGCACCGGCGAGCAGGAGCAGGGAGAGCTGAGCACGCGTGTTCATACGGGGACGGTAGGGGCGCGCCGCCCCCGCCCCGGCCCACCGCGCCGCCGCCCCCCGAAACGAACTGTTCATACGGCTCGCGGAATCGGGGCGGCGGACGCGCTCGTTGTGCCAGTCATGACAGTGGGAGTGATCCTCAACACGACCAGTACCGACCTCCTCATCGACGACGCCGTGCAGCAGGCGCGCCAGGCCCGCGCCTCCGGCCTCACCTCCCTGTGGTTCGGGCAGACGCTCGGCTACGACGCCCCGACGCTCGCGGCGGTCATCGGCCGCGCCGTCCCCGACCTCCACCTCGGCACCTCCGCGCTCCCGGTCTTCGGCCGCCACCCGCTGCTCGTGGCGAGCCAGGCGCGGACGGTCCAGGCCGCCCTCGGCGGGCGCTACCACCTCGGCCTCGCCCTCGGCACGAAGCTGATCTCCGAGGGCGCCTTCGGCATCCCCTTCGAGCGGCCGGTGGGCCGGCTGCGCGAGTTCCTGACCGCCCTGCGGCAGTTGGTGCACACCGGGGAGGTGGACTTCGAGGGCGAGCACCTCACGGCGAGGACCTCGCTGCCCGCCTCCGTCCCGGGCGCCGAACCGCCCGTACCGCTGCTCGTCGCCGCGATGGGCCCGCAGGCGCTGCGGGTCAGCGGCCGGCTCGCCGACGGGATCCTGCCGTACCTCGCGGGCCCGCGCGCCCTGGAGGAGCACATCGTGCCCGAGGTGACCCGGGCCGCCGCCGAGGCGGGGCGTCCCACGCCGCGCATCGTCGCGTTCGTGCCCGGCGTCGTCACCGGCGACGCGGACGCGCTCCGCCCGCGCCTGTACGAGCAGCTCTCCTTCTACGCGCAGATCCCGTCCTACGCGCGCGTCGTGGAGCTGTCCGGCCACCGGCACCCCGGGGATCTCGCCGTCGTCGGCGACGAGAAGACCCTGACGGACGCGGTGCGCCGCTACCGCGACGCGGGCGCCACCGAGGTGGTCGTCAGCGGCACCGAGGCCGACGGCGCCGACGCCCGCGTCCGGACCTGGGAGGTCCTCGGCGAACTGGCCTGAGCGACCGGTCGTCCTCCGGTGGGGCGCCGGTGCGGAGCCACCGCTGTCGAAGCGCTTCGACTCCGTTCTGGACAGGTACCCGCCGCCGCCATAGGGTCGGTAGGCCGAACGCCCCACGGCCGCCCGTCCCGTCGGAGCGGTCCGCGCCGGCGCCCCCTCGTCACGGCTCAGGAGAACGACATGGTCACGCTCGCAGAGGTCGCCCGGCACGCCGGAGTCTCCGCCAGCACCGTGAGCTACGTCCTCAGCGGCAAGCGGTCCATCTCCGCCGCCACCCGTGAGCGCGTCGAGACCAGCGTCCGCCAGCTCGGCTACCACCCGAACGCCGGGGCGCGCGCCCTCGCCAGCAGCAAGTCGAACATCATCGCCCTGATGGTGCCGCTGCGCACCGACATGTACGTGCCGGTGATGATGGAGATCGCCATGGCCGTCGCCACCGCCGCCCGCGCCCACGGCTACGACATCCTGCTGCTCACCGGCGAGGAGGGCGCCCAGGCGGTGCGCCGCATCGAGGGCAGCGCCCTCGCCGACGCCATGATCGTCATGGATGTCGAGCTGGACGACGAGCGGCTTCCGCTCCTGCGCTCCGCGCCCCGCCCCGCCGTCCTCATCGGCCTGCCCTCCGACACCACCGGACTGAGCTGCGTCGACCTCGACTTCGCCGCCGCCGGGGCGGTCTGCGCCCAGCACCTGGCCGACCTCGGCCACCGCGAGATCGCCGTCATCGGCGAGGCCGCCGCCGTCTACGAGCGGCGCACCGGCTTCGCGGAGCGGACCCTGACCGGCCTGCGCGAGCGCAGCCGCGAACTGGGCCTGCGCCTGCTGCACCGCCCGTGCGAGGGCTCGTACGCGGCCGTGTCGGCGACGCTCTCCCGCGTCTTCGACGAGCGCCCGAACACCACCGCCTTCGTCGTGCAGAACGAGGCGGCCACCGACCCGCTGCTCGCGCTCCTGCGCCAGTCCGGCCGCGCCGTGCCCGAGGACGTGTCGGTCGTCGCGGTCTGCCCCGAACAGGTCGCCGCCCACGCCTCGGTGCCGCTCACCGCGGTCGCCGTGCCCGCGCAGGAGATGGGTCGGCGCGCGGTCGAGCAGGTCATCGCCCGCATCGAGGGGCGCGGTTCGGACGAGGAGGTCGTGCTCCTGGAGCCGGAGCTGACCCTGCGCGAGAGCGCGGCCCAGGCCCCCGTGGGGAGCTGAGCCGCGCGCCGCGCGACCGGCCGGGTCAGCCGCCGGCGACCTTGAAGCCGTTGGTCCTGAAGTCCAGGCCGCCGGAGGACGAGGTGATCTCGTAGCCGAACTGGACGTCGCCTATCGTCTCGTTGCCCCACCACCCCTTGGTGTCCTTGATCCACTTGAGGATCGGCAGGATGTCCACCGTGCCGGACGTCGAGTTCGAGGTGCGCAGGAACGAGAAGACCTCGTTGGCGCCGTTGGTGCCCTTGTAGACGGTTCAGGTGTGCCCGCCGAGCGTCACGGTCCCCTGCGAGGTGCCGAGCGGGCCGACGGCGCCGGTGTGGTTGACCCAGAGCATGACCTCGTAGTCGTAGTCGCTGTCCCAGATGTCGTACGACGTGTTGTACGCGCCCGAGGACGGCACCGTGACGTTGTAGCTGCTGGTCAGGGACGACAGGGAGCCGATCGGCTTGTTCACGACCTTCTTGGCGTTCGGGTAGGACTTGATGCCGCCGGTGTTCGGGTGGTTGGCCCAGACGCCCCAGTTCGACGAGGAGTTGGCCCAGATCGTCTGGGCGCCCGCGCCGGAGCCCCAGATGTTGTTGTAGAGGGTGTAGCCGTCCGAGGTGGTCCAGTTGCCCCACTGGTCGGACGACGACCAGACGGCCGCCTGCGCGGGGGCGGCGGCGACGGCGAGCGCGGCGGAGGCGGCGAGCGCGGCGCCGAGGAGGGTGCGGCGGCGCGGGGCGGGGTGCGGGGAGCGTGCCATGGGGGTTCCCTTCCATGGTCGGTGGGGGTCGGGTCCGCGAACTACCTTGTGCGCAGGCGCAGTTCGCGGTCCTCGCCGGCGGTCAGGCGCAGGCGCCCGGGACCGCCGACGGGGGTCATCAGGGCCACGTCCGCGTCGCGCTCCGGGCGGACGACGGCCGTGCACGTGGCACCGGACCAGCGCAGGTCGACGCGCGCCCCGAACCGGGTGCGCAGGCCGGTCACGGCGCCGCGCCGCCACCCGCCGGGCAGCGCGGGCAGCAAAACGAGCCGGTCGGGCGTGGACTGGAGCAGGGTCTCGGTGAGGAGGGCGGGCAGGGTGTGCGCGGCGTCGGCGTTGTACACGTCGCGGCGCGGATAGTGCGCGCTCATCAGGGAGTGGTGGAAGTAGTCGCCGGTCAGGACGTGGCGCAGGGCGTCGGCGACCCGGGCCGGGTCGCGCAGGCGGGCCGCGATCAGGGCATGGTGGAGGTGCCCGTGGGCCGAGTCGTTCTCGGCGCCGCGCAGTTCGAGCGCCCGGTGCGCCGCCTTCGCCCACCCGGGGGTGTCGTAGGGGTTGATCTCGTGATGCGGCCACACCGGGTACAGGTGGCTGAGATGGCGGTGGTCGTAGCTGTCGTCGAGGCCGGGCCAGGCCCACTCCGCGAGCGCCCCGTCCTGGTTGACCCGGTACTCGGGCAGCCGGTCGGCGAGCGCGGTCCAGCGGTCGGCCTCGGGCCCGCCCGGGTGCCAGGCGGCGGCGGTGCGCAGGGCGTGCCGGGCCGCCGCGATGTCCATGGTGGCGTTGAGGGTGCCCCAGCTCGCGTTCGCGGGACGGTTCTCCGGCGAGTACGAGGGCACGACGACCACCCGCCCGTCGGGCCCGGTCCGGCTGAGGAAGTCCTCGTAGAACACCGCGACCTCGGCGAGGGCGGCGGCCAGCCAGGCGGGCCGGTCACCTGTCGTCTCGGCCTGTTCGACCAGCGGCGTGAGCAGCCAGTCGGCGCCCGCCGTCCACAGGTGCATCGGCCATGCGCGCTGGAAGTGGCAGGAGTGCCCGGACTCGCCGTCGGTGTGGGCGGGCGCGACGATGCCGCGGGCGCCGAAGATCTCCCGGGCGTTGTCGCGCCAGTGCGGCAACTGGGCCCGCACAAGGGCGCCTTGCGCCGCGCTGACCTCGGGCAGGGCGCAGGCCGCGGCGGACGCCGTCTGGAGGTTCAGGTTGGCGTCCGTGGTGAACGCGCCCGACCACGCCGTGTCCCACTGACCGGTCCACAGCCCGGTCAGCCGGGGCGGCAGGACGCCCGAGGAGCTGAGCAGGTGGTAGCGGCCCGCCGCGAACAAGCGCTCAAGCAGGGCGTGGCTCTCCGGGCGCTCAAGGAGGGCGCTGCCGGGAAGGCCCCGCTCGGCGGGGGGCGCGTGCAGGTCGAACGTCACCCGCTCGTACGCGGCGCGATGCAACTCCTCGTGCCGGGCGAGGAGGTCCGCGTACGTGACGGCCGGGTCACCGGTCACCAGCGCCGCGAGACCGGCCGCCTCCGTGGCCGCGTCCAGCTCGCCGGTGTGCCGGTGCACCCGCGTGAGCAGCAGCAGCCCCGTCGCGCCCTCGACGCGCAGTCCCCTGACACCGACCGAGGTGCGGCCGCCGTGCGTCAGCGCCAGCGTCACCCCGGTGTACGCCAGGTCGCTGCCCGGGTAGCGGCAGCGCAGCGTCATCTGGGCGCCGTACGGGGTCAGGACGATCGAGCGGCCGACACCCAGCCGGTCCGGGACCCCGGCGAGCCGGTGGTCCAGGGACAGTTCGCCGTGGAGGCCGGGCCCGGTCACGTACCGCACGACCACGTCGTCCGCGCGGGAGACGAAGACCCGGCTGTGCCAGCCGCCGCACCGGGCGCCCGCGACCCCGGTGGCGAAGTCGACGGTGCGGCGGTAGCCCCGCCACACCACGCTGTCCCGGACGAACCTGACCTGGAACGCCGGATGGAACGGCCGCACCCAGCGCAGCGCGCGCCCGTCCGTGAACCGCTCGGCGGCGTCCACGTCACCCGCGAGGAGACTGTCCTGGAGCGCGGGAAGGCGGTCGGCGAGGGCGGGCGGGCCCGGCTGCGGTCCCGCGCCGTCCGGGCGGACCAAGGTGTGCTGGGTGACGATCACCCGGTCGTCGTGCGGGTCACCGAGGACCAGGGCGCCGTGCCGGCCGTTGCCGCTGAGGAAGGCGTCCTCCCAGCGTGCGGCGGGCGTCGGCTCCCAGGTGCCGTGCGGATGCTCAGGCAGCACCGGCCCCCCGCTCCTCGCGGGCGAGCACGGCCACACCGAACCGGCCGAGTGTCACGGACCCCGTGTACTGGGCGCCGCTCAGCACGTCCTCGTACGCCGCACCGTCCGGCAGCGGCACCACCGTCTCGCCGCGCCCGTGGTGCAGCAGGAACAGCAGCCCGCCCCGGCGTACGGCCTCCACCCCTGCGGGGAGGCCGGACAGTGGAGGCCGTACGCCCGCCCCGGCGGCCACGTCCGCGAGCAGCGAGGACAGCGCCGGAGGTTCGGGGAGGGTGGAGAGGTACCAGGCGCGGCCCCGGCGCAGGACGGCGGGCAGCCCGTCGAGGTCGCCGCCCCGGTAGGCGGCCACCACGTCGGCGTCCTCGGTGGCCGTCAGCTCCTCCGACCACAGCGTGCCGCGGAACTCTCCGCACTCCACGGACTCGTGCGCATCGAGCGGCCACCACTCGTGCAGCGTGCGGATGCCGAACAGCTCGCGCAGCCGGGCGTCCATGCCGCCGGGCCGTACGCGGTCGTCGGCGTCGGCGATCCCGGTGAAGAACCCGCACACGAGCGTCCCGCCGCCGCGCACGTACGCCACGAGGTTGTCGACCGCCGCGTCCGTGAGCAGGTAGAGCTGCGGCACGACGACCACCTTGTACGGGGACAGGTCGTGCTCGGGGTGCGCGAAGTCGGTCGGGAGGTGCGCCTCCCAGAGCGCCCGGTGCCAGGCCCGTACGACACCCTCGTACGTGACGCGCTTCGACGGTCTGCCGTCCTGGTCACCCGCCCACCAGGCGTGCCAGTCGTGCAGGATGGCGATGCCGGACGCCTCATGGGTGCCCGCGACGGCCAGCTTGGCGAGTTCGGCGCCGATGCGCTTCACCTCGGCGAAGGCCCGGCCCTCCGCGCCCGCGTGCCCGACCATCCCCGAGTGGAACTTCTCCGCGCCCTGCCGGGACTGCCTCCACTGGAAGTAGTGGACCGCGTCCGCGCCGCGCGCCACGGCCTGGAGCGACCAGAGGCGGTTGAGGCCCGGCGGCTTGGGGTGGTTGACCTCGCGCCAGTTCACTGGGCCCGCCGCCTGCTCCATCACCATCCAGGGGCCGCGGGCCTGGCCGCGCGTCATGTCGGCGATCATCGCGTTGTACTGCCCGCCCAGCGGGTCGCGCGGATCGGGATAGACGTCGACGGAGACCACGTCCTCCTGCTCCGCCCACGCCCAGCCGTCCTGCCCCACCCACAAGGGCATAAAGTTGGACGTGACCGGGACATGCGCGGGGGAGTGGCGGCGTACGAGGTCGCGTTCGGCCACGTAGCACTCCATGAGCGCGTCCGAGGTGAACCGGCGGAAGTCGAGGAGCTGCGCCGGGTTGCGGGTGTACTGCGCGCGGCGCGGCGGGATCACGTCCGCCCAGGTGTCGAGGTGCTGGCTCCAGAACGCCGTGCCCCACGCCTCGTTCAGTGCGTCGAGCGTGCGGTACTTGGCGCGCAGCCAGTCGCGGAAGGCGCGGGCGGCCTCGTCGCCGTGGTCGGAGGTGCAGTACTCGTTGTTGATGTGCCACATGCGCAGCGCCGGGTGGTGCCCGTACCGGATCGCGAGGTCCTCGGTGATCGCGGCGGCGTAGCGGCGGTAGGCGCTGGAGGAGTGGGAGAACTGCTGGCGCGAGCCCCACCAGATGATGTGCCCGTCCTCGTCGCGCGGCAGCGTCTCGGGGTGGAGGCGGCCGAGCCAGGGCGGCGGGGACGCGGTCGGGGTGGCGAGGACGACGCCGATGCCGTGCGTGTGCAGCAGGTCCATCAGCCGGTCGAGCCAGCCGAAGTCCCGCGCGCCGGGCCGGGGTTCGAGCTTGGCCCAGGCGAAGACGCCGACCGTGACCGTGGTGACGCCCGCCTCCTTCATCAGGGCCACGTCTTCGGCCCACACCTCCTCGGGCCACTGCTCGGGGTTGTAGTCGCCGCCGAACAGGAGGCGGCCGTCGGTGGAGACGCTCACCCCTTCACCGCCCCCGTCAGCATCCCCTTCTTGAAGTGGCGCTGGACGAACGGCGACGCCACCGCGACCGGGATCAGCGCGAGCACCATGACCGCCATCTGGAGCCCGAGCGTGGAGAGTTCACCGGTGCGCACCGCCTGCTGGAGCCCGGTCGGCGCCGCCGTGTTCTTCTGCACGAGCTGGATGAGGACGTTCTGGAGCGGCATCATGTCCTGGTCGCTCAGGTAGATCGACGCGTTGAACCAGGCGCTCCAGTAGCCGACCGCGTAGAACAGCGAGATGACGGCGAGGACGGCGCGGGACAGCGGCATGATGATCGTGAGCAGGATGCGCAGGTCGCTCGCCCCGTCGATGCGCGCGGACTCGGTCAGCTCGGGCGAGATGCCCATGAAGAAGCCGCGCAGGACGAGGATGTTGAAGACGCTGACCGCGCTCGGCAGGATCAGCGACAGATAGGTGTCGGTGAGGCCGAGCGCCTGCACGAGCAGGTACGTCGGGATGAGCCCGGCGCCGAAGAACATCGTCGCCATCAGCGCCATCAGCAGGAACCGGTGGCCCAGGCTGCCGGGCCGCGACAGCCCGTACGCGGCGAGGACCGACACCGCCATGGAGAACACGGTGCCGACCAGCGTGACGCCGACCGAGACCAGGATCGCCCGGCTGACCTGGCCCCCGCCGAGCAGCTCCGTGTAGTTGACGAACGTGATGCCCTCGGGGATCACCACGAGGCCGCCCGCCCGGTCGATCACGGGCTTGGGGGAGAGGCTGGTGACGACGACGATCCACAGCGGGGCCAGGACACCGAGGCAGCACAGGACGAGGAAGCCGCCCTTCGCCGTCAGCCCGGCCCTGCTCGGCGGCTCCTCCCAGACGGGGCGCGGCGGCGCCTGAAGGCTGCGGATCAACTGCGTGTTGAGGCTCACTTCTTGTACACCCCCTGCTCACCGAGCAGATGAGCGAACTTGTTCGCGGCGAGTACGAGACAGATCCCGATCGCGCCCTTCACCAGGCCGACTGCCGCCGCGTAGCTGAAGTCGCCGTTCTGGATGCCCATGTTCCACACATAGGTGTCGAGCACTTCGCTGGCGCCGACGCCGACCGCGTCGCGCTGGAGCAGGAACTGCTCGAAGCCGACGCTGAGCGCGTCCCCGACCCGCAGGACGAGGAGGAGCGCGATGACCGGGCGCAGCGCGGGCAGCGTCACGTGCCACATGCGGCGCCAGCGGCCCGCGCCGTCCATGGCGGCGGCCTCGTACAGGTCGGTGGAGACGGCCGCGAGGGCGGCGAGGAAGACGATGATGCCCCAGCCGGCGTCCTTCCACACGGACTGCGCGGTGACGAGGAACTTGAAGAAGTCGGCGTTCGTCATGAGGTCGAAGCCGCCCCAGCCGTGCTTCTCCATCGTCTGCGCGATGATGCCGGCGCCGCCGAAGACCTGCTGGAAGACGGTGACGACGAGCACCCACGAGAAGAAGTGCGGCAGGTACATGATCGCCTGCGCGACGGCCCGGACGCGGGGCCTGATCACGCTGTTGATGAGCAGCGCGAGCGCGATGGGGACGGGGAAGAACAGCACGAGCTGGAGCAGGAACAGGACGACGGTGTTCCGCGTCGCGTCCCAGAACAGGGGGTCGTCCACCATCCGCGAGAACTGCTCCACGCCGAGCCACGGGCTGTGGAGGATCGCGGTGACGCCGTTGCTCGCGGCGTAGGGGTCGTAGTCCTGGAACGCGACGACGTTGCCGAGCAGCGGGACGTAGTGGAAGAGGAGGAGCAGGGCGAGGGCGGGCAGCGTCATCAGAATGAGCGCCCGGTCGCGGCGCAGCCTGACGCGCCACGGGATCTTGCCCGTCGTCTGCTTCTCGGGGACGGCCTTCGGGACGACCGCGGCCGTCGGCTCCTCGACGGCCACGGGCGGGCGGGTCCCGTCGGGCCTGCTCCCGGCGGTGAGGGACATCAGTGGCCGCTGCCGTTCTCGTCGATGAGCTTCTTGTACCAGTCGCGCAGCTTGTCGCCGCCGGACGACTTCCAGGTGGAGACGGCCTGCTGCACGTCGGACAGCTTCTTGTTGCCGCGCACGTAGTCGATCTCCAGCTGCTCGAACTGGCTGGAGAGGTTGGCCCAGCGGGTCGGCTCCACGATGTTCATGCCGTACGTGGACGTCTTCCTCATGTGGGCGCCCATCCGCTGCTCCCACTCGACCTGCTTACGCGCCACGTCCGGGTAGTCGGGGTGCGCGAAGTAGGGAGCGGGGGCGGCGAGCATCACCCAGGCGTTGATGACCTCCTGGTTGCCCCGGTCGTTCTTGACGGGGACGCCGTCCTTGACCGTGTAGTGGGTGCCCTCGGTGCCGTAGTCGACGAGCATGCGCTCCTTCGTGCCGTACGGGGCGGCGGCGAAGTTGGCGGCGGCGAGCGCGTTCTCCACGACCTCCTTGGAGGCGCCCTTGCGGATCAGCGACCAGATGCCGGCGGGCTGGCTCGCCCACAGCCGCGGGGCGCCGCCGTCGGGGCCGAAGAGGTCCATCGCGTCCATCGCGAACCCGGGGTTGGACGCGGCCTGTTCGGCGGTCTTGGCGTACCAGTGGGACGTGTCGTTGTTGTACATGAGGATCTGACCGGCGCCGAAGCGCTGCCCCGCGTCGCCCGAGCGGGCCTTGTCGTCGGGGTGGACCACACCCGCGTCGAACAGCTTGCGGGTCCACTCCAGCGCCTCCAGGTACGCGGGCTGCTCGATGCGGTACGTCAGCTTGCCGTCGTCCTCGATGTGCCAGCCGAGGGTGCCGGAGGGCCGCACCCCGAAGATGTTGAACGCGGTCCAGGACATGTCACCGCAGGCGTACACCTTCGCTTTGGCGCTGGTCGCCTCCTTCGCCCAGCTCAGGAAGGTGTCGGTCGACGTGGGGACCTCGTAGCCCTTCTTGTCGAAGACGTCCTTCCTGTAGTACGGGATGTTGAACGTGGCGGCGGCGGTCGGCATCGGGATGCCGCGCAGCGCGCCGCCGAAGATGCCCATGCGCCAGGAGTCGGAGGGGATCGCGGCGAGGTTCGGGTATTTCTTCACCTTGTCGCCCGCCAGATACGGGCCGAGATCCATGAACTTCGCGGTGACCGCGCTGGAGATCTTGCCGACCAGCTCCCAGGACGGCACGACCACCATGTCGGGGATCGAACTGGAGGCGAGGATCGCGCCGAGCTTCTGGCCGTAGGTGTTGCCGTCCTGGTTCTGCCAGGTGACCTTGGTGCCGGCCGCCGCGTCGAGCGCCTTGTAGTACGCGCAGTCGCCCTTCGGCGGCGACCCCCAGAACGGCGACATGATCTTGATGGGGGTGCCGGTGCCGAGCTTCTCCGGGACCGAGGCGGCCAGGGAGGCGAGTTCCACCTTGCCGGTGTACCCGGCGGCCGAACCGTTCTTCGACGGCAGGTCCGGGGCGGCGAACTCGCTGGCCACGAAGGTCGGCAGCAGCTTGTCGGCGGCCTTCCCCGACGTGGTGCCCTCCCGGTCCTTGCTGTCCGTCCCGCCGCAGGCCGTGAGCAGTGGTGCCCCGCCGGCCACGACAGCGGCGGCCAGGGCGCTGGAGGCGAGGAAACTCCTCCGGCTGGGAGCGGGAGCGGCGGAAGGCGAGTTCGGCGTCATTGCGGCAACCCTTCAAGGAACGCGACGAATTCTGTCGAAGCGCTTCGATGTTGCAGCGAGGCTAAGGGAACGTTTCTGGGGTCACAAGGCTGGTGCACGGAATTCCTCAACCGACTTTCGCCGCACCACTCTTGACACTTACCCGGGCAGATGCGGAGCATCGAAGCGCTTCGAAATTACTGCTGACATCGTTTCCGTTTCTCTGCCAAGGGGCCTGTACGTGACCGACAATCCCCCGCTCGACGCCGAGGTCCCCACGCCTGAGGCCAAGCGCGTCGACGATCTCCTCGAAGCGCTGACGCTGGACGAACGCATCGCGCTGCTCCACCAGTTCGCGCCCGCCGTCGAGCGGGTCGGCCTCGCCGCGTTCCGCACCGGACAGGAAGCGCTGCACGGCGTCGCGTGGATGGGTCCTGCCACCGTCTTCCCGCAGGCCGTCGGGCTCGGCGCGACCTGGAACGACGACCTCGTGCGCCGCGTCGGCGACGCCGTCTCCGCCGAGGTCCGCGCGATGCGCGCCCGCGACGACCGCGTCGGCCTCAACGTCTGGGCGCCCACGGTCAATCTGCTGCGCCACCCCCTGTGGGGCCGGAACGAGGAGGGCTACTCCGAGGACCCGCACCTCACCGCCGCCCTCGCCACCGCCTACACGCGCGGCCTGCGCGGCAGCCACCCCGCCTACTGGCGCACCGCCCCCGTCCTCAAGCACTGGCTCGCCCACAACAACGAGACCCGCCGCGACACGACCAGCTCCTCGGTGCGCCCGCGCGTCCTGCACGAGTACGACCTGCGGGCCTTCAGACGGCCCGTCGAGGCGGGCGCCGTCGCCGGGGTCATGCCCGCCTACAACCTGGTCAACGGCCGCCCCAACCACGTCTCCCCGTACCTGCGCGACCACCTGCGCACCTGGACCGACCAGGCGCTCCTCGTCTGCTCCGACGCGGGCGCGCCCAGCAACCTCGTCGACTCCGAGCACTACTTCGCCACCCACGAGGAGGCGGTCGCCGCCGCGCTGATCGCGGGCGTCGACAGCTTCACCGACCACGGCACGGATCCCTCCACCATCGTCGGACGCCTGCGCCGCGCCTTCGACCAGGGCCTGATCACCGAGGCCGACATCGACACGGCCGTCCGCCGCCAGCTCGACGTACGGGCCCGGCTCGGCGAGTTCGCGGACCCCGACCCCTTCGCGGACGTCCGCGAATTCGACACCGAGGCCCACCGCGCCCTTGCCCAGGAGGCCGCCGAGCAGGCGATCGTGCTGCTCAAGAACGACGGCCTGCTGCCGCTGCCCGAGGATGCGAGGATCGCCCTGGTCGGCCTCCTCGCCGGCGAGTGCAAGCTCGACTGGTACAGCGGCACCCTGATCCACCGCTCGACCCCGCTCGACGGCCTGTACGAGCGGTTCGGCGCCGAGCACGTCACGTTCGCGGAGGGCGTGGACCGGGTCCGGCTGCGCTGCGAGGCGGGGTGGCTGCGGGTCCCCGACGCGCCCGAGGACGAGGGCGCTCACAACGGTGAGGCGGCCCTCGACCCCGCCCTCCTCGCCGGCCGCACCGACCTGCCGCCCCTCACCACCTCCCCCGACGAGGGCACGGAGTTCGCCCTCGTCGACTGGGGCGACGACGTCCTCACCCTGCGCGCCCCGGACGGCCGCTACCTCTCCGTCGCCGAGGACGGCTACGTGCGGGCCTCCGCCGAGCAGCCCGGAGGCTGGGTCGTCCAGGAGACGTACGCGCTCGAACCCCATGGAAACGGTCACCTCCTGCGGCACGCGGGAACGGGTCGGTACGTCTCAGTCGCCGCCGACGGCGTGCGGGTTGCCGACTCCGGCACGATCTTCACTGTGGAGTTCGCCGAGCGAGGCGAGGAGGCCGTGGCCAGGGCCGCCGCCGAGGCGGACGTGGTGATCGTCGTCGCGGGCAACGACCCGCACATCAACGGCCGCGAGACCGAGGACCGCACCACCCTCGCCCTGCCCGGCCACCAGGAACGGCTGTGGCGGGTGGCCCGCGCCGCGAACCCGAACACCGCCCTCGCCCTGGTCTCCGCCTACCCGTACGCCGTCCCCGACGCCCACGCCGCCCTGCCCGCCCTGCTGTGGACCGCCCACGGTGGCCAGGCGGCGGGCCGCGCCCTCGCCCGGGTCCTCGCGGGGGACGTCAGCCCCGCCGGACGCCTCCCGCAGACCTGGTACGCGGCCGACACCGACCTGCCCGACCTGCTCGACTACGACGTCATCGGCTCCCGCCAGACCTACCTCTACTTCGAGGGCACACCCCTCTACCCGTTCGGGCACGGCCTGTCCTACAGCTCGTTCGCGTACGACGCGCCCTTCGTGACGCGCGGCGACGACACCCTCGAATGCACCTTCACCCTCACCAACACCGGCACGCGCACCGCCGACGAGGTGGCGCAGCTCTACGTCCGCCCGCTCGACATGCCGGTTCCGCGCCCGCGCCGCCAGCTCCTCGCGCACCGCAGGCTGACGCTCGCCGCCGGGGCGTCCGAGCGCGTCACCTTCACCGTGCCGCTCAGCGACCTCGGCCACCACGACGTGGCCCGCGACCGGTGGAGCGTCACGACAGGCACGTACGAACTCCTCGTCGGCGCCTCCAGCGAGGACATCCGGCACACGATCCCGCTGACGGTGGCGGGGGACGCCCCCGCGCCACGCCCCGTGCGCACGGACGGCCTCGCAGCGGCGTCGTACGACGAGCAGCGGGGCACCGAGATCGTGGACCGCACGAAGACGACGGGCGACGCGGTGACGACGGCATCCGGCGCCGCCGGTGAACTCCTGTACCAAACGTGCGACTTCGGGCCCGAGGGGGTTTCCGGCGTGCGGGTGGAGGCGGCGGGCGAGGGGGTCGTCGAGATCGTCGACGGCGGCTCCGTCACCGTCCCGGCGACCCCGGACCCGTACACGTACGTCACCCTGCACGCCGACCTCACGGCCACCGGCGTGCGCGACCTGCGCGTCCGGCTGCACGGCGAGGTCCGCCTCGCCCGGCTCGCCTTCGTCCCCCGGGGGGCCACGGCCGACGGCGTGCGCGCGGTGTAGGCCCTCAGACCGGCTCGTACGCGAACCAGTCGAAGCGGACGGTGCCGGCCGTGGCGTAGAGACCGATGACGCGGCCGGTGAAGCCGCCCGCCACCTCCGTCGACAGATACCGGCCGTCGAGGGCGGCGAGCGCGGTGAACGTGCCGTCCGCCTCCTCGACCCCGAAGGTCACCGTGTCCGGGCCGGTGCGGGGGTCGCTGAGCGTGCGCGTCTCGGCGATGCCGACACCGAGGACGAGCGGCCGCCCGTGCGCGGGCCGCGCCGCGAGCACGGTGCGCGCCGGGCCGATCCGGGCGACGACGCGCACCTCCTCCGCGTCCGCCTCGATCTCGTAGTGGTGCCGCTCGTCGAGGCGCACCGCCAGGCCGCCGCGCCCCTGTGCCGCGTCGATACGGGTGCGGACGCGGCACGTCAGATCCTCCTGCCGCCGTCCGACGAAGACCGCGTCGGGTGCGTCGAGCGAGGCTCCGGCGGCGCGCAGCGTCAGTCGCCCTGGCGGTTCTTGCGTGGTGACGTGCGCGGCGGGGCGGCTGCGCGGCGAGATCCACTCGGGGGCGAGGCCGGGGCGCGTGAAGTCGTCCCGGTACCCGGCCGTGGACCGCTCCGCGCCGCTGACCAGCGGCCCCACCACCGGCCAGCCGTCCTCCCACGTCACCGGCGCGAGGAACGTTTCCCTGCCGAGCACATGCCACCCCGGCGACCCGCCGCGCGCCCGCACCCCGAGGAACACCAGCCACCACGTGCCGTCCGGCGCCTGTACGAGGTCGGCGTGGCCGGTGTTCTGCACGGGGTCGTCGGTGGAGCGGTGCGTCAGGACCGGATTGGCGGGGCACGGCTCGAACGGGCCGTCCGGCGCCGGACCCCGCGCGATGGACACGCCGTGACCGCGCTCGGTGCCGCCCTCCGCG
The DNA here is from genome assembly GCF_040644575.1 of Streptomyces sp. NPDC046939. Taxonomy (NCBI): domain Bacteria; kingdom Bacillati; phylum Actinomycetota; class Actinomycetes; order Kitasatosporales; family Streptomycetaceae; genus Streptomyces; species Streptomyces sp. NPDC046939. The sequence continues at coordinate 58,789 of NZ_JBEYWV010000032.1, forward strand.
ATCAGCAGGTACCAGTGGTCGCCGACGCGGTACAGGTGCGGCGCCTCCGGGGCCTTGGCGCCCGGCGTGCCGGACCAGATGCGGCGCGGCTCGCCGAGCGTCTTCCCGGTGTACGGGTCGATGCGGACCTGGGAGACCCCGGCGACGGTGCACCAGCAGGTGCCGTCGTCGTCCCAGGCGAGGTCCGGGTCGATGCCGGGGACGCCGGGCAGCGGGACGGGGTCCGACCAGGGCCCGGCCGGGTCGGTGGCGGTGACGAGGAAGTTCCCCGCGTCGCTGACGTTGGTGACGATCAGCCAGAACCGGCCGTCGTGGTGGCGCAGCGTCGGCGCGTAGAGGCCGCCGGACGACGGGGACCCCACGGGCAGCCGCAGTTGCTCGGGCCGGTCGAGGACGTTGCCGATCCGCGTCCAGTGCCGCAGGTCGCGGCTGTGGAAGAGGGGAATGCCGGGGAAGTACTCGAAGCTGGAGCACGCGAGGTAGTAGTCGTCGCCGACGCGGCAGACGCTGGGGTCGGGGTGGAAGCCGGGAAGGACGGGGGCGACCGGGTGTCCGCCTGTCATGCGGTGCCTCTCAGGAGGGGGCTGCGACGGCGTCGAAGCGCTTCGCCCGCCGAGGCTAGCCAGCCCGCCGACACCGGGACAAGAGGTCAGCGCTCCAGTTCCCGGTGCGCGCTCTCCGGCAGCCGCAGGTACACCGCCGACGACACCAGGCACAGCACGGCCACATACCAGGGGAAGAGCCCGCTGTGCCCCCACTCCTTGAACAGCGTCCCCATGTACGGGGCCGTGCCGCCGAACAGAGCGACCGTCAGCGAGTACGGGAAGCCGATCCCGGCCGCCCGGACCCGCGCCGGGAACACCTCCGCGTTGACCGCCGCCGAGATCGACGTGAAGCCGGTGAGCAGCACCATGCCCGCGCACTGGACGAGCAGCAGCGAGGCGAACGAGCCCGTCAGGGAGTGCAGCAGCGGCACGCTGAGGAGGGCGAAGCCGACGCCGAAGAACAGCAGCAGGGGTTTGCGCCCGAGCCGGTCCGAGAGCAGGCCGCCGACCGGCTGGAGCAGCGCGAAGAAGGCGAGCGCGATCGTGCCGACGAGCAGCGCGTCGGACTTGGTGATGCCGGTGTTCAGCTCCGCGTACGTCGGCAGGTACGACGTCCACGTGTAGTACGCGAGCGTGCCGCCCGCCGTGATGCCGCAGATCAGCAGCGACTCGCGCGGGTGGTGGCGCAGCGCGTCGAAGAGGCCCGGACGCGTCTGCGGCTCGGCGAGGTCCTCGCTCCGGGTCTCCTGCGCGCCCTGCCGGATCCAGAACCCGACGAGGCTCAGCAGGGCGCCCACGACGAACGGGACGCGCCAGCCCCATCCGTCCATCTGCCCGTCGTCCAGGAGGGCCACCAGGAGCGCGGCGAGGCCCGACGCAGCCAACTGTCCGACGGACGTGGACACGTACTGGAAGGAGGAGAACAGACCGCGCCGCCCCGGGCCCGCCGACTCGACCAGGAAGGTCGTGGACGCGGCGAACTCCCCGCCCACCGAGAGCCCTTGCAGCAGCCGGGCGAGCACGAGCACGACCGGGGCGAGGACGCCCACGGCCGCGTACGTCGGGGTCAATCCGACCAGCAGACTGCTGCCGCCCATCGACAGGATCGTCACCGTGAGCGCGGCGCGCCGCCCGTGCCGGTCCGCGACCGCGCCCATGAGCAGCCCGCCCACCGGGCGCATGAAGAACCCGACCGCGAAGACGGCGAACGTGGACAGGAGCGGGACGAGCGAGTTGTCCGCGCTCTTGGGGAAGACCTGGTCGGCGATGTAGGTGGCCAGGAAGGTGTATGCGTACCAGTCGTACCACTCCACGGCGTTGCCGACGGACGCGGCGAGGAGCTGGCGGGCGGGGCGGCGCGGGGGAGCGGTGACCGAGGTGGTGGGCGGCGGGGTCGTGCGATCTGTCATGATCGCGACCATCCCCCGAACCCCGCCGCCCCACACCTCACCCCTGTGCGGTCAGCCTCGCTTGTACGCGATGACCGTCGTCGTCACCAGGCACGGCGCGGGCGGCACGATCGCGACGCGCAGGGTGCCGCGCGGGGCGTCGTAGTCGATGCCCTCCGCCTCGAAGGAGCCCGAACAGATGCTGCGCTGCGGGATGGCGAACGCGGTCGAGACGTGGCCCGTGACCGGCTTGCCGTCGAGCGGGCGGTCGAGCGCCACCTCGACGACCTCCTTCACGGCGTTGTCGGAGGAGCACAGCAGATGCGTGGCGTCGGTGAAGTCACAGCCCTGGATGTTCTCGACGCCCTTGTCGAGGGTGATCTGCCCGGCCTGCGGCAGATTGGCGCCCGGCGCGGGAGCCGACTTGTTCAGGACCGGCGTTGGGAAGACCTGGAGCCGCTTCATCGCGCCCCACTCGCCCGCCACCAGCCACTGCCCGTCCGGCGCCACCGCCGCGAACGAGTTGTTCAGCATCTCGCCCGGATCGAGGGCGTGTTCGTACGTGGTGCGCTTCCCGTCGGGGCCCGTCGCGGCGAACATCTTCTTCTTCGCGTCGTCGCCGCCCTGGTACGCGTCGAAGACATAGCCGCCCGCCACGTCCGGATCGCCGACGTGCGACCAGCCGGCTATGCGCAGGGCCAGCGGTATCGAGGCGAGCCCGCGCGTCACGAGGGAGCCGTCGGCGCGGGTGGCGAGGCCCTGCCCGCCGGTGAGCGAGTTCACCGACGACGTGCCGGTTTCGGTCCAGGCGGGCGCGGCCGCGGCGGACGCGGCGCTCACGCCGAGGGTGAGCGCACCGGTCAGCGCCGCGAGAGCGGTGAGCCCGCGTCTCGTGCGCCGCGGCAAGGAGAGTCGCGTGGGGGGTGTCATGGAGGTCCTCCGCCGGTCGAAGATCAGGTCGGGGACAAGGCTGCCCTACGATCGCGCCATGAGGCTGACGATTCTCGGCGGTGGCGGATTCCGGGTGCCCCTCGTGTACGGAGCGCTGCTCGCCGATCACGCGCCAGGCAGGGTCACCGAGGTCACGCTGCACGACGTCGACCAGGACCGGCTGCGCGCCATCACCGGAGTACTGCGAGAACAAGCCACCGGCGCCCCCGACGCGCCCGCCGTGCGCGCCACGACCGACCTCGACGAGGCGCTGCGCGGCGCCGACTTCGTCTTCTCCGCGATCCGCGTCGGCGGCCTGGAGGGCCGCGCCGCCGACGAACGGGTCGCGCTCGCCGAGGGCGTCCTCGGGCAGGAGACGGTCGGCGCGGGCGGCATCGCGTACGGGCTGCGCACCGTGCCCGTCGCGACCCACATCGCGCGCCGCGTCCAGGCGGTCGCCCCGGACGCCTGGGTCATCAACTTCACCAACCCGGCGGGCCTGGTCACCGAGGCCATGTCGCGGATCCTGGGCGACCGGGTCATCGGCATCTGCGACTCGCCCGTCGGCCTCGCCCGGCGCGTCGCCCGCGTCCTCGGCGCCGACCCCGCCGACGCCTGGGCCGACTACGTGGGCCTCAACCACCTCGGCTGGCTGCGCGGCCTGCGCGTCGGCGGCCGGGACGCACTGCCGCGCCTGCTCGCGGACGAGAAGCTGCTCGGCTCCTTCGAGGAGGGCCGCCTCCTCGGCACGGACTGGCTCCGCTCCCTCGGCGCCATCCCCAACGAGTACCTGCACTACTACTACTTCAACCGCGAGACCGTCCGCACCTACCGCGAGGCCGAGCGCACACGCGGCGCCTTCCTCGCCGAACAGCAGTCCGCGTTCTACGCCGATCCGTCCCTCGCCGCCTGGGACCGCACCCGCGCCGAGCGCGAAGCCACGTACATGGCCCACAACCGGGAGGCATCGGGCGCGGGGGAACGGGACGCCGCGGACCTGGAGGAGTCCGGCGGATACGAGAAAGTCGCCCTCGCCCTCATGCGCGCCATCGCCCGCGACGAACGCGCCACGCTCATCCTCAACGTCCGCAACCGGCGCACCCTCGCCGCGCTCGACGCGGACGCCGTCATCGAGGTGCCCTGCCTCGTCGACGCGAACGGCGCGCACCCCGTCGCCGTCGACCCGCTGCCACTCCATGCGGTTGGACTGGTCACCGCCGTCAAGGCCGTGGAGCGCGAAGTGCTCGCCGCGGCCGAGTCCGGGTCGCGCGAGACGGCTGTCAAGGCGTTCGCCCTGCACCCTCTCGTTGACTCAGTGACAGTTGCGAAACGCCTGGTCGACGGCTATCTCGCGGCCCACTCCGGCCTCGCCTACCTCTCTCGTGGAGGACGCCGAAAGGACGTGTAAAGGCTTGTAAAGGCGGTAGTCGGAAGAGGCGGCCCAAAGGCCGCCTCTTTTGCATGCCCAAGACCGCCTCACCCTCCTCGGCGCCGGAAGCAACTCCTCCGTGGGTGTGATGCGTTCTACACAGAGAATCTGAGAAATTCCTCAGGAGTGTGACGTCGGAGAGTCACCATGCGCTTGACTTGGTGCGCCCCCCAACTAGGAGTACTGATGCGACCGTTCGCCCTGAACTACGCTCGCCCCACGCGAGAGACCGAGGTCAGCGCGGTGTACACGTACGACTCCGCACTGCAGTTGAACGTGCTGCCCGACGGCGGAGTGGCCGCGCGTGACTACGCAGTGTTGCGAGAATGCGCCGCCACCACCTCGACAGCGGGATCCAAAACCCATTTCGACGACTGAACGGCCGCCCGGAATGACGGTGCTGATCCTGACGAGTGAACAGGATGTGACGGCCGACATGGCGGTCGTCGAATTGAACGCCCGGGGAATCCCCGTGCTCCGGCTCGACCCGGCCGAACTGCCCGGCGGGGTCGACGTCTCCGGGGAGTACGCGCACGGCGTGTTCCACGGTCACCTCTCCGTCGCCGGACGCGTCGTCAGCATGGGTGGTCTGCGCTCCGTCTGGGTGCGCAGACCCGGCGTGCCAGCCGCACGCTCGCGCGCCGCCTCGCCCTGGCTCACCGAGGAGGCGTCGCAGGCGCTGTACGGGATGCTGCGCTGCACCGACGCGCGCTGGATGAACCACCCCGACGCCGCGAACCAGGCACGGCACAAGCCCTGGCAGCTGTGGCTCGCGAGGGAGTGCGGGCTGCCCGTGCCCGCAACGCTCATCACCACGTTCCCGCGCGTCGCACGGGAGTTCGCCGAGCGCTACCCCGACCTCGTCGTGAAGCCGGTCTCCGGGGCGCACCCCGGCGACGGCGCGTTCGCCGTGCCCACGACGCGGGTCCGGCCCGACGAGGACTACCAGGACGTGGCGCACGGGCCGACGCTGCTCCAGCGCCGGGTGCGCAAGGTCGCCGACATCCGCCTCACCTGCGTCGGGGACCGGCTCTTCGCGGCGCGGGCCACGGCCGCCCCGGACATCGAGGACGCCGACGCCGTGGTCGACGTCCGCTTCGACCCCGGCGCGGGGCCCTGGCGCCCGGTGAGCGTGCCACGACGCGTCGCGGAATCGGTCCACGCGTACCTGACCCGCGCCCAACTCGCATACGGCGCCTTCGACTTCGCCGAGGACGCCGACGGAATCTGGTGGTTCCTCGAGTGCAACCAGTCCGGCCAGTTCGGCTTCATCGAAATCGAAACGGGCCAGCCCATCGGCCGAGCGGTAGCGGAATGGCTAGCGGGAGAGCCATGGGGCCGGGCGACACCCCAGACGCCTACGGCGGAGGCGGGCGCCGGGGGACTGCCGCGGGAGGCGGGGCCGGGCGGGGTGTGATCTGTACGGGGCGGGGGTGGCGGGAGCGGCTCGCGGGAGGGCCGTGGGGATGGGTGGTGCCGCAGGTGGCGGGGCCGGAGCTGGAGGGCCGTCGCGGGGGAGTCGTGGGAGGGGTGATGCCACAGGCGACGGTGGCGGAGGCCGGCGCCGGAGGGCCGCCGTGGGGGGGCCGGGGCGTCGTGTTCTGCGCCGCGTTCCGCCTGGTGATCGGTACGGGGCCGGGGTGATGGGGCGGCTCGCGGGAGCCGCCGTGGGACGGACGGGTCCGCAGGTGACCGTGGTGTGGGTCGGTGCTGGAGGGCCGCCACGGGGAGAGTCGCAGGGCGGATGGTGCCGCAGGTGGCGGTGGCGGTGGCGGTGGCGGTGGCGGTGGCGGTGGCGGAGGTTGGGGGCGGAGGGCCGTCGGCGGAGGCGGGGCCCGGCGTGCCGGGGTTTGCTGTGGTGTGTTCCGCGCGGGGAAATGCGTGCCGGGGAGGTGGCAAGGTACGGAGGGAAGAGGTGAACGTAGCCGCTTCATTTTGTTGTCCTCAGTGAGGAGTTCGCCCATGACCGACGCGTCGCCCGAGTGCACCACCCGGCAGGGCGCCGTGCGCGGCCGCGCCGAGCACGGTGTCGCCGCGTTCCTCGGCGTGCCCTACGCCGCCGCGCCGTTCGGGCCACGCCGGTTCGCCGCGCCCGCGCCCCCCGAGCCGTGGACCGGGGTCCGCGACGCCACCGCCTACGGCCCGACCGCGCCGAAGGCCCCGTACGCGCCGCCCTTCGACACGCTCATCCCGGACACGTCCATGCCGGGCGAGGACTGCCTCAACCTCAACATCTGGACCCCGGAACCCGGCCCCGGCGCGCGGCTGCCCGTGATGGTGTGGCTGCACGGCGGCGCCTTCTCCAACGGCTCCGCGAACGCCTCCGGCTACCGGGGCCACACCTTCGCCCGCGACGGCGTCGTCCTCGTCGGCGTCAACTACCGCCTCGGCACGGACGGCTTCCTGCACCTGCCGGGCGCCCCCGACAACCGAGGGCTCCTCGACCAGATCGCCGCGCTCACGTGGGTGCGGGAGAACATCGCGGCGTTCGGCGGCGACCCGGACCGCGTCACCGTCTTCGGCGAGTCGGCGGGCGGCGTCGCGATCGGGCAGCTCCTCGCCGAGCCCGGCGCCCGCGGCCTGTTCCGGCGGGCGGTGCTCCAGAGCGGCGCCTGCCACCACTTCATCGGCCCGGACACGGCGCGCCGCATCGGGGAGCGGATGGCGGAGCGACTCGGCGTCCCGCACACGGCGGAGGCGTTCGCGGCGGTCCCCCTGCCCGATCTCATCGACGCGCAAGCGATGCTGCGGGCCGACTTCGCGAGCCGCCCCGACCCGGCGGTGTGGGGCGACGCGGCGCTCAACGGCATGGCCTTCGAACCGGTCGCGCCGGGCCTCCGCCTCCCAGGCCCCGACCTCGGCGTCGACCTCCTGGTCGGCTCCAACCGCGAGGAGAACCGCCTGTACATGGCGCCGACGGGCCGCTTCGACACGATCTCGGAAGGCCGTGTCCGCCGCCAGGCCGACGCCTACGGCGTGGACCTGCCCGCCTACCGGGAGATCCGCCCCGACGCTACCCCCGGCGAACTCCTGGACGGGCTGATCACCGACTGGTTCTGGCGCGTCCCGGCGATCCGCCTGGCCGAGTCCGTCCCTGGCACCCACCTCTACGAGTTCGCCTGGCGCTCCCCGCAGTACGACGGCGCTCTGGGCGCCTGCCACGCCCTGGAGCTCCCCTTCGTCTTCGACCTCCCCGACGACCCCGACTACGCGGCGCTGACCGGCGAGAAGGCCCCGCACGATCTGGCCCGTACGATGCACGCGGCATGGGTCGACTTCGCGACGACCGGCGACCCGGGCTGGCCCGCGTACGACCCGGAGAAGGACCGTACGACGATGGTCTTCGACACGACGTCCCACCAGGAACACGACCCCCGCCGAGCGGAGCGGGAACTGTGGGAGGACGTCCGCTGAGACCTTCCGGGACGGTCAGGACGCTGGACGGGGGCCTACATTTTGCGCGACCGTCACTTCGGCCCCCTTTCGCTCGCCCCCGTTCGTCTTGAACACTCCCCGTTGCCCCTCAACGCACACGGACCCCACTTCCGAGGCAACGGAGACCCCCGCACCCATGACCGAACTGAATCGGCGCCGCTTCCTCCAGATCGCCGGCGGCACCGCCGCCTTCACGGCCCTGTCCGGATCGATCGAGCGCGCCGCCGCCATCCCGGCGGCGCGCCGCACCGGCACCGTCGAGGACGTCGAGCACATCGTCGTGCTCATGCAGGAGAACCGTTCCTTCGACCATTACTTCGGAACGATGAAGGGCGTCCGGGGCTTCGGTGACCCGCGCCCGGTGACACTGCCCAGCGGCAAACCGGTCTGGCACCAGTCGAGCGCGGGCAAGGAGACGCTCCCGTACCACCCGGACGCCGACAACCTGGGCATGCAGTTCATCGCCGGGCTCGACCACGACTGGGCGGGCGGCCACAGCGCATTCGCGGGCGGCAAGTACGACAACTGGATCGCCGCCAAGGGCACGGGCACGATGGCCCACCTCACCCGGCAGGACATCCCCTTCCACTATGCGCTCGCGGACAAGTTCACGGTCTGCGACGCCTATCACTGCTCGTTCATGGGCGCGACCGACCCGAACCGCTACTACATGCTCACCGGCCACGTCGGCAACGACGGCACCGGTGGCGGCCCGGTCCTGGGCAACGAGGAAGCGGGCTACGGCTGGACCACGTACGCCGAACGCCTGGAGAAGGCGGGCGTCTCCTGGAAGGTGTACCAGGACATCGGCGACGGACTCGACGCCGCGGGCGGCTGGGGCTGGATCAACGACGCCTACCGGGGCAACTACGGCGACAACTCGCTCCTCTACTTCAACACCTTCCGCAACGCCAAACCCGGCACCCCCTTGTACGAAAAGGCCCGCACCGGCACCAACGCCAAGGCGGGCGACGGCTACTTCGACATCCTCCGGGCCGACGTGAAGGCGGGGAAGCTGCCGAAGATCTCCTGGATCGCGGCGCCCGAGGCGTTCACCGAACACCCCAACTGGCCCGCCAACTACGGCGCCTGGTACATCTCCCAGATCCTGGACGCCCTCACCTCCAACCCGGCGGTGTGGAGCAAGACGGCGCTGTTCATCACGTACGACGAGAACGACGGCTACTTCGACCACGTGGTACCTCCGTACCCGCCGGCCTCGGCGAACCAGGGCCTGTCCACCGTCGACACAAAACTGGACTACTACCCGGGCGGCGGCCTCCGCGCGGCGGGCCCGTACGGCCTCGGCCAGCGCGTGCCGATGCTGGTCGTCTCCCCGTGGTCGACCGGCGGCTACGTCTGCTCGGAGACCTTCGACCACACCTCCATCCTCCGCTTCATGGAGAAGCGCTTCGGGGTGAAGGAGACCAACATCTCGCCGTGGCGCCGCGCCATCTGCGGCGACCTGACCTCCGCCTTCGACTTCTCCCTTGAGGTCACCGCCCCGGCGGAGCTGCCGGACACGTCCGCCTACGAGCCGCCGGACCGCGACCGCCACACCAGCTACGTGCCGAAGCCGCCGGCACAGGGCGCGCTCCCCAAGCAGGAGAAGGGCACACGCCCCAGCCGCCCGCTCGCCTACGCGCCCTACGTCGACGGCGCCCAGGATCTGTCGACGGGCAAGTACAAGCTGACGTTCAGCGGCGGCGACAAGAAGGGCGCGGTCTTCCACGTGCGCTCCCAGAGCCGCGGCGACGGCCCGTGGACGTACACCACGGAGGCGGCGAAGTCGCTCTCCGACAGTTGGAACTCGCTCTACTCCGGCGGCAGGTACGACCTCACGGTGCACGGCCCGAACGGCTTCCTGCGCACCTTCCAGGGCGACAACAAGAAGGCCGAGCCGGAGATCACCGCCCGCCACGAGCCCACGGGCAACCTCACCCTCACCCTCCGCAACCCGACCCCCACGGACGCCCACCTCACCGTCACCAACGCCTACGACGGCCAGGCGCAGACGTTCACGGTGCGGTCCGGCGCCACCGTCCGCCACACCCTCGGCCTGCGCGCGACCAAGCGCTGGTACGACCTGAAGATCGTGCTCGACGGCAGTGCCGGCTATCTGCGCCGCCTCGCCGGACACGTGGAGAACGGGCAGCCGGGCGTCAGCGACCCGCGCATCGCGACGGGCTGAGACGGAAGCGGAACCCTGTGCCCCTGGTCACCGCGGGGGCACAGGGGGCCGCGATAGTGTGCCCCGGTGACGACGCAATCGAACACCCCTGCAGGTTGGTACCCGGACCCTCAGGGCGCTCCCCAGTCACTGCGCTGGTGGGACGGTTCCCAGTGGACCGAGCACACGCACGCCCAGAACCCGGCGGCCCAGCAGCCGCAGGCACAGGCCCCTCAGCCGCAGCCGCAGCCGCAGCCGCACGCCGTCCAGCGCCAGGTGCAGCAGCAGGCCGGGATCGCGCCGACCGCGCAGGGCGGCGGCTCGCTGTTCACCGAGCCGGTCCTGGTCGTCAACCAGAAGGCCAAGCTCATCGAGCTGACCAACGAGTACAGCGTCATGGACCAGAACGGCAACGTCCTGGGCTCCGTCACCGAGATCGGCCAGAGCAGCCTGAAGAAGGCGCTGCGCTTCGTCTCCAGTGTCGACCAGTTCATGACGCACAAGCTGGAGATCCGGGACGCGTACGGTCAGCCGCAACTGGTGCTGACGCGTCCCGCGAAGTTCATGAAGTCGCGGGTCGTGGTGGAGCGCCCCGACGGTTCGCCGGTCGGGGAGATCGTCCAGCAGAACGTGATCGGGAAGATCAACTTCGCGATGAACGTGAACGGTCAGCAGGTCGGGGCGATCAAGGCGGAGAACTGGCGGGCGTGGAACTTCGCGATCGTCGACCACGCGGAACAGGAGGTCGCCCGCATCACGAAGACGTGGGAGGGCCTGGCCAAGACGATGTTCACGACCGCGGACAACTACGTCCTGCAGATCCACTTCCAGCTTCCCGAGCCGCTGCTCAGCCTTGTCGTGGCGACGGCGTTGACGGTGGACACGGCGCTGAAACAGGATTCCCGGGGCCTCGGCTGACGCGCCTGACGTATGCCCGGGCCTTGGTGCCGCCAGGCGGGGCGGGGTGTTTGCGGGGGCCTCCTTCACCGGTCACCCGGCGCTGGGGGGCCGCCTTGCCCACCCTGCCGCCCCAGGCGGCAGATTGCCCAAGGCGGGGCGGGGGCGCCCCGGGCGGGGTAGGTGCGGGGAGCGGCAGGTTGCCCGCGGCGGGGCGCGAGGCGCCCGGGGTGGGGGCGGTGGGCGGCGGCACTGGGCGTATCCGGCCGTGTTTTGGCCACCGTATGGGCCACCGGGGTGCACCCGCGTCGCTACGGGAGGGGACGTGTCGGGGTGCCCCCGCAGGACACCGCCGGAATGCAGCGCCGGATACGCGACCTCTGGGCGGACAGCGGGGGGTCAGACCGATCCGGCCGAGGAGGTACGCCGGCGCGGCCCCGCCCCACGACACAACCGACCGCGCCCTACAGCGCCCCCGCACGCACGCCTGACCCGGCCCCGCCCCACCGCACAACCGACCGCGACACGAACCCCGCCGGCTCAGGACGCTCGTAGGGTGAGTCCCTCGGGTTCCGGCTGGGTCGGGATTCCCGGTAGTGGCACCACGGAGGCTTCGACAGGCTCGGTCTCCCGTCCCGGGCTCCGGGTCAGCAGCACAACCCCCCGCGCGGCGAGCACCGCCCCCACCCCGGCCAGCACGAACCCCGCGACACCCCCGTGCAGGCGCTCCCCCAGCATCGACAGCCCGATGACCGCCGCGGCCACCGGATTGGCCAGGGTCACCATGGCGAGCGGCGCCCCGAGCCCACCCCGGTACGCGGTCTGCGACAGCAGCAGCCCACCTACGGCGAACGCCGCGACGAGCAAGGCCACCACAACGACCTGCGGAGCGAACAACGGCCCGGACCGATCGGTAGCCGCGACAGTGACCGTCTGGGTCAGCGCGGAGGCAACCCCCGAGGCCACGCCGGAGGCGGTCGCGTGCCGCAGCCCGGGCTTGGCGCCGCGCCGCGACAACGCCCCGATGAGCGCCGCCGTGGCCCCGGCCACCACGAGCGCCTCGGGCAGCGAGAGCGTGTCGTCGGGCGCGGGCCCGGACGCGGTGACGAGCAGCGCGGCGAGCCCCGCGAGCGTCAGCGCCGTCCCCCGCCACTCGACCCCCGTGACGTGCCGCCCGGCGATCCGCGCCCCCAGCGGCACGGCGGCGACGAGCGTGAGCGCGCCGAGCGGCTGCACGAGGGTGAGCGGCCCGTACTTGAGCGCGGCGACGTGCAGCAGCGCGGCCCCGGCGTTGAGGACGACGGTCCACCACCAGGCACCGGTGCCGAGGAGCCGCCACAGCCCGGCACCGGTGCCGGCCCCCGCGGAAGCGGTACGCGCGGCGAGCCGTTCCTGGGCGACCGCCGCGGCGGCGTAGGCGACGGCGGAGACGAGGGAGAGGACGACCGCGAGCAGGGTGGCGGTCATCGCACGGCCCCGGTCGCGACGGGCTGCGGGGCGGTCGCCGCCGAGGTGGAACCCGGCGTGGGGGAGACCTTGAGCGGAATCCGCAACGGCATGTGTGCCAGTACGTCGGAGGCGGACAGCGAGTCCGGCGGCGTTCGGAAGGCGGCGGCGGGGGCCCAGGGCGCGGGCTCGGAGGCGCCGCCGGCGCGGAGAGCGGCGGCCGGCGGCGCGGTGGCCGCCGGGGCGGGCAGCAGGTGGCGGCGGATCGCCGCGGGCCCTCCGACGGTGCGCGGCATGCGGATCACCGCGAGGGCGACGCCGAGCAGCCCGGTGGCCACGATCGCGTCGAGCCAGTAGTGGTTGGCGGTGCCGACGACGACGAGCAGCGTCAGCAGCGGGTGCAGCAGCCACAGCCACCGCCACCGCGACCTGGTGGCGACGATCAGCGCGACCGCGACCATGAGCGCCCAGCCGAAGTGCAGCGACGGCATGGCCGCGAACTGGTTGGCCAGGGTGTCCGTGGACGGTTTCGCCGCGTACACGGAGGGCCCGTAGACCTGGGCGGTGTCGACGAGGTGCGCCGCGCTCAGCATCCGCGGCGGCGCCAGCGGGAAGCCGAGGTGCAGGACGAGGGCGGCGGCGGTGAGGGCGGCGAGCACCCGGCGGGTCCACACGTAGTGGCGCGGACGGCGCAGGTAGAGGAAGACGAGGAGGGCGACGGTGGCGGGGAAGTGCACGGTCGCGTAGTAGGTGTTCGCGACGTGCACGAGGGTGTCGCCGTGGAGCAGCGCGCTCTGGATCGTGCCCTCGCCGGGCAGGTGCACGGCCCGTTCGAGGTCCCACACGTCACGGGCGTTGTGGAACGCCTCGGCGGTGTGGCCGTTGGCGAGACCTCGGCCGAACTTGTAGACGAGGAAAAGTCCTACGACGAGTAGGAGCTCGCGGACCAGGGGCGGTCGGGCAGATCGGCTGTCCGGCTCCGGTTCGACAGGCTCGGTAAGGGAATCCATCCCCCGGCCCCTTTTCGTGACGACTGGGTGGTGCGGTTGGTGCTGGCGGTGCGCCTGAGCCCTGGGTGCGCTAGTGACGCGTAGGTAAACGCCGAAGCACCAGACCTCATCGATACGGCACTGTACCGATACGGCACTGTACCGAAACGACGCTGTACCGAAACGCTACGGTACCGATACGCCAGTGTACCGAAACGCCCGCGTACCGGTACACTGGCGTATCGATAGCGAGTGTGTTCTCATCGACACAACCCGCGGAGCGAGAAGTGGAGAGACATGACGGAGCGAGACCCGGCCACCGCGACAGCGCCGACCGCCTCGCGCCGATCGAAGATCACTCCCGAGCGCGCGCAGGAGTTCTACGACGCGGTCCTCGACCAACTGCGCAGGAACGGCTACGACGCCTTGACGATGGAGGGCGTGGCGGCCCAGGCTTGCTGCAGCAAATCGACGCTGTACCGTCAGTGGCGGACGAAACCGCAGCTGGTGGCGGCGGCGCTGCGGGCCGGGCGCTGTACGAAGTTCTCCGCGTGCGACACGGGCAGCCTCGCGGGCGACCTCGTCTCCGCCGCGCGCAACGCGGCGGCGCAGTCACCGCCGGACACGGCGCTGCTGCAGGCCCTCGGGCACGCGGCGCGCCAGGACGGCGAGCTGAAGGTCGCCCTGCGGGAAGCGCTGGTCGAGCCGGAGCTGGCCTCGATCGACGCCATGATCGAGCGGGCCGTGGCGCGCGGTGAGATCGCCGCGGACCACCCCGCGCTGCCGTACGTGGCCGCGCAGCTCTTCGGAGTCATGCGCAGCCGCCCCTTCCTGGAAGGGCGCGACGCGGACGCCGACTACCTGGTCGGCTTCGTGGAGAACGTGCTGATCCCAGGGCTCGGCCTGACCGCTCCGGCGGACCGGGCCACCTGAACGGGAGGCCGCCGGTCGCAGGGATGACCGACCGGCGGTCTGCCCGCGCCGCACCGTGGGGACGGGGGCGGCGCGCACCCCCGGGGCCGGGCGGTTTCCTCCATGAGCGGAGGGGAGACCGCCCGGCCCCAGGTCTGTGCCGGGCCCCTACCGGTCTCCTGCCGAACCCGTGCCGGCTCAGACGTCCTTGCCGTTGCCGCCACCGAGGTCCGCACCGGTGACCTCGGCCTTCTTGATGCCCTTGACGATCTTGTCGATCGCCGTGTTGTCCGGCCCGGCCGCCTCTTCCTTCTTCGTACGCGGCATGTCCACACCTATGCGTACGACGAGGAGCGTCCGCGGGTCGGAGGGCGAGGGGAACGCGACCGACTCGACCCAGGCGTCGATGTTCGACTTGGTGTCCACGTTCCAGCGGACCCGGTACCCCTGTTGCCCGGCGACCGTGACCTTCTCGGAGAGCACCTCGTCGTGCTGGACGACGCCGCCGTAGACCTCACCGCCGTAGGACGCCGTGGAGTTCTTGAGGATGTCCTCCTTGGCCACCGCCTCCGCAGTGGTCCCGTCGAGCTTCAGGCTCTTCGCGGACGCGACGGATGCGCCGCCCTTCACGCAGGTCTGCTTCACGTCGTCGGGGCATTTGTACGGGCCCGTCTGCACGCCAGCCGCGCCCGCGCCGTCGCTGCCCGTCCAGTGGTCGAGGACCGGCAGCGCGACCCCGTTCAGGACGTCGGTGGCGTAGCCCTCGTCGAGCGGCGGCTGCGAGGAGCCGGACGCCTCGGGTGACGGCTCGTCACCGCCGTTGCCGCCGCCCGGACCGCCCTCGGGGCCCTTCGGGCCGCGCGGCCCCTCCGAGGCGGCGCCCACCGTGCCGTTCTTGCCGTCGTCGCCGGAGGTGAGCGCGTAGACCCCGCCGACGACACCGGCGAGCACTACCACCGCGACACCGGCCGCGATCGCGACGCGCGCCCCATTGCGCGGCGTGGACGGCACCTGGGCGGGATAGCCGGGGTAACCCGGGTAGCCGGGTTGGCCGCCGTACGCCGGGTACGCGTTCGGTGCTGTCGGCGCGCCAGGCGCGGTCTGCGGGTACGGCGGCGGGGCCGCGGCGGGCCGGGTCTGGTCCGTCCACCGGCCGCCGTCCCACCAGCGTTCGGTGCGCGGTCCTTCGGGGGGTTGGCCGGGGTCGGGGTACCAGCCTGCGGGAGTCTGCGACGTCATGAACGAAACAGTATGAGGCGTGCCTGAAAAGGGCATGAGAGGGTCCGCGATGCGGTCGGAACCGTTGCCGAAAGTGTTACCGGCCGAAACCTGTCAACCCCGTGGATGCGCCGGCTCCGGCCAAATCCCGCCGGGCTCCCCGACCCCCCACCACGGCGCGGCGTCGCGCATTACTCTCGTGACCAGCACGCCGGCCGATCGGCGTGCACGAACACCAGGAGGGTGCGGGGATGACTCAGGGACGGCACAGCGACGCCGCCTCCGCCGGCCCGCCGTTGTGGGAGCGGGAGTCCGAACTCGGCGTGGCGCTGCGGGCGTTGGACGACCTGTGCGCGGACGCCGCGTCCTCGGGCAGCCTCGTCGTCTACCGGGGCGAGGCCGGCATCGGCAAGACGGCCCTGCTCGGCCGCGTCCGTGAACTGGCGGAGGGCCGCGCCACCGTGTGGTCCGCCCGGGGCGGCGAGACCGTCACCTCCGTCCCGTTCAACGTCGTGCGCCAGCTCCTCCAGCCCGCGCTGCTCGCGCTCTCCGACGAGGAGACCCGCGAGTACTTCGGCGACTGGTACGACATCGCGGGCCCCGCCCTCGGCATAGCCGAACCCACCGGGCGCCAGGCCGACCCGCAGGGCGTGCGCGACGGCCTCGTCGCCGCCGTCTCCCGACTGGCCCGGCTGCACTGGCCGTTGGTCATCCTCATCGACGACGCGCACTGGGCCGACCTGGAGACCCTGGAGTGGCTCGCCGCGTTCGCCGAGCGCCTCGACGACCTGCCCGTCCTCCTCGTCGTCGCCCAGCGCGACCCCGAGAACGACGCCGCGGCCGTCTGCCTGGACGCGGTCGCCGACGCCGCCCGCCCCGGCACGGCCCGCCTGCGCGCCCTCACCCCCGACGCCACCGCGGGCCTCACCCGCGCCACCCTCGGCGACCACGCCGACGACCCGTTCTGCCGCGAGGTGTGGGCGGTCACCGGCGGAAACCCGTACGAGACCGTCGAACTCCTCGCCAAGGTGCAGGACAGCGACCTCAGCCCCGAGGAGGACTCCGCGGGGCAACTGCGCGCGCTCAACAAGTCGGCGCGCGGCCGGGGCCTCGCCGCCCTCCTCGCCGGGCTCAACCCCGAGCAGGCGGGCCGCTGCGCCGAGCGGCTGCGCGCCGCCCGCATCCTCACCGACTCCGTCGACGGCGCGGAGAACGCCCTGGAGTTCGTCCACCCGCTCATCGCCTCCGCCGTCTACGACGCGATCCCGCCCGCCACCCGCACCGCCATGCACGGCCAGGCCGCCTGGGCCGTCACCGCCTCCGGGCACGGGCCCGCCGCGGCCTCCCGCCACCTCCTCGAAGTCCACCCGGACGACGACCCGGAGCTGGTCGAGCAGATGCGCGCCGCCGCCCGCGAACACCTCGCCGTCGGCGCGCCCGACGCCGCACGGCGCTGCCTGGAGCGCGCGCTCCAGGAGCCGCCGCTGCCCGAGATCCGCCCGCACCTCCACTACGAACTGGGCTGCGCCACCCTCCTCACCTCGCCCGCCACCACCATCAGACACCTGGACGCCGCGCTCGACACGACGCCCGGCCTCGTCGGCGACCAGCGCGTCGACGCCGTCTGCCGGCTCTCCCAGGCCCTCGTCCACAACGACCAGCTCGAAGAGGCGCTGCGCGTCATCGACACCGAGGCCGACCTCCTCGAACCCGGCCCCGCCCGGCTGCGCCTGCAAGCCGTCCGCTTCATGTGGGAAGGCATCCACGCGGGCGAGGAGGACTCCCCGGGCCGCTCCCGCGCCCTCGCCAGCCTCGCCGACCAGCTCACGGGCCGGGACAACGCCGAGCGCGTCCTGCTCATCCTGCGCGCCTTCGACGCCATGACCCGCGGGGAGAACGCCGAGGAGGTCATCGAGCGCTGCGACCGCGCCCTCGTCAACCGGCGGCTCGCGCCCGGACTCGGCTGGCTCGACTCCGAATGGGGCTTCGAGGTCCTCACCATGCTCGGCAGCGCCTACCTCTTCGCCGACCGGCTCGACCGCGCCGAGTCCCTGTTCACGGGTGCCGTCCGCGAGTACGAGACGGCCGGCTGGAGCGGCGGCCACCTCTCCCTCGCCCACGCCTTCGTCGGCTACGTGCACCGCAGGCGCGGCCGGCTCACCGACGCGGAGGCGTTCCTGCGCGAGTCGCTGCGCCTCGCCGACCGGGTCGGGCACGGCCTGCCCATGCACTGGGACGCCGCCTGCATGCTCATCGAGACACTGCTCGCCCGCGGCAAGCCCGAGGAGGCGCAGGCGATCGCCGAACGGTACTCGTTCGGGCCGCCCTACCCGTCCACCATCGTGCTGCCCGACGCGCACTCCGTCCGCGGCCGCCTCCTCCTCGCCACCGGCCGCGTCGAGGAGGGGATCAACGAGCTGGAGACCGCCGCCAAGGCCGCCATCGCCCGCGGCGGACACAACACGATCATGGCGCCGTGGGCCTGCGACCTGGCCCGCGCCCTCGCCCCCACCGACCCGCACCGCGCGGCCGAACTCGTCGCGGAGGCCCGCGTCCAGGCCGAGCGGTTCGGCACGGACACGGCGATAGGGGAGGCGCTGCGCTGCGCGGCCGCCCTGGAGACCGGCCAGCGCCAGCTCACCCTGTACGCGAAGGCGGTCACCTACCTCGAAGCGTCACCGTGCGCGTACGAGCACGCCCTCGCCCGGGTCGAGTACGGCATGGCGGCACGCTCGCTCTCGGAGCTCAACCGGGGCCTGACGCTGGCGCGTTCGTGCGGCGCGGACGGCCTGGCGGCGCGGGCGAGGGAGGTCCTGGAGACGGGCAGGGGCCTGCGCTAGTCCTGGCCGCCTTCTTCTTCCAGCACCCGCTGGGCGACGGCGAAGGCGGCGTTCGCGGCGGGCACCCCCACGTAGACGGCGCACTGTTGGAGCACGGCGCCGATCTCCTCGGGGCTGAGCCCGTTGCGGCGCGCCGCCCGTACGTGCATGGCGAGTTCATCGAGGTGGCCGTGGGCGACGAGCGCGGTGAGCGTCACCATGCTGCGCTCGCGCCGCGACAGGGTGGGGTCGGTCCAGATCTCGCCCCAGGCGTACCGGGAGATGAAGTCCTGGAACCGGGCCGTGAACGGCGACTGCCGCGCCTGCGCCCGATCGACGTGCGCGTCACCGAGAACCTCCCGCCGCACCTCCATCCCGAGCGTGGCGTTCTGCCCCAGATGGGTCCGGAGCAGCCCCACCACGGCGTCCGGCCGCTCGGCGACGGCCAGGTGGGAGGCCCCGGCCAGCTCGACGAGTTCGGCGCCGGGCACGGCGTCGGCGATCTCCCGGGCGTGCGCGGGCGGAGTCGCGGGGTCCTCGCGCCCGGCGACGACGAGCGTCGGCACGGCGATGTCCGCGAGCCGTTCCCGCAGATCGAACGCGGCGAGGGCGTCACAGCACGCGGCGTACGCGCCCGGATCGGCGTCCCGGTTGTCCTGGACGAGCCGCGCGACACCGAACCCCGGCGTGAACCATCGCGCCGCGGCCGACTCGGCGACCCCGCCGACCCCGTGCGCCCGCACCTGAGCCGCCCGCTCCTCCCACGCCTCGGCACCACCGAAGTGGGCGGACGAACACAGCACGGCGAGGCTGCCGACCCGCTCCGGGTGATGCACCGCGAGCCACATCCCGACGGCGCCGCCGAGCGACACCCCGGCGTACGCGAACCGCTCGATGCCGAGCGAGTCGGCGAGCGCGAGCACCAGCTCGGCGAGGTCCCCGACGGTGGCCCCGGCCCGGATCAGCCCGGGGTCGGACCCACCGTGCCCCGGCAAATCCCACCGCACGACACGGTGACCGCTGGACAACTCGGGCGCGACCCGGTCCCACAGCGCGAGCGAGGTCCCGAGGGACGGGCCGAGCATCAGCGCAGGCGCGGAGGGCGAACCCTCGGCGCGGTGGTGGAGGAGGGGGGAGTGGGACATGGCGTGACTCCAGCTATAACGGGCTCGGGGTGGGGGTTGTGGTGAGCGGGGCGCGGCGCGGGGCCATCTATGGGAGCCGCCGGGGCGAGAAGTGAGCCGCCGGGGCGGGACGTGCCCGGGGCCGGTGGGTCCGGTTGCCCGCGGGACTGGTGTCTTCCTTCGGGGCCGGGCGCAGAGCCCGGCGGTTCCGAGGGCCCGGCGCCGTTGTCCGGGCCGACACGGAGTCCGCCGGCTGCGGACTCGCCGTCTGCGACCGAACCCCCGCCGGACCCGGCGCCGCAGGAACTCGGCCCCTGTGTTCAGCTGCGTTTCAGCGCCCTGTCCACCAGTTCCGGTGCCGCCCCGGCATACCGCTCCGGGTCCGTCAGCGCGGCCACGTCCACCGTCCTCAGGTGCGGTTCCTCGGCCAGGACGTCGGCGAGGGGGCGGTTCTCCTGCGCGGCCCGGCGCGTCGCGTCACTCAGCAACTCCTTGGCGCGGCCCCTGCCGAGCAGAGAGGCCAGCTCCGCCGACAAGCGCTCGGAGACGATCGCGCCGCCCGTCAGGTCCAGATGGGCGCGCATCACATCGGCGCGCACCACCAGGCCCGTCGTCAGCTCCGCCGCGTCCCGGGCCGCGCCGCCGGTCAGCCGCAGCAGCTCCCGCAGGGTCGTCCACTCGGCGTGCCAGGCGCCGGCGGGGCGTTCGTCCTGTGCCGGCATCGAGCCGTACAGCGTCGCCGCGAGCGCGGGGGCGCGGTGGGCCGCCGCCGTGATCAGCGTGGAGCGGACCGGGTTGGCCTTGTGCGGCATCGCGGAGGAGCCGCCGCCCGAGCCCTCCGCCAGTTCGCCGATCTCGGTGCGGGAGAGGGTCGCCACGTCGACGGCCGGCTTGCCGAGCGCGCCCGCCGTGAACGCCAGCGCGCCCGCCAGGTCCGCCACCGGGGTGCGCAGGACGTGCCACGGCAACAAGGGCGCGGCAAGGCCGAGTTCGTCCGCGTACGCCGGTACCAGGTCCAGCGGAGCGCTCGCCCCGTACGCCTCGAACGCCGCCAGCGTTCCCGCGGCGCCGCCCAGTTGCACCGGCAGCTCCGACCGCACCCTGCGCACCCTGTCCCGCGCGTCCAGGACCAGCGACCGCCAGCCCGCCGCCTTCAGGCCGAACGTCGTCGGCACGGCGTGCTGCGTGAGGGTGCGGCCGGGCATGACCGTGTCCCGGTGGGCGGCGGCGTGCCGGGACAACGCCTCGGCGGTGCGGTCCAGTTCGGCCAGGATCTCGTGGAGGCCGCGCGCCGCGACCAGCATCAGCGCCGTGTCCAGGATGTCCTGGCTGGTGGCGCCGCGGTGCACGTACGGCCCGTGCTCCGGGGCGACGGCCGCCGTCAGGTCGGCGACCAGCGGGATCACCGGGTTGCCGCCGGTGCGGGCCCGCCGGGCGAGGTCGCGCAGGTCGAAGGAGGACGCCACCGCGGCGGCGGTCACCGCGTCGGCCGCCGCGGCGGGCGCGAGGCCGAGCGACGCCTGGGCCCGCGTCAGGGCGGCCTCCGCGTCCAACAGGGCTTGCAGGAAGGCCGCTTCGGAGGTCGTGCGCTCCGTGGGCGCGTCCTCCGTGCCGGGGTCGAACAGACTCACATGTACTCCAGGAAGACCGTCTCGTCCTCGCCCTGAAGGCGGATGTCGAAACGGTACGTGCCGCCCGGCTCCTCCCGTGCGACCAGCGTGTCGCGCCGCGCGCCGTCGAGCCCCGAGAGCAACGGGTCGGCGGCGAGCGCCGCGTCGTCGCCGGGCAGGTAGATCCGGGTGAAGAGGTGGACGAGGAGGCCGCGCGCGAACACGCAGACGCTCAGGTACGGCGCGGCCACGCCCCGCGCGCCGGGCCGCAGCGTGCGTACGTACCAGTGCCCGTCGGCATCGGTCTGGACCCGGCCCCAGCCGGTGAACTCCACGCCGTTGCGCCCGAGGAACCCGCCGCTCGCCGGGTCGCGCCGCATCGAACCGTCGACCCGCGACACCTGCCCGGCGGGGTCGGCGCCCCACACTTCGAGGAACGCGTCCGGCACCGGCCTGCCCGCGCCGTCGTACACGTACCCCCGCACGGTGACCGTGTCCGGATGCCCGACGGGCGCGATGTCCTCGCCGCCGGGAAACGGCAGCGCGTACCCGTAGAACGGCCCGACGGTGTGCGACGGAGTCGGCGGCACATCGCCCGCCCCGCTCGTGTCGATCTTCGTCATGGCTGGTCAGCGCCCTTCTTCGCGCCACGTGGCGGACGGCCCGTCGAGCACGATGTCCCAGTGGTAGCCCATCGAGAACTCCGGTACGGACAGGTCGTGGTCGTACGTCGCGACGAGGCGCCGGCGCGCGGAGTCGTCGGTGACGGACTGGATGATCGGGTCGTGGGGGAAGAGCGGGTCGGCGGGGAAGTACATCTGCGTCACGAGTCGCTGTGTGAACGCCGTGCCGAAGACGGAGAAGTGGATGTGCGCCGGGCGCCAGGCGTTGACGTGCTGGCCCCACGGGTACGGGCCCGGCTGGATCGTCGTGAAGCGGTAGCGGCCCTCGGCGTCCGTGAGGGTGCGGCCGACGCCCGTGAAGTTGGGGTCGAGCGGCGCGGCGTGCTGCTCGCGCTGGTGGGCGTAGCGCCCGGCGGAGTTGGCCTGCCAGACCTCGATGAGCTGGCCGCGCACCGGGCGCCCGGCCCGGTCGAGGAGGCGCCCGGAGACGGTGATGCGCTCGCCGAGGGGTTCACCGGTGTGCTGCCGGGTCAGGTCGTTGTCGGTCTCGGTGATGTCCCGTTCGCCGAAGGCGGGCGACGCCAGCTCGACCAGCTCGGGGTCCTTGGACACGTCGATGGCGACGAGCGGCCGCTTGGGGTGGCGCAGGACGGAGGAGCGGTACGGGGCGTAGTCGCGGCGCGGATGGTGCTCGACGGGCGCGCCCTCGGCGACCCGCTTCTCGTAGGCGGCGTGCGCGGCCGCCATCTCCGCGTCGATGTCGTGCTGGGTGAGAGCCATCGTCCTCTACCGTTCCCTGCGGGTTTCCGGGACGCGGACCGGCGCCGCCGTCTTCGCGAGCAGCTCGGCGGTGCCGACGCCGGGCGCCAACTCGACCAGTTCCAGGCCGTGTTCCGTGACGTCGAGCACGGCGAGGTCGGTGATGACCCGGTCCACGCAGCCCTTGCCGGTCAGCGGCAGCGTGCACTCCTCGACGAGCTTCGGCGCGCCGTCCTTCGCGGTGTGTGCCATGGTGACGAGGACCGTACGGGCGCCGTGCACGAGGTCCATCGCCCCGCCGATCCCCGTGATCATCTTGCCGGGCACGGCCCAGTTGGCGAGGTCGCCGCGGGCGGAGACCTGCATCGCGCCGAGCACGGCGACGTCGATGTGGCCGCCGCGGATCATCCCGAAGGAGAGCGCCGAGTCGAAGAACGCGGCGCCGGGCAGGACGGTGACCGTCTCCTTGCCCGCGTTGATCAGGTCCGGGTCGACGGCGTCCTCGGCCGGGTACGGCCCGGTGCCCAGGATGCCGTTCTCGGACTCCAGGATCACTTCCACGTCGCCGGGGAGGTGGTTGGGGATGAGGGTGGGCAGGCCGATGCCCAGGTTCACGTACTGTCCGTCGCGCAGCTCACGCGCCGCGCGCGCGGCCATCTGCTCCCGTGTCCACGCCATGCTCAGGCACTCACCGTTCGCTTCTCGATGCCCTTGTCGGCCGCCTGCTCGGGTGTGAGCGCCACGACCCGCTGCACGAAGATCCCCGGCAGATGCACCGCGTCCGGCTCGATCCCGCCGGGCTCCACCAGCTCCTCCACCTCCGCGACGGTGATCCTTCCGGCCATCGCGGCGAGCGGGTTGAAGTTGCGGGCCGCCTTGTTGAAGACGAGGTTCCCGTGCCGGTCGCCCTTGGCTGCCCGTACGAGGGCGAAGTCGGTGCGGATGGCGTGTTCGAGGACGTACTCGGTGCCGTCGAACTCCCGCACCTCCTTGGGCGGCGACGCCTTCGCGACCCCGCCCGCGCCGTCGTAGCGCCAGGGCAGCCCGCCGTCCGCGACCTGGGTGCCGACGCCCGCCGGGGTGTAGAACGCGGGGATCCCGGCGCCGCCCGCGCGCAGCCGCTCGGCGAGGGTGCCCTGCGGGATCATCTCGACCTCGATCTCACCGGCCAGGTACTGCCGGGCGAACTCCTTGTTCGCGCCGATGTACGAGCCGGTGACCCGGGCGATGCGGCCCGCCGAGAGCAGGACGGCGAGACCCGACTCCATGGCGCCGCAGTTGTTCGACACCACGGACAGACCGGTGGTGCCCCGCTCGCGCAGCGCGGAGATCAGTGCGTTCGGCACGCCGCTGAGGCCGAAGCCGCCGACGGCCAGGGACGCGCCGTCCCCGATGTCCGCGACCGCCCGCGCGGCGGAGGCCATCACCTTGTCCATGTCCGCCGGCCCGTCTCTCTCGTCTGGGGAGGAGGTCTCGCGAAATGCTCAGCGCACTGAGTACCTCGTCGAACGGCCCACACGTTGCCATCGCCCCACGGGCCCGTCAAGGGTCTAAGATCGCTCAGTACACCCACAGTTCGGAGGGATGCAGATGGCCGCGGTGGATCTGGCCACCCACCCCGGGCACCTCGCCCGGCGACTCCAGCAGGCGCACCACCTGCTGTGGAACACGATGGTCTCGGAAGAGATCACCTCGCCGCAGTTCGCGGTCCTCAACACGCTCGTCGCCGAGCCGGGGCTCGACCAGCGCACCGTCGGCGAGCGCGTCGGGCTCGACCGGTCCACGATCGCCGAGGTGATCAGCCGCCTCACCCGGCGCGAGCTGCTTGAGAAGGAGCGGGACCCGGGCGACGGGCGCCGCTGGCTGCTGCGGCTGACCCCGGAGGGCGCGCGCACGCACAAGAAGCTGACCGTCCGCACCGCACGCATGAACCAGGTCTTCCTGGCCCCGCTCAGCGGCGCCGAGCAGGCGATGTTCTTCGATCTGATGCAGCGCGTGGCGGACGCGGCGGAGAGCCTGCGCAACCCGGCGGAGAGCCACGTGTAGCGCCTCGGGCCTACCTCTTCGCGAACACCACCCACACCTGCCCCGGCGCGAACGCGAGCGGCTGACCGTCCGCCGTGAACGCCGTGCCGTCCGTCGCCGTCGGCCGCTGCCACCGCGCCTCGTACGCCCGCCCGTCCCGCAGCACGACGGCCCGCCCGGAGCCGACGGTGCGCGACAGCGGCGACGTGGCGCCGAACTTGTCGTGGAAGCGGGAGTCCTGGACGTCGACGTACTGCACGACGACCGTCGCCGCCGCGAGCCGCGTCCCGCCCGCCGTCACCGCCGCGCTCCCGTCCATGCTCACCAGCCAGCGCCTGCGCTGTGCGGACCAGTCGAAGGTGAACCGGGCCGAGGGGAAGCGCACCGTCCGCGCCGTCTCCGGCCGCCCGCCCTCGGGCACCCGTGCCGCGAACCGGAAACCGGCCGCTTCCCCCGCGCCCGCCCCCGTGGCGAGCCCGCCCAGCGTCGCCGGGCGCAGGAAGAGATTGTGCGGGGCGGGCTTCTCACCGCCCCGGAAGTACGCGCCGCCGCTCGCCCCGGCCGGCATCGCCCGCAGCGGTGCCGCGTCGATCAGCGGCTGGAGTCTGCCCTGGGCGCCGGAGTACGCGAGCGTCGGGCGCTCGAACTGGCGCAGCAGCTCCAGATCGGTCTCGCGGGCGCTGCGCACCGGCCCCACCACGGGCGGGAGCTTCGAGCCGAACACCGCCATCAGGCGGCTCAGACCGCCCTCCACCTGCTCGGCGTACACGATGTCGGCGGCGTCGATGCCCGTCTGCGGGCGGGCCGCGCCCACGTTGTCGATCTTCACCGCGAGGAGCGGCGAGTCGCGCGCCGGTCCGTTCCCGTCGGGCGGTGTCGTGGGCTTGCACGCCGCCACGACCACCCCGAGCGCGCCCGCGACGAACCCGCGCCTCGCCATCCTGTTCGCGTCCACGGCCCCTGCATACCCGCCCGGGGGCCACCCCAAGTCAGCGCAGCACGTCCGCCAGGTCGAACTTCACCGGCTCCTCCAGTTGCGCGTACGTACAGCTCTCCGGGGTCCGGTCCGGGCGCCAGCGCTTGAAGCGGGCCGTGTGCCGGAACCGCGCCCCGTTCTCCATGTGGTCGTACGCCACCTCCGCGACCCGCTCGGGGCGCAGCGCCACCCACGACATGTCCTTCTTGCCGGTCCAGCGGCTCGGCGCGCCCGGCATCCGGGACGCCTCGTGCGCCGCGTCGTCCGTCCACGCCGCCCAGGGGTGGTCGTCGGCGGGGTCCATGCGCAGCGGCTCCAGCTCCGCGACCAGCTCGGCCCGGCGCTTCATCGTGAACGCCGCGCAGACCCCGACGTGCTGGAGCGTGCCCGCGTCGTCGTAGAGCCCGAGCAGGAGGGAGCCGACGACCGGGCCACTCTTGTGGAGGCGGTACCCGGCGACGACGCAGTCCGCCGTCCGCTCGTGCTTCACCTTGATCATGGCGCGTTCGTCGGGGCGGTAGCGCAGGTCGAGGGGCTTGGCCACGATGCCGTCGAGCCCCGCGCCCTCGAACTGGTCGAACCAGCGCCCCGCAAGGTCGGCGTCGGTCGTCGCGGGCGCCACATGGAGCGGCGGCGAGGTGTCCGCGAGCGCCTCCTCCAGGCGCCGCCTGCGCTCGGTGAGCGGCGCGCCCATCAGGGACTCGTCGCCGAGGGCCAGGACGTCGAAGGCGACGAAGGACGCCGGGGTGCGCTCGGACAGGGTCTTCACGCGGGACGCCGCCGGGTGGATGCGCTCGCTGAGCGCGTCGAAGTCGAGCCGCCCGTCCCGCGCGACGACGATCTCCCCGTCGAGCACGCACCGCTGCGGAAGCCGCTCGGCGAGCGCCGCCACCAGCTCGGGAAAGTACCTGGTCAACGACTTGGTGGAGCGGCTGCCCAGCTCGATCTCCGGGCCGTCGCGGAAGACGATCGCGCGAAACCCGTCCCACTTCGCCTCGTAGTGCATCCCGGCGGGCAGCTTGGCGGCGGACTTGGCGAGCATCGGGCGGACCGGCGGCATGACGGGAAGATCCATGACGCCGATTCTGTCCCGTATGCCCGCCTGCTGCTATATGAACAGTTAGCGCCCGGTATGCGGTTTACGTCCCCTCCGCCTAGCGTGGGTCCATGGTCAGCAAGGGCGCGGCGGTGGAGCTGGAAGCGGGCGGGCGGACGGTGCGGCTGTCCAGCCCCGACAAGGTGTACTTCCCTGAGGGCGGCGCGTCGGGGTACACGAAGCTGGACGTAGCGCGGTACTTCCTGTCCGTCGGCGACGGCATCCTGCGCGCCCTGCGCGACCGGCCCACCACCCTGGAGCGCTACCCGGAAGGCGTCACCGGCGAGTCCTTCTTCCAGAAGCGCGCCCCGAAGAACCTGCCCGACTGGACGCCGACCGCCACCATCGCCTTCCCCTCCGGGCGCACCGCCGCCGAGATGTGCCCCACCGAGGTCGGCGCCGTGCTCTGGGCCGCCCAGTACGGCACCCTCACCTTCCACCCCTGGCCGGTGCGGCGCGGCGACCTCGACCACCCCGACGAACTCCGCATCGACCTCGACCCGCAGCCCGGCACCGACTACGCCGACGCCGTGCGCGCCGCCCACGAACTCCGCGCCGTCCTCGACGAGTTCGGCGGCCTGCGCGGCTGGCCCAAGACCTCCGGCGGGCGCGGCCTGCACGTCTTCGTGCCCATCGAGCCGCGCTGGACCTTCACCCAGGTGCGCCGCGCCGCCATCGCGGTCGGGAGGGAGCTGGAGCGCCGGATGCCGCAGGCCGTCACCACCGCCTGGTGGAAGGAGGAGCGCGGCCAGAAGATCTTCGTGGACTACAACCAGACGGCCCGGGACCGCACCATCGCCTCCGCCTACTCCGTCCGCGCCCGCCCGCACGCGCCCGTCTCCGCCCCGCTGACCTGGGACGAGCTGGACGACGCCGAGCCGCGCGACTTCGACATCGTCACCATGCCCAAGCGGTTCGCCGAGGTCGGCGACCTGCACGCGGGCATGGACGACGAGCACCACTCCCTTGAGGCGCTCCTCGAACTCGCCAACCACGACGAGCGCGAGCGCGGCCACGGCGACCTGCCGTACCCGCCCGAGTACCCGAAGATGCCGGGCGAGCCGAAGCGCGTACAGCCGAGCCGGGCCAGACACGAGGACTGACCCGGCTCGGTTCACGTACCCGCCGTGGCTACGGCAGTTCCTTCACACGGACGTCCCGGTACGAGACGACGTCCGACGTGCTGTGCACCTGGAGCCCGATGTAGCCGGAGGAGTAGCGCCGGCCGTCGGTGCCCGGGTCGTCCGACCGGGGCGGCTCGAAGACCTGGCCGCTGGTGTTGTCGAACTCGTTGAGCAGCACACCGTTGCGGTAGATCGAGTAGTGCTGGTCGACCACCTTGACCTCGTAATCGTTCCACGTGCCCTTCTGGGTGACGCCCGCGCCCGCGAGGCCGACCCGGTCGAAGCCGTAGACCGAACCGGTCTTGTACATGTCGCCGTCGGGCCGGTCGAGGACCTGGATCTCATGCCCGTACTTGATGG
The DNA here is from genome assembly GCF_040644575.1 of Streptomyces sp. NPDC046939. Lineage (NCBI taxonomy): Bacteria > Bacillati > Actinomycetota > Actinomycetes > Kitasatosporales > Streptomycetaceae > Streptomyces > Streptomyces sp. NPDC046939. Next base: position 86,664 of record NZ_JBEYWV010000032.1, read on the forward strand.
CGACCCACTCGGGGCGGGACTCCTCCGGGTGGTCGTGGACCCACGGGAAGCGGACGAAGACACCGCCGTTGGCGTTGCCGGTGCCCGGGGCGTCGTCGCGCCACTGGAGCTTCAGCGAGTAGTTCGCGTACTTGCGCTGCGGGAACCAGAGCATGCCCATGCCGTCCACCGTCCTGCTGCTGGTGATCGACCCGTCGGCGTTGAGCGTGAACCTGCCGCCGCCGACCTGCTCCCACTTCGCGAACTGCTCCTGCGAGCCGTCCAGGATCTTGGTGTAGCCGTCGGTCTGGCCCGGCTTGCCGATCTCGGACTGCTTCGCCGCCTTGTTGATCTTGTTGTACTCGCGCTGGTCGATGGCGCCGTCCTTGAGGAGCCTGTCGGTGACCGTCTTCACGTGCTTGACGAACAGCGCGTGCGACGACCAGTCCTTCTCGTCCTCGATCAGCTCACCGATGCGGCAGCGGTTGTTGGTGACCCGGTTCGGGATGCCCGTGTCGGTGGTGCCCACGAACACCGTCGTCCGCTCGTCGTACTCCGGGCAGTTCGGCGCGGGGACGCCACCGCCCGAGGCGACCGCGAAGACGAAGAGCTGCGCCTGCGAGGCGTTCCCTGCCTTGTCGGTCGCGCGGTAGGAGACGGAGTGCGCGCCGACCCGGTCCACCACCACGGGGGCGGTGTAGGCGAGGTAGGGCCCGCCGTCGAGCGAGTACTCGATCTTCTCGACGCCGGATTCGTCGTCCGTCGCCGTCACGGTCAGCTTCGCGTTGTTGATGTACGCGCCGTCGGAGTTCTTGTTCCCGGTGACCGAAAGGGACACCGTCGGCGCCGTCGTGTCCTGGGCGGGCGGCGCCACGACCGTGAAGTCGACGGACTTCTCGGCCGCCCGGTTGCCCGCCTTGTCCGTGGCCCGGTAGCGCACCTTGTACGTGCCCGGGTCGTGGACCATGACCGGCGCGGTGTACGGCTGCCAGGCGCCGTCGGCGCCGACCGCGTACTCCACCGTGTTGACACCGGAGCCGGTGTCCGAGGCGGATACCGTCACCGTCGCCATGCCGACGTACGCGCCGGAGGCGTCCTTGTCACCGGTCACGGTCGCCGAGGTCTCCGGCGCCGTCGTGTCGTTCGTGTCGGGTGCGACCACCGTGAAGGCCAGGGACTTCTCCTCGGAGGCGTTGCCCGCCTTGTCGGTCGCCTTGTACGTCAGGGTGTGCGCGCCGACCTGGTTCACGACGACGGGCGCCGTGTAGGGCGTGTAGGCGCCGCCGTCGAGCGCGTACTCGATGCGGTCGACGCCCGAGCCCGCGTCGGTCGCGGTCACGGTGACCGACGCGGAGCCGACGAACGCGCCGTCCGCGTTGGTCTGCCCCTCCGCCTTCGCCGACGTCTCCGGCGCGGTGGTGTCGTCTCCGCCACCGCCGTCCGTCACCACCAGCACACCCTGCATGGAGAGGTGGCCGGGGATCGTGCAGTGGTAGCGGTACTTGCCGGGGGAGAGGGTGACCTCGGCGGTGTGCTTGCCGCCCTGGTCGTCGTTGGGGTTGGCCATGATGTTGAGCGGCACGTCGTTGTTGTACTCGGGGTCCGACACGTCGAACGTCAGCGTGTGCGGCATCCCCATCGTGTTGCCGGTCGCCGCGCTGTTCTCGAAGACGATCGTCGCCTTGCCCGCGACCGCCGTCTGCGGCGCCGACGTGTACTTCGTGATGTCGTCACCGGCCGTCCAGGTCAGCACCTGCTCGGCCGCTGCCCCTGCATTCGAGGCCGCCGGGGCCGCCGTGGCGGCGGGCAGTGCGCCGAGCCCGAGGCACATGAGGACGGCGGCGAGCAGAGCGGTCAGCACCCTGTGTCTGCGCAGTGCGTATGGAGGTGTTCGCATGAGGGATCAGCCCTTCCCGACCAGCTGGTCGGCCGCCGGAGTCGCCTCGCCGCCGGTGTACGTGACCTTCCACAGCGCCGACTTGGAGTCGGAGGTGAAGAAGCCGCGCCCGTAGTCGAGGACGTACAGAGCACCGTCGGGACCGAACTTCCAGTCCATGAGGTTCTTGATGCCGTCGTTGCCGACCGGAATGATCTTCTTCAACGACTCGGAGTGGACCGGGATCGACCCCTCCCCGTGCGTCTTCGGGTCGGTGAGAACGGCGTTGCGCGGCTGGTCGGCGTCGTAGAAGTCACCGACGAACCACTTGCCGTCCCAGTAGCTCGGCCACTTGTCCGCGTTCGGGATCGACGCGTCGTAGCGGTAGACGGGACCGTCCATCGCGGCCTGGCCGCCACCCTTCAGCCACGGAAGCAGGTACTTGGCCTCGGACTGCTTGTACGACGGGACGCCGTTGGCGTCGCGCGGGAAGTCCGGGGCGCCGCCCTGCGGCGAGTACCAGATGTTGTTGCCGGTGACCGGCGGCAGGTTGACGAGACCGTCGTTGTTCGGCGACTCGTTCTTCGGGTGGTCGCAGTCGTACCAGCCGAGCGGCTTCGTCGGGTCCGGCAGATTGCGGTCGCGGTAGGGCTGCTTGTTGCCCATGCAGTACGGCCAGCCCCGGTTGGACGCCTTGGTGATGACGGCGAACTGGTCGTACTTGGCCGGGCCCCAGGTCGTCGACGGCGCGCCGGCGTCCGGGCCGACCCAGCCCGCGTACAGCGTGTCGGTCTTCTTGTCGACGGAGATGCGCGCCGGGTTGCGGACACCCATCACATAGATCTCGCCGCGCGTCTTGCCGCCGCCCTCGGCGGTCTCCTTGCCGGTGAAGAGGTTGCCCTCCGGCAGGGTGTACGTGCCGTCGGCCTCCGGGTGGATGCGCAGGATCTTGCCGTTGAGGTTGTTGGTGTTGCCTGCGGTGCGGCGCGCGTCGGCGAAGGAGACGCCCTTGTAGTTCGGCTGCGGGTTGTTGCCCGAGTACCCGTCGCTGAACTGCGAGGAGTTGTTGTCACCGGTCGCGATGTACAGGTTGCCCTTGGAGTCCCAGGCCATCCCGCCGCCCGCGTGGCAGCAACTGTGGACCTGGACGGGCCACTTGAGCAGCACCTTCTCGCTGCTCATGTCCAGCTTGTTGGTGGCCAGGTCGAGCGTGAACCGGGAGACCCGGCGCTCGGCCAACTGCTTGTCCCGGTCGAGCCCCGAGTGCGGCGTGTAGTGCAGGTACACCCACCCGTTCTGCTCGAACCTCGGGTCCAGCTCGATGCCGAGGAGCCCTTCCTCGACCTTGACCAGCTCGTCACCGCCGCCCTTGTTGCCGAAGACGGTGAGGGCGCCCGCGAGGGTCACCTTCTTGGTCTTCGGGTCGTAGACGTGGATCTGCCCGGTGCCCTTGCCGACGTCCGGGTTGTTCCAGTCGGTGATCACCGGCTGCGAGGAGTCGGCGCCGCCGCGGCCGATGTAGAAGATCCGCCCGTCGGGCGCGGCGACGAGCCCGTGCGGCTCGCCGATCTGGTCGTTCTGGCCCGCCTTGTTGGGCTGGGTCAGCCGCTCCGCCTTGTAGTTGGCATTGATCGCGGCCTTGCAGTCGGCACGCACGATCCGCGACGTCCACAGCAGCGCCCCGCGCAGGTGGTCGCGGAAGTCCGTCTCGTCGTACGAGGCGACGGTGCCGCCCATCCCGGTGTAGAAGGAGCGCCCGCCGTCGTAGTCACGGCACCACGAGACGGGGTGGTCGGCGCCGTTCGCGCTGTCGCCCGGCTTGTACGTGGTCTCGTTGACCCGCGCGACCGTGTGCACGTCCCCGGACGGGTTCTTCACCCAGTTCAGCCACTGGTCGGGGCGCTTCCACTGCACCGGCAAATTCTTCGTCGCCGGGTTCTGCCGGTCGCCGACCTCGACGGTCGCGCGCTGCACGGCCGTCGGCGAGGAGACGGCGGGCCGCGCCCCGATCAGCCCGGTGAACCAGTCGGAGTACGGTTCGGCGCGCGCCGCGTCGTGGATGCCGACGAAGCCGCCACCGGCCTCCATGTACGCCTCGAGACCGGCCTCCTGGTCGGGGTCGAGAACATCCCCGCCCCCGGTCAGGAAGACGATCGAGTTGAACCGGCCCAGCTTCTTCTCGTTCGTGAACACGGAGGCGTCGTCGGTCGCCGTGATCGTGAACTGCTGGCCCACGGGTCCGGACTGGCCGATCTTCTCGATCGCCTCGATGCCCGCGTTGACCGTGGGCGACTCGTCGCCGCCGGCCGCGGACCCGTAGAAGACGAGGACGCGCGGGGACGCGGCGCCGGGCGGCGACTTGATGGACATCGTTGTCAGGGACAGGTCCGGGGCCGGGCGCGCGCTGGCGGCGGGTCCGCTCAGCAGCCCGGCGCCGAGGGCGCCCGCCGCGACGCCGACCGCCCACAGGCGACCGCGTCTGCTCCTGCTCGCTCTGAACTCCCGTACGGGCAACGGCTTCTGATGCGGTAACCGCCGCATGTGCTCACCCACTCCTCATAGGACACGGACAGCGCGGTGAAAGCTAGACCTCTTTGCGCGGTTCGCCAATAGGTATGACCGGGATTCCACAAACTTTGTCCTGAGTGTGGATAAACGAAGATCACCTGGCTACCGTGCGAAGCGCGACGCTCACTGCGACAGAAAAGCCCGTACGAGGGTGGGGAGTTGGCTGTGACGACAGACCGCGACGAAGTGCACGGGGCGAACGAGCCGTCCCGGGCGAGTGACCAGGACCGGCGCGCCCTGAGCCGCCGGATGCTGATCGGCGGGGCGGTGGCGGCGACGGCGGGTGTGACATCGTTGTCGATCGCGGCCTCGGCCCCGACGGCGGCGGGCGCCGACACCCCGCCCCGCACGGCCCCGGCGGGCGGCGAGGTGCGCCGCTTCACCCTGTACGCGGAGAAGCTCGCCGACGGCCAGCTCGGCTACGGCTTCGAGAAGGGCAAGGCGTCGATCCCCGGCCCGCTCATCGAGCTGAACGAGGGCGACACCGCGCACATCGAGTTCCACAACCTCACCGACGTCGACGCGAGCCTGCACGCGCACGGCGTGGACTACGAGATCTCCAGCGACGGCACGCGGATGAACCGCAGCCACGTCGAGCCCGGCGGCACCCGCACCTACACCTGGCGCACACACGCCCCGGGCCGCCGCAAGGACGGGACGTGGCGGGCCGGTTCGGCGGGCTACTGGCACTACCACGACCATGTCGTCGGCACGGACCACGGCACGGGCGGTATCAAGAAGGGCCTGTACGGGCCCGTGATCGTGCGGCGCAAGGGTGACATCCTGCCCGACCCGGGCAAGACGTTCACCATCGTCTTCAACGACATGACGATCAACAACAAGGGAATGCACGAGGCGCCGAACTTCGAGGCGACGGTCGGGGACCGCGTCGAGATCGTCATGATCACGCACGGCGAGTACTACCACACGTTCCACATGCACGGTCACCGCTGGGCCGACAACCGCACCGGCATGCTCACCGGCCCCGACGACCCCACCCAGATCCTGGACAACAAGATCTGCGGCCCGGCCGACTCCTTCGGCTTCCAGATCATCGCGGGGGAGGGGGTGGGCGCGGGCGCCTGGATGTACCACTGCCATGTGCAGAGCCACTCGGACATGGGGATGGCGGGGTTGTTCCTGGTGAGGAAGGCGGACGGCTCGATCCCGGCGTACGACGCGCCGCACCACTGACGCCGGGGGCGCCCTCGCGGAGGCCGTCGGCCTGATCCGCGAGGGCGCCGCGAGGCGAGGAGGGTCAGGAGCCGACGCTCACCGTGAAGCGGCGCGGGTTGCCGTCGTTCGCCGCGCCGGAGACGTCCGGCTGGCCGTCGGGGCGTACGTCGTCATAGGGGAAGGCGTACCCGATGGGGGAGTTGGCGTGGACGACGCGGGCCCAGTGGTTGGTCGTGGCGTCCTTGTAGTAGTCGCCGGTGCCCGCCCCGTTCGGCTGGGTGGGGTGGGTCAGCATGATGCTGCGGTTGAATCCGGCGGCGAGACGGGCGAGCAGCGCCTTCTTGTCGTCGGAGTCGGCCGGGTTGTTGGTGAACGGGCCGTGGTTGCAGGTGAAGATGTCCTTCGAGGTCGGCTTGGTGAAGGTGTGGCCGCCGTTGAAGGTGAGGGTGTTGCCGCTGACCCGGCCGGTGAAGACGCCCCGGCCGCCCTGGAGGTCGATCCTCAGGTCGGTGGAGCGGTACTTGTCCCAGACCCGGTCGATGTAGCCGTTCCACACGTCGCGGAACGGCATCTGGTCGGGCCGGTCGAAGTAGGGCGCCATGAGGTTCTGCGGGGAGATCACCCGCAGGACCTTGCCGTCGCCGCCCCTGATGACGAGCTTGTCCCAGGGCTGCCCGTCCTTGGCGGCCTGCGCGGTGAGGTCGGCGGCGATCTTCTCCACGGCGCCGTCCGGCAGCGGGGCGACGGTGTGCGTGGTGTCGCCCTCCAGCTTCAGCCCGATGGGCAGGGCCGTCACGAGGTCGACGTAGCTGATGTTGGCGTACAGCTGCTGCGAGTTGAAGGTGAACTCGCAGAACGACCAGGTCTTGTTGTAGTTCTTGTCGGCCGGTGTCGCGAACGCCGGTTCGACGAGGCCGGGGCCCGGGTTCAGGAAGAAGTCGAGCGTGTTGTCGCGGACGAAGTAGACGCGGGCTCCGAACATCTGAGGCAGCGTCACCACCTTCGGCGCGGCGCCCGCCGGGTTCAGCGGGATCGCGCAGTCCACGGGCAGGGGGGTCTGCGGGGCGCTCGGCGAGGCGGGCCGGTAGACGCTGCCGTCGGCGCGCAGCAGCACCCAGTTGCCGGTGGACTGCTCGTGCCCGGTGACGTAGGCGCGCACGGTGCCCGGCAACGACTTGTTGACGAGGGCCAGTTCACAGGTGGCGGGCGCGGCGCCCGCGGTCCAGGCGGGGACGGTGAGAGAGGCGGCGGCCGTGGCGACGGTCGCTCCGGCGCCGGCGAGGAACATCCTGCGCGATATCACGATCGCACTCCTGAGCTGTGGGGGGTTGACTGTGGGGACCCACTGTGGGGGAGGCCCACTGTGGCGAGAGGTCATGCAATCGTCAAGACTTATGTCAGGGAGCGCTCCCGACGGTTGAGTCCGTTCAAGGGTTGAACGTGAGGGGTCCGCGCGGCCATTGGTCCGTACCTTGCCTGGTCAGCGGCGTGCGGAGAGGATTGTCAGTGGGCGGTGCAAGACTCGGCAGTCCGCAAGGAAACCCGACGAGAGATCCCTCGACGAGGAGGGCACCACCATGATCACGACCGATTCCGTGAACGGTGCGCCGAACTGGCTGGACCTCGCCACCCCCGACCTGGACGCCTCGACCGCCTTCTACGGCGGTGTCTTCGGCTGGGAGTTCCGGCCGGGCGGCGCCGAGACGGGCGGGTACGGCATGTTCACGCTCGACGGGAGGAAGGTGGCGGGCGCCATGACCGTCACCGCCGACCAGGGCGCGCCGGGGTGGACGGTGTACTTCCGCAGCGCGGACGCGGACGCGGCGGTCAAGGCCGCCGAGCAGGCGGGCGCGACCGTGTACCTGCGCCCGATGGACGTGCTCGACCAGGGCCGCATGGCGATCCTGGCCGACCCGGCGGGCGCGGCGTTCGGCATCTGGCAGCCCCGGCGCCACAAGGGCTTCGAGCACGTGACGCAGGACGGCGGGCTGAACTGGGTGGAGTTGCACACCACCGACGCGGGCGCCGCGAAGGAGTTCTACAACGCGGTCCTCGACTGGGACACGTTCGACGTGCCGTTCCCGGGCGGCACCTACACCACGGTCAACCCGGCGGGCACGGACGAGAACGCCATGTTCGGCGGCATCGCCCCGCTGGGGACCGAGCCGGGCGAGGCGGAGCTCGGCCCGCACTGGACGCCGTACATCCACGTGCCGGACGTCGACGCGGCCGCCGCGGCGGCCCGGAAGCTGGGCGGCACGGTGCGCTCCGCGCCGGAGAGCATGGCCGGGGTGGGCCGCTTCGCCACGCTCACCGACCCGCACGGGGCCGTGTTCGCCGTGATCAAGGGCGATCCGAACCAGACATAGTCGGGGCACACGCCCGGCCGTCCGGCGAGCCGCGTTGATCGTTCGTTGATCCCGCGTTTTTCGCCGGGCGGCACCCTCGTCACCATGTACGCGAACACGACCCTCACACCCACGGCTCCCGCCTGGCAGGAGCAGGCCCTGTGCGCCCAGACCGGCGGGGACTTCTTCTTCCCCGAGCCGGGCAGCTCCGTCCGCGAGGCCAAGCTGATCTGCCGGATGTGCGAGATCCGTCCCGCCTGCCTGGAGTACGCCCTCAGCCACGACGAGCGCTTCGGCGTCTGGGGCGGCCTCTCCGAGAAGGAGCGCCACCACCTGCGGCGCACACCTCCTCAGGCGTAGGTCACCGTGAACTCCCGCGTCCCCGCGGGCACGTGGACGTCGTCGCCGGAGCCGCCGACGTCCAGGTTCCGGCCGTCCGCGACCGCCGAGCGCACCGGGCCGAAGCGGCACGGGTAGACGAACCGCACGCCGTGCGGCGCCGAGCCGATCCGCACGCGCACCCGTTTCGCCGCCGCCTCGTGCGTGAGCCGGTAGCCGAACGGCCGGCCGAACAGCGTCGGCGCGTTCTCGACCGCCACGGGCTGCGCGTCCCGCAGCCAGTGCGGGCGCACCCCCGGGGCGATGTAGAGATGCGGGTCGCGGTCCTCGTCCGCCTCGAAGAACAGGATGTCGCGGAGCAGCAGCAGATACTCGGCCGCGGCCCAGCCGTGCGGGATGTCGCCCATGTACCAGTGCCGGGCCGGTACCTCCCGGAAGTCCGACGCGACGGGGAAGGCGTGCTGCTCGTTCCACGCGCCGAGCGCCACCGCCCGGTCCTGGGAGTGCGGGAACGCCGCGTCCACGACCCAGCCGAGCAACTCGTCGGCCCGCCCGGGGTTCCCCGCCAGCAGGTAGGCGTGCGCGAGCTGCATGGTGAGGTACGGCCCGTACGCGTTCCACGCCGCCTCGTGCCGGAAGCCGCCCGTCACGAAGTGCGCGTACATCGTGTCCAGGGTGTGGCGGGCGGCCAGGTCGATGTCGTCGCCGAGCTTGCTGCCCATGTGCAGGCGCAGCGGATGGAAGTACGCCGCCGCGCCGATCATCGTCGAGTCGAGCCGGCCCACGTCGGCGGGGCCCGTCGGCAGATACGTCTCCCAGGCGCCGCGCCGCCGCTGCTCGGCGAGGACCCAGCGCATCGACGCGGCGGTGGCCGCCTTCAGGTCGTCGAAGGCGCCCCACAGCTCGCCCGCCTCGGGCGCGCCGATCCGCTCCGCGAGCCGCGCCGCCTCGTAGAGCCCGGCGAGCCCCCACAGGTCGTCCCAGTAGTGCGGCTTGTCCCGCTCGCCGAGGTGCTCCGCGCTCCAGCCGCTGTGCAGCAGCCCGTAGCCGTCCCGGTTGTCCCGCAGCCAGCGCGCGCCGTCGAGCACGTACGGGGTGTAGAGCCGGGCGCCGAACGCGGCGGCCCGGCCGGAGGTCCGGTCGAAGCGGCCGAGCGCCCACAGCGCCTGCCCGTTGCTGTCCCACTCGCGGTCGTCCCGCTCGTGCGGGCCGCCGTAGAACCCGTACGCGGCGCACGGCCCGATCCGTCCGCCGCCCCGGTTGAACCTCAGCGGGTAGTGCGTGCCGAGCTGGTGCCCGGCGAGCGCCGTGTCGCCGACGAGCGAGCACGCCGTCGCCTCCACCGACGAGTCCCGGATCCAGAACGAGTCGTAGACGGTCGGGCCCGGATGGATCTCCCCGAGGTCGGAGAGGATGAGCAGCTCGGAGCGCGCCTGCCGGAACAGGTCCGCCAAGTGGGAGACCGGGCGCGGGAGCTGGGGCTGCACGCCCTGCCGGAGCAGCTTCTCCGACCAGAAGTCCCGGTTGTTGCCCTCCAGTTCGTCGGCGGGTGTCGCCCGCAGCTCGGCCAGGTCGTCGGAGCCGCTGTACAGGTCGACGGGGAGCCGTACGTCGATCTCCCTCAGCTCGTCCTCGACCACCCGGTACGGCCAGGTGAACACGGCGCTGCACAACCCGGCCACCTGGTCCTGCGCCTCCGCCGCCCCGTTCAGCTTCCCGGCCGTCGCCAGGTCGTGGAACGGGTTGTGCCGCACGTACACCTCCGGGTCCGTGCTGAAGTCCGGGTTGCCGTACACGCCGTAGCCGTCGGGCGCCGTGTCGAAGACCGGGCCCCAGCCGCTGTTCGTCTCCACCCGCCGCTCACCCGGCAGGTACCGCAGGAACGTCAGACGGCGGTCGGTGATCTCGCGCCCGTTGCGGTCGTGGCGCTGGAAGCCGCTCGGCCCGGCCGGCATCACCGCCGCGCACACCAGGCCCTCGCGCGCCCGCCCCGTCGGCGAGCCCACGGTCAGACGGGTCACCACCGCGTCCCGCTGCCGCGCCCCGACCGGCACCGCGAACGTCCGCTGCACGAACTCCACCCCGTCCGCCGTGCGGAACGTCGTCAGCACGACCGGCAGGTGCGGGGCCTCCATCCGCTGCCGCACCGTCCCGCCGTCCATGAGCTGCGGCAGGTGCAGGGCGCCCGTCGCCGGGTCGAACAGGAAGAACGACAGGCAGTACTTGTCGTAGACCGGCTCGATCTCCCCGGCCTGCCCGACCAGGGACTCCTGCCGGTGGTCCTTCACCCCGACCATGCCCCAGTACCGGTACAGCGCGTTCGAGGCGAACGCCGCCTCCTTGCAGTCGTACGTCCCCGCGTCAAAGTCGTCGCTCCACCGCCGCATCGCCGCCTGCGCCCACCACGGCACCGGGTACGGCACCTGCGCCCGGCCGGCGAACCCGCGCCACATGACCTCGTAGAACATCCACTCGTGCGTCTGCGCCATGGAGTCCACCTCCTGCCCGCACCGTGGCACCGTGAGAGGGGCGCGGCTAGTGCCCGCCGGGGGCCATCTCCACCCGTTGTTCCACCCGTAGGTCCAGGCATCGCAGGCCCCGCCGCAGCAGGCTTGGGGGCATGACAACGACCGAGTGGATCACCGACATCGCGCTCCTCCTCATCGTCTTCCGCCAGCTCCGGGAAGGCCGTCTGGACCTCAGGTCCTTCCTGATCCCGCTGGGCATCGTGGCCTTCGTGGCCCACTCCTACCTCGACACCGTCCCGACCGGCGGCAACGATCTCGTCCTGATCGGCACGCTGGTCGCGGTCGGCGCGGCGCTCGGCGTCGCCGGCGGGATCTTCACCCGCATACGGACGTCGGGCGAGCACCTGCTGATCAAGGCCGGGGCCGTCTCGGCGACCCTGTGGGTGCTGGGCATGGGCGCCCGGATGGGGTTCCAGCTCTGGGTCGAGCACGGCGGCGCCGACGACGTGGCCCGCTTCAGCGTCACCCACCACATCACCGGCGACCAAGCCTGGGTCGCGGCGTTCGTCCTGATGGCGCTCACCGAGGTGGTCACCCGCCTCGCCACGATCTTCGTACGGAGCCGGGGCGTACGGGGTCGCGCGGCCCAGGCCGCCGACGTGCCCGCGACGCCCGCGCCCGTCCTCGACCACACCCGCTGACCATGCGTTATGGTGCGGCCGTGCCCGCAACCGAGACCGATCCGCCGCCCGGGGCGACCCCGCCCACGGGCGCGGGCCCGCGCCCGCTCCCGGGCCAGGACCTCCGTACGCAGTGGGTCGCGACGCTCGCGGTCGTCGTCGTCGGAGCGCTCACGATCCGGCCCATGGGGTTCAGCGGGCGCGGCCTCGCGGTCACCGCCCTCTTCGTCGTCAACTGCCTGGCCCTGCTCGCCCGTCGGCTGCCCGAGGCCAAGGTGCCCCCGCGGCTCGCCCTGGTCTGGCTGGCGCTCGGCGTCGTCGCGGCGGCCGCCCTGATCGGCGTCAGCTCCACCGGCACGGCCTACCTCTTCGCCTTCTTCCTCGCCGGGCACGCCGGATACCGACTGGAGATCCGCCCGGCCCTGCTCCTCGCGCTGGGGTGCAGTCTGCTGTGCGGCGGCGTCCTGTTCCTCCGGATCGGCCCCGGCTACCAGGAACTGCCGTACGTCGTCGGACTCGTGACCGGCGTCCCCGTCGTGATCGGCGTCGTCAACCGCAGCCGCCACCGCGCGATCCGGGCGGCGATCGACGCGGCCGAGTCCGCCGAGCGCGCCGCGCGGGCCGAGGCCCGTACCGCCGTCCTCACCGAGCGCGGCCGGATCGCCCGGGACGTGCACGACGTCCTCGCGCACTCGCTCGCCGGGATCAACATGCAGCTGGAACTCGCCGACGCCCTCCTCGACACCGGCGACCTGGACCGGGTCCGCGAGGCCAACGACAAGGCGCACAGCATGGTCAAGGAGAGCCTGAAACAGGCGCAGTGGACGGTGCACGCGCTGCGCGAGGACGCCCTGCCGCTGGTCGAGAGCCTGACGGCGATGGTCGAGTCGTCCGGCCACCGGGACGCGCTCACCGTCACGGGGACCGTCCGCGAGGTGCCCGCACGCGTGACGCAGAACCTGCTGCGGATCGCCCAGGAGGCGCTGACGAACGCGGCCCGGTACGCGCCCGGCGGCGAGGTCCGGGTGGAGCTGGAGTTCGCCGCCGCGTCGACCACGCTGCGGGTCGTCAACCGCCCCGGCACACGCGAGGGCGCCACCGGCGGCGGCAGCGGCATGGGGCTGATCGGTATGCGCGAGCGCGTCGCCCTGCTGGGTGGCACCATCACGGCGGGCCCTGTCGTCGAGGGGCCGGACCAGGGCGGATGGCAGGTGGAGGCGGTGATCCCGGAATGAGCGAAGCCGGAGCGGGTGAACAGGCAGCGGGGGGCGGCCAGTTGCGGGTGGTCGTCGCCGACGACCAGGCCGCCGTACGGGAGCCCCTCGCCGCGGTGCTCGGCCTGACCGAGGGCATCGAGGTGGTCGCGGCGGCCGCCGACGGCACGGAGGTCCTCGCGGCGGTCGACGGCGCGGGCCCGGTCGACGTCGTCCTCATGGACCTGCGGATGCCGGTCATGGACGGCACGGAGGCGACCCGGCGGCTGAGCGAGGAGCATCCGGAGGTCGCGGTCGTGGTGCTGACCACCTTCGCCGACGACGACTCGATCCTCGCCGCGCTGAGCGCCGGGGCCCGCGGCTACCTCACGAAGAACGCCGGGCGCCAGGACATCGTCCGGGCCATCCGGGCGGCCGCCGCCGGGCAGTCCGTGCTCGACCGCGAGGTCCAGGACCGGCTGCTCGCCACGGTCAGGACGGCCCGCCCGGCCGCGCCGGACCCCGGGTCGCTCCCCGCCGACCTCACACCCCGCGAGCGCGAGGTCCTCACCCTCATCGGCCAGGGCCTGCCGAACCGGGCCATCGCGGAGAAGCTGTTCATCAGCGAGGCCACGGTCAAGACGCACATCAACAACCTGTTCGCCAAGGCGGGCATCCGGGACCGGGCGGACGCGGTGCGCCGCGCGATCGCGGCGGGCCTGGCCTGAGCCCTCCCGGCAGGAGCGTCAGAGCAGGCTGTCCAGCTCGGCCTCGAAGAGGAGCCCGGGGTCGAACCCCATCCCGGTGAAGTGCCCCGCGGCCTCAAGGGACAGGACACCGTGCAGCCGCGTCCACACGGACAGCGCCCGGTGCAGGACCGCGGGCGGGACCTGATGCCCCTCCGCCCACTGCCGGTGCGCCTCGATGTGCGTGTCGAAGGGCGCCGGTTCCTCGTCGTAGGCCAGCGCCGCGCAGGCGTCGAGCAGCGGCGCCATGATCTCGGACGCGATGGCGGTGATGTCGTCGGGCGCGTGATACCCCGGTACGGGGGTGCCGTAGACCAGGAAGTAGCGGTGCGGGTCGGCGAGGGCCCAGCCGCGCAGCGCCCGCGCGAGGGCGGCGACCTCCTTCTCGGTCGCGCGGAAGGTGTCGGCGAGGCTCTGGTACGCGTCCCGGATCAGCTCGGTGATCAGCTCGTCGCGGCCCGCGTAGTAGCGGTAGAGCGCGGGACCGCTCATGCCCATCTGCTTGGCGATCGCGTTCAGGGAGAGCGCGGAGGCGCCGGCGGTCGCGATCTGCTCCCAGGCGTGCTGCTTGATCTCCGCGCGCACCTGGGCGCGGTACCGCTCGCGCGGGCTCTTCGTGTCGGGCACGGCCGCGACCGCCTTCCGTCGAGTACGCCGTCCGGATCGGCCAGAGGCGTCGGCCGGCAGCTTCCGTTAGAAGCTATCACGGACGTTATCGACACTGCGGTGCGCGGGGCGCGGCGGTGCGGACGGGTGTGCCAGCGCACCGCCGCCGGAACCGTCAGCCCTGGGCGGCCCGTGCCGCGAGCCTGGCCTTGCGGGCGGCCAGCTTCTCGTCGAACTTGGCGGCCTCGCTGTCGAGTCCGTTCATGAACAGACCCACCTCCTCCTGGGCCCGGACACCCTCGGGGCCCAGCCCGTCGATCTCCATGATCTTGAGGAAGCGGAGCACGGGCTGGAGCACGTCGTCGTGGTGGATGCGCAGGTTGTAGACCTCGCCGATCGCCATCTGCGCCGCCGCCCGCTCGAAGCCGGGGATGCCGTGCCCCGGCATGCGGAAGTTGACGACGACGTCGCGCACGGCCCGCATCGTCAGGTCGGGGGCGATCTCGAAGGCGGCCTTCAGCAGGTTCCGGTAGAAGACCATGTGCAGGTTCTCGTCCGTGGCGATGCGCGCCAGCATCCGGTCGCAGACCGGGTCGCCCGACTGGTGGCCGGTGTTGCGGTGCGAGATCCGGGTCGCGAGCTCCTGGAACGCCACGTAGGCGACCGAGTGGAGCATCGAGTGCCCGTTGTCCGACTCGAAGCCCTCGCTCATGTGTGCCATGCGGAAGTTCTCGAGCTTGTCCGGGTCGACGGCGCGCGACGCGAGGAGGTAGTCGCGCATGACGATCCCGTGCCGGCCCTCCTCGGCCGTCCAGCGGTGCACCCAGGTGCCCCAGGCGCCGTCCCGGCCGAACAGGGAGGCGATCTCGTGGTGGTAGCTGGGGAGGTTGTCCTCGGTCAGCAGGTTCACGATCAGCGCGGTCCGGCCGATCTCCGTGACCTGCGACTGCTCCTTGTCCCAGGCCTCGCCGTCCTCGAAGAAGCCGGGGAAGTTGCGAGCGTCGGACCAGGGTACGTACTCGTGCGGCATCCAGTCCTTGGCGACCTTGAGGTGCCGGTTCAGCTCCTTCTCGACCACTTCCTCCAGTGCGTGCAGGAGGCGGGCGTCGGTCCATGTGGTCGACGAGCCGAGGCGGGGAGAGATCACGGTCACAGGGGCTCCTGGGGGACGGAGGTACAGCGAGCGGTATTACTTACGGTGTCGTAGGTTACGTTGCCGTAGGTTAAGCGCTCGATAAAGGGTCGATGTCACATCAGGAGCCCCGCAAACCAGACTGAGAGGCACGTCACACGACACGCCGTACGTGTTCGGCCGTGAACGAGCCGTCCGCGTGCAGGAGTTCGGCCGGCGTCCCCTCGAACACGACCCGGCCACCGTGGCGCCCGCCCTCCGGGCCGAGGTCGATGATCCAGTCCGCCCGCCGGATCACGTCGAGGTTGTGCTCGACGACGACCACGGTGTTGCCCGCGTCGACCAGCTGGTCGAGCAGCGCCACCAGCCCGTCGACGTCCGCCATGTGCAGCCCGGTGGTCGGTTCGTCCAGGACGTAGGTGGCGGCGGTGCGGTGCAGATGCGTGGCCAGTTTGATGCGCTGGCGCTCGCCGCCGGAGAGGGTGCTGAGGGAGCGGCCGAGCGTGAGATAGGTCAGACCGACGTCGCGCAGGGCGCGCAGCCGACGGCGCAGCGCCTCCTCGCCCGGGTCGGCGCCGCCGAAGTGGTCGAGGGCCTCGGCGGCCGTCATGTCGAGCACGTCGGCGACGCTGCGGCCCCGCACCGTGAGCCGCAGCACCTCCTCGCCGAACCGCCGCCCGTCGCAGGAGTCGCAGCGGGTGGTGACCGGGTCCATGAAGGCGAGGTCGCTGTATACCACGCCGCGGCCCTGGCAGGTGGCGCACGCCCCGGCCGAGTTGAAGCTGAACAGCCCCGGCTCCGCGCCCGTCTCCCGGGCGAAGATCTTCCGTACGGTGTCCATGATGCCCAGGTACGTCGCCGGGGTGGAGCGCGCCGAGATGCCGATGGACGACTGGTCGACGACCACCGCGTCCGGGTACGCGGCGCACAGCGCCCCCGACACGAGCGAGCTCTTGCCCGAGCCCGCGACCCCGGTCACGGCGGTGAGCACACCGGTCGGCACCTGCACGGACACGTCCTTGAGGTTGTGCAGCGCGGCGTCCTTGACGTGCAGCGCGCCGGTGGGCCGGCGCGGGCGCTCCTTCACGCCGCCCGTGCGCCGCAGGCACCGTCCGGTCAGGGTCGCCGCCCGCCGCAATCCCTCCGGCGGCCCCTCGTACACCACGCGCCCGCCGTCGGCGCCGCCTCCGGGGCCCATGTCGACGACGTGGTCGGCGACGGCGATGACATCCGGGTCGTGCTCGACGACGAGGACGGTGTTCCCCTTGTCGCGCAGGCGCAGCAGCAAATCGGTCAGGCGCCCCACGTCGCGCGGGTGCAGGCCGACGCTCGGCTCGTCGAAGATGTACGTCATCCCGGTCAGGCTCGACCCCAGGTGCCGCACAGTCTTCAGGCGCTGCCCCTCGCCGCCGGACAGCGTCGACGTGGGCCGGTCGAGGCTCAGGTAGCCGAGCCCGATCGCCTCGATGCGGGAGAGCGCGGCGACGGCGGCCGCGACGATCGGCACGGCGACCGGATCGGGGTCCTTCCCCTCGGTGAGGCGGCGCAGTACGGGGATCAGCTCGCTGACCTCCATGGAGGTGAGGTCGGCGATGGAGTGACCGCCGACCCGGGTGGCGAGTGCGGCGGCGGTGAGGCGCGCGCCTCTGCACAGCGGGCAGGGCCCCTCGGTCAGGTACCGCTCCACCATGTCGCGGGTGCGCTGGCTGAGCGTCGACAGGTCCCGCTTCAGATACAGCCGCTCGAACCGGTCGGCGAGCCCTTCGAAGGCGATGTCGCGGCTGCCGCCGGTGTTGTCGACGTTCACCCGCGCCCCGCGCCCGCGCAGGAGGAACTCCCGTTCGGCGGCGCTGAACTCGCCGACCGGCTTGCGCGTGTCGAGGTCGGTGGTGTTGGTGTACGTCTGGCCCTGCCAGGTGCCGGCGGCGAACGGCGGGAAGAGCACGGCGCCGTCCGCGAGCGACTTCGCCGGGTCGAGGATGCGGTCGTAGTCGGGGCGGACCGTGCGCCCGAGCCCGTCGCACTCGGGGCACATGCCGCTGGGGTCGTTGAACGAGTACGCGGTCGCCGGGCCCGCGCTCGGCGTCCCGCACCGCGAGAAGAGCACGCGGATCACCGAGTAGACGTCCGTCATCGTGCCGACGGTGGACCGGGAGTGCCCGCCGATCGGCCGCTGGTCCACGACGATCGCGGGGGAGAGGTCCTCCAGGGCGTCGGCGTGCGGCCGCTCGTGCTTCGGCAGCCGGTTGCGGACGAACCACGGGTACGTCTCGTTGAGCTGACGCTGTGACTCGGCCGCGATGGTGGAGAAGACGATCGACGACTTCCCCGACCCCGACACCCCCGTGAACACGGTGAGGCGTTCCTTGGGGATGCGGAGGGTGACGTCCTGGAGGTTGTTCTCGCGGGCTCCGACGATGCGCAGGTACGGGTGGGCAGGTGGTGTCGTGTTCGGTGTTGTGCTCGGCATGGTTCGACGCTAGGGCGGATACCCGACACGTTCTGTCATGTTTACGGGGCTTCGGTGTCCGTCAGCGCTCCGTCGAGCAGAAGCCATCTGGTCACTCCGATCGACCGCAGGAACGGCAGGTCGTGGCTGGCGACGACGAGGGCGCCCTCGTAGGACTCCAGGGCCGTCGTCAGCTGGCGGACGCTCGCCATGTCCAGGTTGTTGGTCGGCTCGTCGAGCATGAGGAGCTGGGGCGCCGGCTCGGAGAGCATCAGCGCGGCCAGGGTCGCGCGGAACCGTTCGCCGCCGGACAGGGTCGCGGCGAGCTGGTCGGCCCGCGCGCCCTTGAACAGGAAGCGGGCGAGCCGGGCCCGGATCCGGTTGTTGGTGGCGTCCGGCGCGAACCGGGCCACGTTCTCCGCGACGCTCAGCCCGTCGTCGAGCACGTCGAGGCGCTGCGGCAGGAAGCGGAGCGGCACATGGGCCGTCGCCTCGCCCTCGACCGGCGCGAGATCACCGGCGATCGTGCGCAGCAGCGTCGTCTTGCCCGCGCCGTTGCGCCCGATGAGGGCGACGCGCTCCGGCCCGCGCAGCTCGAACGCGCCCCGCACCCGCGCCCCGTGGGCGAGCCGCAGATCGCGCAGCGTGAGGACGTCGCGGCCCGGCGGGACAGCGGTGAACGGCATGTCGACGCGGATCTCGTCGTCGTCGCGCACCGCCTCCACCGCCTCGTCGAGCCGCTCCTTGGCCTCGGTGAGCTTCTCCTCGTGCAGGATGCGGTGCTTGCCCGCGGAGACCTGGGCCGCTCGCTTGCGCGCGCCCATGACGATCTTGGGCTCGCGCTTGCTGTCCCACATCTTCTGTCCGTACCGCTTGCGGCGGGCGAGCTTCATATGGGCGTCGGACAGTTCGCGCTTCTGCTTCTTGAGGTCCGACTCGGCGACGCGCACCATGCGCTCCGCCGCGTCCTGCTCGACGGCGAGGGCCTCCTCGTAGGCGGAGAAGTTCCCGCCGTACCAGGTGATCCCGCCGCCGCGCAGATCCGCGATCTGGTCGACGCGGTCGAGGAGTTCACGGTCGTGGCTGACGAGGACGAGCACGCCGGACCAGCGCTCGACGGCGGCGTACAGCCGCTGCCGGGCGTGCAGGTCCAGATTGTTGGTCGGCTCGTCGAGCAGCAGGACGTCGGGGCGGCGCAGCAGCAGCGCGGCGAGCCGCAGGAGCACCGACTCGCCGCCCGACACCTCGCCGATGGTGCGGTCCAGGTCGATGTGGTCGAGCCCGAGCTCACCGAGCGTGGCGCGGGCGCGCTCCTCGACGTCCCAGTCGTCGCCGACGGCGGTGAAGTGCTCCTCGCGCACGTCACCGGCCTCGATGGCGTGCAGGGCGGCCCGCGTCCCGGCGATGCCGAGCACTTCGTCGACCCGGGAGGTGGTGTCCAGGGCGACGTTCTGCGGCAGGTATCCGATGTCGCCGAAGACGCGCACGGTGCCGTCGGCGGGCGTCAGCTCACCGGCGATGAGGCGCAACAGGGTCGACTTGCCCGACCCGTTGACGCCGATGAGCCCGGTACGGCCCGGGCCGAAGGAGACCTGGAGGTCGTCGAAGACGACGGTACCGTCGGGCCAGGCGTACGAGAGACCGGTGACGGCGACGGACGTGGGGCCGTGGGCGTGGGCGGGGGAGGACAGGGACATACGGGCCTCGCGGTGGCTCGGTGCGAACGGTGACGGGTGCGACACGTTCGAGACACCGCGGAGAAAGCCGGGGCCACAAGAAGAAGGGTCTGCGACGGCGCGGGGAGGACGGCTCGGGCTCGGATGCCGAGGTCTCGCACAGCGACATGGACGCGGGAAGGCACGTACGGGTGCACGTGCGCGGCGTGACATGCGCGGTGTCTCAGAACCTCAGACGAGCAACGTCCTACTCCGATCGACGACAACAGAACCGCCATACACGCTAGGAACCGCCCCGGCCGCGCGTCAACCGATTAACGGTTCACGCCTGTCCCAGCAGCTCCGCCAGGTCGCTGTCCACGTCCACGTGGAGGGACTCCTCGCCGACCGGGACCAGCGCCCTCGTGCTGGCGAGGAAGCGCTCCAGCTCGCCGGTGCGGATGTGCACGATCGCCGTGCCCTCCATGGCGTGGAACTCCAGGACCGTGCGGTCGTACCCGTAGGGCCGCACGCGGACGTCACCGAGGCCGGCGGGCTCCCGCACCCCCGTGGCGAGCAGGTCGCGGGCGAACGTCCAGCAGACGTCGACGCCTTCGAGGGTGGCGGCGGCCGGGAAGGACATGCGGACGGCGAACGGGTCGCGCACGTCGTAGCCGAGGGTCGCGGGGATGCTGGCCATGCGGGGTGCGGCGGCGACGATTCGGGCCTCTACGGCCTGCTCGATGAGGGTGGACAACGCCTGCTCCTAGGGACGACTGCACGGACTACGACGGACGGACGGCCTCACTTGAATAGACGGCGGAACGGGTAACTCCGTGCACCTGAAGCCGGACGAAAGACGAGTGACCTCTGTCACCGATTTCAATCAGAGTGATCTGGACGCCACTCGGATGGTGGACTACGCTCCCCGCGCCATGACGGATCTGAGGCGTACGGGCATACGGAGAGTCACGAGAAGCGCGGGGCTCCTGGGACGGATGGCCATGGGCGCGGGGGTGGCGGTGACCCTCGCGCTGGGCGCCGCGCCGGGCCCCGCAGCGGCCCACGCGCCGACCCCCCGCTGGCAGCTCACGGACACGCACACCGACGCCCGCTTCCGCGGCCTCGCCGCCGTGGACCGGCGCACCGCCTGGGTCGCCGGGTCGAAGGGCACGGTGCTGCGCACCACGGACGGCGGCGCGCAATGGAGGCCGGTCTCACCGCCCGGCGCGGCGGCGGAGGCGCTGGAGTTCCGCGACATCGAGGCGTTCGACGCGCGCCGCGCCGTCGTCCTGGCCATCGGCGAGGGCGAGGCGTCCCGCGTCTACCGCACGGACGACGGCGGCGCGACCTGGACGGAGTCGTTCCGCAACCCCGACCCGAAGGCGTTCTACGACTGCGTCACCTTCTTCGACCACCGCAACGGCCTGGCGATGAGCGACCCGGTCGACGGGAAGTTCCGCATCCTGTCGACCCGGGACGGCGGCCGGTCCTGGCGCGTCCTGCCCAGCGCCGGGATGCCGGAGGCCCAGGCGGGCGAGGCCGGGTTCGCCGCGTCCGGGCAGTGCCTCGTGGCGTCCGGCCCCAAGGACGTCTGGCTCGCCACCGGAGGCGGCGCGACCGCCCGCGTCCTGCACTCCCGCGACCGTGGCCTGAACTGGACGGCGACCGAGACCCCGGTCCCGGCGGGCGACCCGGCCCGCGGCGTCTTCGGCCTCGCCTTCCGCGACCGCGCCCACGGCATCGCGGTCGGCGGCGACTACACCGCGGGCAACCCCTCGCCGCGCGCCGCCGCGACCACCGGCGACGGGGGCCGCACCTGGGCCCCGTCGGACCGGCCGCCGCCCGCCTACCGCTCCGGCGTCGCCTGGCTCCCGCACAGCCGCACCGCCGCACTCGCCGTCGGCCCGACCGGCACCGACCTCACCACGGACGCGGGCCGCACCTGGCGCACCGTGGACCCGGGCTCGTACGACACCGTCGACTGCGCGCGTGACGGCGCCTGCTGGGCGGCGGGGGAGAAGGGGCGCGTGGCGCGCATGGGACACGGGTTGCGCTGAGCGCTCCGCGCACCATTCCGATTGCGCCACGAACGGGACCGGCGCGCCGTCGGCGGTCTTGTGGGGCTGATTGAAGTGTGCATGATCTACGCATATGGCCATGCCCGCGATCGCGCTGCGCGATGTGCACAAGTCCTTCGGTGACGTGCGTGCCGTCGCCGGTGTCGGGCTCGACGTGGCCGAGGGCGAGTTCTTCTCACTGCTCGGCCCCTCGGGCTCCGGCAAGACGACCGTGCTGCGCCTGATCGCCGGGTTCGAGACACCGACCCGAGGCACCGTCGCCCTCGGCGGCGCCGATGTCACCCGGCGCGCCCCCTTCGAGCGCGACGTCACCACCGTCTTCCAGGACTACGCCCTGTTCCCGCACATGAGCGTCGAGCAGAACGTGGCCTACGGGCTGAAGGTGCGCGGCGTCGGCCGCAGGGAGCAGGCGGAGCGGGCCCGCGCCGCGCTCGCCTCCGTCCGCCTCGAAGGGTTCGGCGCGCGCAGGCCAGGGCAGCTCTCCGGAGGCCAGCGCCAGCGCGTCGCGCTCGCCCGCGCCCTCGTCGTCCGCCCCCGCGTGCTGCTCCTCGACGAACCGCTCGGCGCCCTGGACCTGAAACTGCGCGAGCAGATGCAGGGCGAGCTGAAGGAGTTGCAGCGCGAGGTCGGCATCACCTTCGTGCTCGTCACCCACGACCAGGCCGAGGCGCTGGCGCTCAGCGACCGGATCGCCGTCATGAACGCGGGCCGCGTCGAACAGGTCGGCACGCCGGGCGAGCTGTACGAGGCGCCCGCCTCCCCGTTCGTCGCGTCCTTCGTCGGCACCTCCAACACCCTCACCGGCGCCGCCGCCGAACTGATCGCGGGCAAACCCGGGACGTTCGGCGTGCGGCCGGAGAAGATCAGGCTCCTGCCCGACGGCGACCCGGCGGGCGGCGCGGGCGTCGGGGGCCGCGACCACAGCGAGGTGCGCGGCACCGTCACCGACGCCGTCTACCTCGGCGACAGCACCCGCGTCGTCGTCGACACCGACGCCGGCGCCCGCTTCGTCGTCGTACGGCAGAACCTCGACACCACCGCCTCCGACGCCCTCGCCCTGCCGGGCAGCCGCGTCCTGCTGCGCTGGCACCGGCGGCACAACGTCCCACTGAGCCGGAAACCCTGAGCGACCCACGCGAACCGACCGACAGGGAGACCTCGTGCGCGCAACCCGAACGTGTCTGGCCGCCGCAGTCGGCGGACTGCTGCTCGTCACCGCCTGCGGATCCTCGGGGGACGACGACAAGGGCGGGCCGGGAGGGCGGGGCTTCACCCCGCCGAAGATGTCCGCGCCCGCGGCGCTCGGCAGGACCGAGGGCCAGGTGAACCTCATCGCCTGGGCCGGATACGCCGAGGACGGCTCCAACGACCCGAAGGCCGACTGGGTCACCCCGTTCGAGAAGCGGACGGGCTGCCAGGTCAACACCAAGATCGCCGGAACCTCCGACGAGATGGTCAACCTGATGAAGACCGGCCAGTACGACGCCGTCTCCGCGTCCGGCGACGCCTCCCTGCGCCTGATCGCCTCCGGCGACGCGGCGCCGGTCAACACCGACCTCGTACCCCACTACAAGGACGTCTTCCCGGGTCTGAAGATGCAGCCGTGGAACTCGGTGAAGAACGTCGCCTACGGCATCCCGCACGGCCGCGGCGCCAACCTCCTCATGTACCGCACCGACAAGGTCAGCCCGGCGCCCGACTCGTGGAAGGCCGTCTTCGACGACGCGCCCGCGCACCAGGGCAAGGTCACCGCGTACGACTCCCCGATCTACCTCGCCGACGCCGCGCTGTACCTGATGAAGACCAAGCCTGGCCTCGGCATCAAGGACCCGTACGCGCTCGACCAGAAGCAGTTCGACGCCGCCGTCGGCCTGCTGAAGCGGCAGAACCGGAGCATCGGCGAGTACTGGAGCGACTACCTCAAGGAGATCTCCGCCTTCAAGAGCGGCGACTCCGTCATCGGCACGAGCTGGCAGGTCATCGTCAACACCGCGCAGGCGGAGAAGGCGCCGGTCAAGGCCGTCCTGCCGAAGGAGGGAGCCACCGGCTGGTCCGACACCTGGATGGTCTCCGCGAAGGCCAAACACCCCAACTGCGCCTACAAGTGGCTCGACTGGATCGTCTCGCCGAAGGCCAACGCCCAGGTCGCCGAGTACTTCGGCGAGGCCCCCGCCAACGCGAAGGCGTGCCAGGAGACCGCCGACAAGCAGCACTGCGCCACGTACCACGCCGACGACGCCGCCTACTGGAAGCGCGTCCACTTCTGGACCACGCCCCTCCCGCAGTGCCTCGACGGCCGCACCGACGTCACGTGCGTGCCGTACGCGAAATGGGTCCAGGCGTGGACCGAGATCAAGGGCTGAGATGCGCACCGGAAAAGCCGCCGGGGCGCTGCACCGCAGCCCCCGGCTGCGGCTCGCGCTGCTCCTCGCCGCGCCCCTGACCTGGCTCGTCGTCGCCTACCTCGGCTCGCTCGCGGTGCTGTTCCTGTCGGGCCTGTGGACCACGGACCCGTTCACCTCGGACATCGTGCGCACCTGGACCCTGGACAACTTTCGCACCCTGTTCACGACGGACGTCTACCGGCAGGTCGTCCTCCGCAGCGTCGGCGTCGCACTCGCCGTCACGGCGCTGTGCGTCGTCCTTGCCTTCCCGATCGCCTTCTGCACGGCGCGCGTCGCCCGCCCCCGGTGGCGCCCGCTGCTCGTCGTCGCCATCCTCACGCCGCTG
Organism: Streptomyces sp. NPDC046939; assembly: GCF_040644575.1. Taxonomy (NCBI): domain Bacteria; kingdom Bacillati; phylum Actinomycetota; class Actinomycetes; order Kitasatosporales; family Streptomycetaceae; genus Streptomyces; species Streptomyces sp. NPDC046939. The sequence continues at coordinate 110,690 of NZ_JBEYWV010000032.1, forward strand.
TGGGCGAGCTACCTGGTCAAGGCGTACGCGTGGCGCGTGATGCTCGCCGAAGGGGGCTTCCTGGACTGGCTGCTGTCCCCGTTCGGCCTGGACGGGCCCGGCTACGGACTCACCGCCGCCGTCCTCGTCCTGACCTACCTCTGGCTGCCGTACATGATCCTGCCGATCCACGCCGGGCTCGAACGCGTCCCCGAAGCCCTGCTCGACGCCTCCGCCGACCTCGGCGCCCGCACCTGGCACACCTTCCGCACGGTGCTGCTGCCGCTCGTCCTGCCCTCGGTCGCGGCGGGCTCCGTCTTCACCTTCTCGCTCAGCCTCGGCGACTACATCGCCGTACAGATCGTCGGCGGGAAGACCCAGCTCATCGGCAACGTCGTCTACGCCAACATCACCCTCGACCTGCCGCTCGCCGCCGCCCTCGGGACCGTGCCGGTGGCCGTGATCGTCCTGTACCTCCTTGCCGTGCGCCGCACCGGCGCGCTGGGCAGCCTCTGAGCCGTAGGGAGCCCGTGGTGCACCTGTCCCGCCCCGCGCGCATCGCGCTCCGCGCCGCCGCCTGCGCCGGCTTCGCCGTCCTCTACGTGCCGCTGCTCCTGGTCGTCGTCAACTCGCTGAACCGGGACCGGAGCGCGGGCTGGCCGCCGAGCGGACTCACCCTGCGCTGGTGGCGCGACGCCTGGCACAGCGCGGGCGCCAGGGACGCGCTGTGGACCTCGGTGAAGGCGGGGCTCGGCGCCACGCTCATCGCGCTCGTCCTCGGCACGCTCGTCGCCTTCGCGGTCGCCCGGTACCGGTTCTTCGGCCGGGAGGCGGTCTCGTTCGCCGTCGTCCTGCCGATCGCGCTGCCGGGCATCATCACGGGGGTCGCGCTGAACACCGCGTTCCGTACGGTCCTGGAGCCGCTCGGGATCGGGCTCGGCCTGTTCACGGTCGTCGTCGGGCACGCCACGTTCTGCGTCGTCATCGTCTTCAACAACGTCGCCGCCCGGCTGCGCAGGCTCCAGGGCTCCTACGAGGAGGCGGCCATGGACCTCGGGGCGGGGCCCTTCCGCACGTTCCGCGACGTCACGTTCCCGCTGACCCGCTCGGCGCTCGCGGCCGGCGGGCTGCTCGCGTTCGCGCTCTCCTTCGACGAGATCGTGGTGACGACGTTCACGGCGGGCCCCGGCGTACAGACCCTGCCGCTGTGGATCTTCTCCAACATGGCGCGACCGCAGCAGGCACCCGTGGTCAACGTCGTCGCCGTCGTCCTCGTCCTGCTGTCGGTCGTGCCGGTGTACGCGGCCCAGCGGCTGTCCTCCGACACGACGGCGGGCAGCCGCATTTAGCGCTCCCGGTGCCCTCCTTCACTTCTTGATGGCGTCCGAGAACAGTGGCACCACGTTCTTGAGCGCGTACCGCACCGAGAGCACCGAGTCGGTGGCGAACGCCGAGCTGAGGTCCTTGTCGTCGAAGACCACCGCGTGGCCCTTCTTCACCGCCGGGACCGACGCGAACAGCGGGTCCGAGGTGATCTTCTTCGCGGTCGTGCCGATGGGCGCCATCACCATCAGGTCCGCGTCGAGCATCTGGAGGTTCTCCTCCGACACCGGCACCGAGAACGCCTTGCCCGCCTTCTTCTCCACCTCCGGGTTGTTGGTGAAGCCGAGCCGCTCGACGAAGTCCAGACGCCCGGTGCCGTGCACGTACGCGCCCCAGGACGAGGCCGTACGGGAGCCGACGGTGATGGTCCTGCCCTTGAACTCGGGGTGCGCGGCGGCGGCGTCGGCGAACTGCTTCTCGGTGTCCGCGATCAGCTTCTCGCCCTTCTCGGGGACACCGAGCGCCCGCGCGACCATCGTGGTCTGCTTCTCCCAGGAGATCTTGTACTGGTCGCCGCCCTTCGGCACCCCGACGGTCGGCGCGATCTTGCTGAGGGTGTCGTAGCGGGTCTTGTCGCCGCTCGCCTTCGTGTCGAGGATGAGGTCCGGCCGGAGCGCGGCGATCTTCTCGTACTCGGGCTCCAAGGTGCCGATCCGCTGCGGCGCCTTGTCGTACTTGCCCTCGGCCCAGGGGCCGACGCCCTCGCCGCCGAACGCCAGCCAGTCGCTCGCCGCGACCGGCTGCACGCCGAGCGCGAGGGCGGTCTCGGCGTCGCCCCAGCCGAGGGCGACGACGCGCTTCGGGCGCTCCTTGACGGTGACCGTGCCGAACTTGGTGGAGACCTCGGCGGGGAACGCGCCGGCGCCCGCCTGTGCCGCGCCGGTGTCCTTGCCTTCGTCGTCCGAGCCCGAGCCGCAGGCCGCGAGTGAACCGGCCAGGGCGAGGGCGACGGCGCCGACGAGGACGCGGCGGCCGGAGCGGGGGGTGGTGGGGGAGGACATGAGGGGCTCTCTCTTCTTGCTGGTCGCGTCTTGTCAGTTGCGTCTTGTCAGTTGCGTCTTGCTAGTTGGGTCTTGCTAGTTGCGCGGGGTGGTGGCGCTGATGTGGTGGCGCCCCATGGGGACGATGAGCGGGGTGCCGGACGCCGGGTCGGGGACGACGGCGCTGCGCAGCCCGAACACCTCCTCGACCAGGGACTCCGTGACGATGTCGGAGGGCGCGCCCTCGGCGACGATCCGGCCGTCCTTCATCGCGACGAGGTGATCGGCGTAGCGGCAGGCGAGGTTGAGGTCGTGCAGGACCACGACGAGGGTGACGCCGCGCTCCCGGTTCAGGTCGGTGAGGAGGTCGAGGACGTCGAGCTGGTGGCTGATGTCGAGGTAGGTCGTCGGCTCGTCCAGGAGCAGTACGTCGGTCTCCTGGGCGAGCGCCATGGCGATCCAGACGCGTTGGCGCTGGCCGCCGGAGAGCTCGTCGAGGGAGCGTTCGGCGAGATCGAGGACGTCGGTGGCGTGGAGGGCGGTGGCCACGGCCTCGTCGTCGGCGGGCGTCCAGCGCCGGAACCAGCCCTGGTGCGGGTAGCGGCCCCGGCCGACCAGGTCCGCGACGGTGATCGACTCGGGCGCCACCGGGGTCTGCGGCAGCACGCCGAGTACCGCGGCCACATCCTTGGTGGACATGGCGTGCACACTGCGCCCGTCGAGCAGCACGGTGCCCGCGGTCGGGGTGAGGAGCCGGGCCATGGCGCGCAGCAAGGTCGACTTGCCGCAGGCGTTGGGGCCGACCACGACGGTGATCCGCCCGGCCGGGATGTCGACATCGAGACCGGACACGATCCGGCGCTCGCCGTAACCGAGCGCGAGACCACGGGCCTGCAAGCTGTGCACGGAAGCCACGGGGGTCGTCGTCTCCTTGTGGTCGGGGGGTGCGGGGCGGGGCGTCATGGGGTGCGGGTGAGGTCAGGGGGTGGGGTGTGGCGGGTGTGACGGTGTCGCGGGTGTGACGGGTGACGGTGGGGCGGGTGTGACGGTTGGCAGCCGTGACCGGTGCGGCTGTTGAAGGGCGTTAGGACGTGTTCCGGCCCCCGGGGTGGTGCGGGCTTGAGCGGGTCGTCCGGTCGGTCCTGTCTCGCCGCGGGGCGCACGTCAACCGCCCTGCCCCGCGCGGTTGGAGCGGGCCAGGAGCCACAGCAGGTATGGCGCGCCGATCACGCTCGTCACGATGCCGACCGGCAACTGGGTGCCCGGGATCAGGTGTTGCGCAGTGAAGTCGGCGACGAGGACGAGCAGCGCGCCCGTGGCGGCCGACGGCAGCAGCGCCGCGCCCTGCCCGGGGACGAGGCGGCGGGCGATCGGCGGCGAGACGAAGGCGACGAAGCCGACGGGGCCCGCGGCGGCGGTGGCCACGCCCGCGAGGGCGGTGGCGCAGGCCAGCAGGGCGAGCCGGTCCCGTTCGACGCGGGCGCCGAGCCCGCCCGCCGTGTCGTCGCCGAGTTGCAGCGCGGGCAGCGCCCGCGCGGCCAGGGCGGTCAGCGGTACGAGCAGCGCCGCGCCGGCGAGCAGCGGCCAGAAGTGCGGCCAGGAGCGCCCGTTGAGGCTGCCCGCCAGCCACAGGAACGCCGTCTGCGCCTCGGTGACCTCGGAGCGTGTCATCTGGTACGAGATCACGCTCGTCAGGCCCGTGCCGATGCCCAGGCCGACCAGGACGAGCCGGTATCCGCTCACGCCCTTGCGCCAGGCGAGGAGATAGACCGCCGTCCCCGTGGCCAGGGACCCGGCGAGCGCCACGAACGACAGCGGCGTCCCGCTCAGCCCGGCGAGCCCGCCCGCGAGGACGACGGCGGCGCCCGCGCCGGAGCTGACCCCGATCACGTCGGGGCTCGCGAGCGGATTGCGCAGCAGGGTCTGGAACACCGCCCCCGAGAGGCCGAAGCAGCAGCCGACGAGCAGCGCGAGCAGGGCGCGGGGCAGGCGGAGTTCGAGGACGACGAACCGTGTTCCGCCGTCGCCGCCGCCGAGCAGCGTGGCGGCCACGTCCGGCACCGGGATGGTGTAGTCGCCGACGCTGAGCGAGATGCACAGGGCGGCGAACGCGGCCAGCACCAGGCCGCCGCCGACCGCCGTGGACCGGGCGCGCCCCCGGCGTCGTACGGCCGACACCCGGGCCACCGCCCCCGCCGGTACGCCGCCGCTCACAGCTCCACCGTCTTCCTGCGCCGCACGAGCAGGACGAACGGGATCGCCCCGAGCGCGGCCGTCATGACGCCGACCTGGACCTCGCCGGGCCGCGCGATCAGCCGGCCGGTGACGTCGGCGAGGAGCAGCGCGGCGGGCGCGAGCAGGGCGCTGTAGGGGAGGATCCACCGGTAGTCGGGCCCGGTGATCAGCCGCGCCGCGTGCGGAACGGCCAGGCCGACGAAGGCGATCGGGCCCGCGACGACCGTGGCGGCCCCGCACAGCAGCACGACGCACACCGCCGCGCCGATCCGCGCGAGGGCGATCCGCTGCCCGAGCCCGCGCGCCGTGTCGTCGCCGAGGGCCAGCGTGTTGAGGCGCGGGCCGAGCGCGAGGGCCAGCAGCGCGCCGACGGCGACGAACGGCAGCGCCTGCCACAGCACACCGTCCTCGCGGCCGGTGAGGGAGCCGACCTGCCAGAACCGGAACTGGTCGAAGGTCTTGCTGTCGGTCAGCAGCATCGCGCTGGTCAGGGCGGAGAGCGCGGCGGCGACGGCGGCCCCGGACAGGGCGAGCTTGACCGGGGTGGCGCCCTCGCGGCCGAGGCTGCCGACCCCGTACACGAGCACGGCGGCGAGGCACGCGCCGAGGAAGCCGAACCAGATGTACTGCCGCGGCTCGGTCAGGGCGAGCACGCTGATGGCGAGGACGACGAAGACGGAGGCCCCGGCGTTGACGCCCAACAGGCCGGGGTCGGCGAGGGGGTTGCGGGCGACGCCCTGCATGACGGCGCCCGCGAGGCCGAGCGCCACGCCCGCGAGGAGCCCGGCCGCCGTGCGCGGCATCCGGACCTCACGGACGACGAGTTGCGCGCGGACGCCGTGGTCGGGGCGGAGGAGGCCGTCGACGACGTCGGGGAGGGGCACGTGCCCCGAGCCGACGCCGAGGCTGAGCGCCACGGCGGCCACGAGGACGAGGGCGACCCCGCCGAGCCCGAGGAGCAACCGCCCCGTTCTTCGCCCTGCCACGCTCGCCCGCCCCGGTTCCGTTCCGTCTCCGCAGTCCGGCCGCGCGGCGGCCGGCACCGGAACAGCGCGTTCCGGCGTTAGGTGAGGCTAACCTAACATCAGATAATGTTCACGCGACAACCACTCTGGCGGGCACCCTGCGGTCGCGGCCGGAGGCCCGTACGAATCCTGGAGTTGGCTTGCTGCACACCACGGACACCGGCTACGTGGAGCTGCGCTCCGCGGACCTCTTGCGCGAGATCCTGGGCGAACCGCACCCCGTCGTCATCGACAAGGTCCACCCGCGCCTCGACGAGCTGGACCGGAGCATCATCGCCCGCTCCCCGTTCTGCCTGCTGTCCACCGCCGACGCCCTCGGCAACTGCGACGTGTCACCGCGCGGGGACGGCCCCGGCTTCGTCCACGTCGTCGACGACACCACGCTGGCCCTCCCGGACCGGCCGGGCAACCGGCGCGGCGACAGCTTCCACAACGTCCTGGAGAACCCGCACGCGGGCCTGCTGTTCCTGATCCCCGGCGCCACCGAGGTCCTGCGCGTCAACGGCCGCGCCCGCGTCCTCACCGACGCGCCCTTCTTCGACGCCATGGCGGTCAAGGGGCAACGCCCCGCCCTCGCGCTGCTCGTGGACATCGACGCCATCTATTTGCACTGCCCGCAGTCCCTGCGCCGCTCGGGCCTGTGGAAGCCGCGGACGTGGGAGAACCCGGCCGCCTCTTAGGGTGGTCGGATGCAGACGATCACGGGGGTCCCCGAAGGCTGGCCGGCGGACGAGGCGGCGGCACGCGCGGTGCAGGACGCCTTGCGCGACCGCGTCGTCCTCGACGAGACGGGGCCACCGCCCGGGACAGGCACGGTCACGGGGATCGACGTCGCCTACGACGACGCGCGCGATGTCGTCGCCGCGGCGGCCGTCGTCCTCGACGCGGCCACGCTCGACGTGATCGAGGAGGCCACGTCCGTCGGGCGCGTCGCCTTCCCGTACGTGCCGGGCCTGTTGGCGTTCCGCGAGATACCGGCCGTCCTCGGCGCCCTGGAGGCGCTGCGCACCGACCCCGGCCTCGTCGTCTGCGACGGCTACGGGCTCGCCCACCCGCGCCGCTTCGGCCTCGCGAGCCACCTCGGCGTGGTCACGGGGCTGCCCACGATCGGCGTCGCCAAGAACCCGTTCGTCTTCACGCACGGGGAGCTGGGGCGCGAGCGGGGGAGCGCCGCCGCGCTGCTCGCGGACGACGGGGACGAGGAGGTCGGCCGCGCCCTGCGCACCCGTGACGGCGTGAAGCCCGTGTACGTCTCCGTCGGCCACCGGGTCTCCCTGGCGAACGCGTGCGCGCACACGCTCGCCCTGACCCCCGCCTACCGCGTCCCGGAGACGACCCGCCGGGCCGACCGGCTGTGCCGGGACGCGCTGCTCGGCCTCACGGAGCGGTGACCGATGCCGCCACGCGGAACGTGAGCCCCGCCTTCTGGAGGCGGTCGATCAGGGCGTCCCCCATCGCCACCGCGGGGGTCACCTGGCCCGCGGTGTCGGGCAGTTCGTCCTGAGCGAGGCACATCGCGGACTCGGCCAGCATCTTCGCGGTCTCGTCGTACCCCGGGTCGCCGCCGGACACCTCCGTGTAGACCCGGCGCCCGCCGCCCTCGCCGACGAACCGCACCGAGAACCAGCTCTTGGCCCGGCGCGCCTCGTCGGGCCCGTCGCCGGGTTCGAGGCGGCCGCTCAGCCAGCGCCGTACGGGCGGCACCTGCGCGGCGGCGAACAGCGCCCCGGCGACCGCGACGCCGCCCACCGCGAACGGCAGGGTGCGCATCGCCGCGTAGTGCCGGTAGCGGAAGTCCGGGCCGTACCGCTCCAGGGCGCGCGCCGAGCGCTGGACCACCTGCGGGTCGATCGTGGGCAGCGGCACCGCCCACGCGTCGACCTCCTTGGCGTAGCGGGGCGCTCCCGTCGGCGCGTACGCGGTGCGGCCGACGAGACGCGGCTGGTGGCGGCGGCGCTCCTGCCGCGCGGCGAGCATCTGGCGTGCGCGCCCGAACTGGTTGAGGGCGGTGGCGAGGGTGCCGCCCGAGACCGTCGCGTTCGTCCGCACGAAACCGTCGACCCGCAGCGGCACGCCCTCCGGCAACTGCCGTACGGTGAAGTACGCGCCCAGGTCGTGCGGGATCGAGTCGAAGCCGCACGCGTGCACCAGGCGGGCGCCCGTCTCCCGCGCGCGGGCATCGTGGCGCACGTACATGAGGTCCACGAACTCCGGTTCGCCCGTGAGGTCCACGTAGTCGGTGCCCGCCTCCGCGCACGCCGCCACCAGCGCCTCCCCGTAGCGCAGATACGGTCCGACGGTCGTGGCGATGACGCGCGCGCGGGAGGCGAGTTCGCGCAGGGACGCCGCGTCGGCGACGTCCGCGCGTTCGAGCGGGAGCACCGCGCACGCCGGGTCGATGCCGGTCAGCCGCTCGCGCAGCCGCTCCAGCTTGGCCATGTCGCGGCCTGCGACCGCCCAGCGCAGCCCCTCCGGGGCGTGCGCCGCGAGGTACTCGGCGGTCAGCACCCCCGCGAAGCCGGTCGCGCCGAACAGGACCACGTCGTACGCCCTGTCCGCGCCCTTGTCCGTGCGGCGCCCGGCCGCACCAGCGCTACCAGACCTGTCCATGACACCCCTTACGTCGGTGGGGGCGAGGCTAGCGCGCGCGGACGCCGGGGTCAGCGCCGGGCCCGGGCGCGTCGCAAATTGACTGAGCGCTTGCTCGCTGGGGGGTTGTGCTGACCGGGACGGGTTCATAGCATCACTGGTGTTACATCAGTTGTGTCACAGACTGGGGGCGTAGCCGGATGGCAGTGGCAGGCACGGATACCGGCGACGGCCCGCTTGCCGGGGTGCGCGTGGTCGAACTCGCCGGGATCGGCCCGGGACCGTTCGCCGCGATGCTCCTGGCCGACCTCGGAGCCGACGTCGTACGGGTGGACAGACCCGGCGGCACGGGCCTCGCGATCGACCCCGCGTACGACGTCACCAACCGCAACAAGCGGTCCGTGGTCGTCGACCTCAAGAGCCCGGACGGCGCCGAGGCGGTGCTGCGCCTCGCCGAGCGGGCCGACGTCCTGATCGAGGGCTACCGGCCCGGCGTCACCGAGCGCCTCGGCGTCGGCCCCGACGCCTGCCACGCCCGCAACCCGAAGCTGGTCTACGGCCGGATGACCGGCTGGGGCCAGGACGGCCCGCTCGCCCAGCGCGCCGGGCACGACATCGGATACATCGCGGTCACCGGCGCCCTCTCCATGATCGGCAAACCGGACGAGCCGCCGACCGTCCCCGCCAACCTCGTCGGCGACTACGCGGGCGGCGCCCTCTACCTCGTCGTCGGCGTCCTCGCCGCCCTCCACCACGCGCGCGCCACCGGCGCCGGACAGGTCGTGGACGCGGCGATCGTCGACGGCACGTCGCACCTCGCGGCGATGATCCACGGCATGCTCGCGGCCGGCGGCTGGCAGGACCGGCGCGGCGCCAACCTCCTCGACGGCGGCTGCCCCTTCTACGGCACCTACGAGACCGCCGACGGTCAGTACATGGCGGTCGGCGCCCTCGAACAGCGGTTCTACGACGAGTTCATGGGGCTCATGGGCCTCACCGAGGTGGCGCCCGCGCGCGGCGACCTGGCCCGCTGGGGCGAGCTGCGCGACGCTGTCGCCGCCCGCTTCAAGCAACGGACGCGGGACGAATGGGCGGACGTCTTCGCGGGCTCCGACGCCTGCGCCGCGCCCGTCCTCTCCCTGCGCGAGGCCCCGGCCCACCCGCACCTCGCCGCCCGCGCCACCTTCGTCGACCACGAGGGCATCACGCAGCCCGCCCCCGCGCCGCGCTTCTCGGACACGCCGACCGCCGTCCGCACGGGCCCGGCGCGACCGGGTGCCCACACGGCGGAGGTGGCCCGCGACTGGGATGTACCCGACCTGATCCCCGCTTCTGAGATGTATGGCACCTCTAGGAAAGGCAGTTGATCGCGAGCATGGAGCGACGCCTGTTCAGCGCCGAGCACGAGGCGTTCCGCGAGACCGTCCGCACCTTCCTCGCCAAGGAGGTGACCCCGCACTACGAGCAGTGGGAGAAGGACGGCATCGTCGCGCGCGAGGCCTGGCTCGCCGCCGGACGCCAGGGGCTCCTCGGCCTCGCCGTCCCCGAGGAGTACGGGGGCGGCGGCAACGCCGACTTCCGCTACAGCGCGGTCCTCGCCGAGGAGTTCACGCGCGCGGGCGCCGCCGGGCTCGCCGTCGGCCTGCACAACGACATCATCGGCCCGTACCTGACCTCCCTCGCCACCGAGGAGCAGAAGCGGCGCTGGCTGCCCGGCTTCTGCGACGGCTCCACGATCACCGCCATCGCCATGACCGAACCCGGCGCGGGCTCCGACCTCCAGGCCATCCGCACCACGGCCGAGGACAAGGGCGACCACTGGCTGCTCAACGGCTCCAAGACCTTCATCTCCAACGGCATCCTCGCCGACCTCGTCATCGTCGTCGCCAAGACCACGCAGGACGGCGGCGCGCACGGCCTCTCCCTGCTCGTCGTCGAACGCGGCATGGACGGCTTCACGCGCGGCCGCAACCTCGACAAGATCGGCCAGAAGGCGCAGGACACTGCCGAGCTGTTCTTCGACGACGTACGCGTCCCCAAGGAGAATCTGCTCGGCGAACTCAACGGCGCGTTCCTCCACCTCATGACCAACCTCGCCCAGGAGCGCATGGGCATCGCCGTCGCCGCCATCGCCGCCGCCGAACACCTCCTGGAGATCACCACGGCGTACGTCAAGGAGCGCGAGGCCTTCGGGCGCCCGCTCGCCAAGCTCCAGCACATCCGGTTCGAGATAGCCGAGATGGCCACCGAGTGCGCCGTCACCCGTACGTTCCTCGACCGCTGCATCGAGGACCACGCGGCGGGCACGCTCGACGCCGTGCACGCCTCCATGGCGAAGTGGTGGGCGACCGAACTCCAGAAGCGGGTCGCGGACCGCTGCCTCCAACTCCACGGCGGGTACGGGTACATGACCGAGTACCGCGTCGCGAAGGCGTTCACCGACGGGCGCATCCAGACCATCTACGGCGGCACGACCGAGATCATGAAGGAGATCATCGGCCGCTCGCTGCTCTCCTGACCCTCACTGTCGTTCTTTGTCGCTCGCTCCGAAAGGCACTCCCGTGACCACTGACGCGTACGTCTACGACGCGATCCGCACCCCGCGCGGGCGGGGCAAGGCCACCGGCTCCCTGCACGGCACCAAGCCGATCGACCTGGTCGTCGGCCTCATCCACGAGATCCAGGCGCGCTTCCCGGGCCTCGACCCCGCCGCGATCGACGACATCGTGCTCGGCGTCGTCGGGCCCGTCGGCGACCAGGGCTCCGACATCGCGCGCATCGCGGCGATCGCGGCCGGGCTGCCCGACACGGTCGCGGGTGTCCAGGAGAACCGCTTCTGCGCTTCGGGCCTCGAAGCCGTCAACCTCGCCGCCATGAAGGTCCGCTCCGGCTGGGAGGACCTCGTCCTCGCCGGCGGCGTCGAGTCGATGTCACGCGTGCCGATGGCCTCCGACGGCGGCGCCTGGTTCGCCGACCCGATGACCAACTACGACACCGGGTTCGTGCCGCAGGGCATCGGCGCCGACCTCATCGCCACGATCGAGGGGTTCTCGCGGCGCGACGTGGACGAGTACGCGGCGCTCTCCCAGGAACGGGCCGCCGCCGCGGTGAAGGACGGGCGGTTCGACCGCTCGGTGGTCCCGGTCAAGGACCGCAGCGGCCTGACCGTCCTGGACCGCGACGAATTCCTGCGGCCCGGCACGACCGCCGACTCGCTGGCCAAGCTCAAGCCGTCCTTCGCGGACATCGGTGAGCTGGGCGGGTTCGACGCGGTCGCGCTCCAGAAGTACCACTGGGTCGAGAAGATCGACCACGTCCACCACGCGGGCAACTCCTCCGGCATCGTCGACGGCGCCTCCCTCGTCGCCATCGGCTCCCGCGAGGTCGGGGAGCGGTACGGGCTGACGCCGCGCGCGCGGGTCGTCTCCGTCGCGGTCTCCGGCTCCGAGCCCACCATCATGCTGACCGGGCCCGCGCCCGCCACCCGCAAGGCGCTCGCCAAGGCGGGGCTGACCATCGACGACATCGATCTGGTCGAGATCAACGAGGCGTTCGCGGCGGTGGTGCTCCGCTTCGTCCGGGACATGGGGCTGTCGCTCGACAAGGTCAACGTCAACGGCGGGGCGATCGCGCTCGGGCATCCGCTGGGGGCGACCGGGGCGATGATCCTCGGCACGCTCGTCGACGAACTGGAGCGGCGGGACCTCCGGTACGGGCTGGCCACGTTGTGCGTCGGGGGCGGGATGGGGATCGCGACGATCGTGGAGCGGGTGTAGCGCCGTCGGGGTGGGTGTGCCGTCGCCGGTGCGGCATACGTCGTGGCTGGTCGCGCAGTTCCCCGCGCCCCTGAGATGGCGCTGCTCCACACCGTCGGCGCGGGCCTACAGGAACGCGCCGCG